>QKAV01000004.1 GCA_003247185.1 Crocinitomicaceae bacterium
ACAGCTCCCGTAGATGGATGCGTATATTTTAATTTTATTTTTCCTTCCGGTTTTTCTGCATTTCCGGTTATCGTGAGTTCCAATGTTTTTCTGTCAATATTCAGGTCATATTTTCCTGCAATTTTTTGATCTTTCTCAGTTTTAATCACTTTTCGTGTTCCATTCAACCAGGACTCCAGCAATTCTGCATCACCCAAAAAGGGGTCAGAATTGTACACCATGAAACTGGCTACTTTACCCTTCTCCAAACTGCCAATTTGGTCGCTGAGATGAAGTATTTCCGCCGGTGTTGTAGTCAATGCTTTTAAGGCTTCTTCTTTACTCAACCCATTTTCAAGTGCTTTCCTGAGGTTCTTCCAGAACTCGTCTGCTTTTCCGTTTGCTTCACCTGAAAGACAGATTGGTATTCCGTTTGATGCCAGGATATATGGGTTTTTCGGAGCAAGTTCCCAGTGTTTGAGTTCACTCAGAGGGATTTGTCTCGATATATATGGATCCTGAACATCGAAAGCAGCAGGGAAGTTCAGAGGCAATATTACTGTTGCACCGGTATTGTGTAATTCTTCTGCAATTGTATATTCATTTCCGGAACCTACATACGTGAATTTCAGTTTGAATTCTTCTGCAATTTTTTGCGCCCGAAGTATTTCAAATTTATCAGATGTTTTAAAAAATAATTGAGCTCCCTCCATTTGCCTGTTCATAGCGTCAAGAGAAAGATTAATTGCGGATTGTTTTTGGCTCTTGTACCAATCGGCATCATAAAGTGCTTGTCGAAGCAGGGCAATAGAACCCATTTGAGAAGAAGGATACGTCTGTCTCGAAATACCCTTGTTCAGAGAGAAGAAGGCCGTATTGATCGGGTAAATTTTTATTTCATCTCCATCATTTCCAAGTGCAACAAACGAACCGAATCCCTGTGCAATCCCGTCGTCCTGTCTGGTCAGCGCGTAACCGAATCCCTTGGAAACGAGTAGCTCAACACCCTGCTTATTGTAGGTGTAAATCTCATTGGCATTGATTTCCGGATGAATACTTTCATTCCAGTAGTATTTGTTGTCTTTTCGAGATTCCAGTTGCGGGCTGGGATTCCATGGAGTTCCTTTTAATTCAGGCATGCCTACGGAACTATTCAATTCGATAAAAGCCGGGTAAATGAATTTGTCTTCCAAATCAATTTCTACCGCTCCTTTCGGGATCGTTAACATCGTTCCGATTTTTTCGATCAAACCATTGTGAATGATGATCGTTCCGTTAGAGATTTGCTTCTCCGGAGAGACAACAATTGTTGCTCCTTTGATTGCGATCCATTCGGCCTTGGATTCAGCTATTCCGTTCGATGGAATAATCTGAGCAAAGGAAAATTGTATCAAAATGAGTGCGAATACGCTAAAAAGGTGTTTCATTTTCCTGAATTACGAACCGTGAAATTATAAAAATGACGCGAGAAGCGGAAATGTGGAGCTCTCATGTATTATCTTTGTACAAAGCATCGAATTATGTATAACGGATTATTACACGCCCATTCAGGGTTAAGATGGGTCGCATTGATATTATTATTGGCTGCCATCTTCAATGCAGCAAAGTCAATGCAGTCTGGGAATTATACTGACAAAGACAAGAAGATTAATTTATTTGCAATGATCTTTATTCATACGCAGATCTTAATTGGATTGGTACTTTACTTTGTTTCACCAAAAGTTCAATTTGTAGAAGGATGGATGTCGAGTGATATGGCAAATGGAATGTACCGGTTCTTCGGATTGGAGCACATAATAGGAATGATTCTGGCTGCTGTTGTCTTAACCATTGGAAGAAGTAAGGCAGAAAAGAAATTGAAAGGAACCCGTGATAAGCACAGAGCAATTCTGATCCACTATGTTCTTGCATTGTTGATCATTATCCTCTTTATTCCATGGCCTTTCAGAGGATTTGGAAACGGATGGTTTTAAGAAGAGCACCTTTTTTCGGTCTGATCATTTTAGCCGTAACTTCGGCATGCAGCGGTAATTCCGGGGTAGAGAACGGAAACAGTGATTCTCTTTCGGTTTCTGTTAAAAGCGGTAAAACATTATACGATAACAATTGTATGGCTTGCCATGGGCAGGATGGCTCTTTGGGAGCAGGCGGTGCATTTGATCTGAGAAAATCCGGGTTGTCGAAATCCGGAATATCCGATATAATAAAAAACGGAAGAAGTGGTATGCCTCCTCAGTCGCATGCTTATAGAAACGAAGAGGAGTTGGATAGTCTTATAAGTTATGTGTTAACACTTAGAGAAAAATGAGACAAGAGCACGTATTGGTTGATGCTGTAGAGGAGCGTTGTGTATTAGTTGGAGTTATATCGTCGGATATAACTGAAGAGATAGCGAATGAATACCTGGATGAATTGGAGTTTTTGGCGGAAACAGCCGGAGCAATAACCGTAGAGAAATTCCTTCAGAAAATGCCTATTCCCAATCCACGTACCTATGTCGGTTCGGGAAAACTGGATGAGATCAAAGAGTATGTAAAAGAAAATGAGATCGATCTGGTTATTTTCGATGACGAACTGAGTCCATCTCAATTACGTAATATTGAACGTGAACTTGAAGTCAAGATCCTGGACAGGAACAACCTGATCCTCGATATTTTTGCAAGCCGGGCGAGAACGGCACATGCGAAGACACAGGTGGAACTGGCTCAGTTACAATATCTTTTGCCCAGACTTACACGCATGTGGACCCACCTTGAGCGACAAAAAGGAGGGATTGGGATGCGCGGTCCGGGTGAAACGCAGATTGAGACAGACCGAAGGATTATTCAGCAGAAGATAGCCTTGCTAAAGAAAAAGCTGACAGATATCGATAAACAAATGGCCATCCAGAGAGGAAACAGAGGTCAATTGGTGCGCGTTGCTCTTGTCGGTTATACAAACGTGGGGAAAAGTACAATCATGAATCTGATCAGTAAATCTGAGGTGTTTGCGGAAAACAAGCTGTTCGCCACTTTGGATACGACGGTCCGAAAAGTAGTGATTGAAAATCTACCTTTCTTGCTGACAGATACGGTTGGGTTTATCAGAAAGCTGCCGCATCAATTGGTAGAGTCTTTTAAGTCCACGCTGGATGAAGTTCGGGAAGCAGATATTTTGGTTCATGTTCTGGATATTTCGCACCCTACTTTTGAGGATCAGTATAACGTTGTCAATGAAACGTTGGCCGAGATTGACAAGGAAGAAAAACCTACAATCGTGGTCTTCAACAAAATAGATGCTTACGTTCCGTCTGAAGATGAAAATATGGATCTGGAATCCATGAAACGTAAATGGATGGCTCAGTTGTCAGATAAGAAGTGTGTCTTTATTTCTGCGCAGGACAAGTCGAATGTGGAGGAATTTAAAAATATCCTGTATCTGGAAGTGAAACGCATTTTCGAAAAGCGCTACCCGTATCACAATTTCCTTTATTAAAAAAGGTCGCTACTTAAAGAGTAACGACCTTCCTTGAATAGATAGTAGGTGTAATATCTATAATAATTAGTCTCTGATCAATTCAACAAACCCGTGACCTGTAACTTCCTCACCAGAATAGCCTGTTGCTATGAATTTGTAGAAATAAGTTCCTTCTACGGCTTCATTGTTGCCTTCTTTTCCATCCCAAACAGGATTCGGACCTGAACCTTCATACATTACATTTCCCCAACGGTTAACAATCACTAGTTGAATGTCAACAGTATTTATGTGACTAAGTACAAACAAGTCATTGTCATTATCACCATTCGGAGTAAATACGTTAGGCGCGGTAACTACCGGAGTAGGATAGACACATGAACCGTCGTCTATTGTCGCAATTGAATTATAATTTGTCGCATTCGGGTCAGTACATCCGCACGGATCAACACCAATATTTACGTAAGCAGTATCCGAACAGGTCGGGTCAGCAAATGCTACCAACATTACGGTACTTCCGCTCAGGAATGTTTCTGTTTGAGAAGAAAGGTCATTCACGTTATAGGAATTACCATTTCCAAAATCCCAGTAATAGGTGTTTGTGTTCTGACTCGAATTGGTAAACGTTACCGTAAGTGGTGCACAACCATAATTAATGTTTGCCGATAAGTTCGCGATCGGAGGATTTTCCACGTCAACATAAACACTGTCCGAAGCATTACATACATCATCAACTACAGTGAAGTAATACCACCCCGGAGGTATATTTTGCATTACAGTAGCATCTATGTTAAACGACCCCGGATTTCCCGGTCCTGTCCAATGGTAATAAGGAGCTCCCGTTTGTCCGGAGACAAAGGCAGATACAGCTCCGGTTGGATTACATGCCGAAGAAGGGTAAGATATTGTTGTGTCTACCTGTAGTGTTTGATTTAACGTAACAGTTACCGTATCTGTGTTCGAGTAGTTACATGCATCTGTAGCCGTTACGTAATAGTCAATGACTCCGGTCATCGAACCGGTTACGGTCGACAGATAAGCTGTATCATTTACAACACCGGTACTCCAGGTGTAAACATACGGAGCAGTACCTCCAGTAGCAGAGACGACAGCCTCCACAGAATCGTTTATACAATATACCGTCGGATCAGGCTCATTAATATCAATATTAACCGAATCGGAAATATAAAGTGTTCCCGTAGAAGTAATGGTATCTCCACAAACCGTAACTGTTTGTACAGTAATTGTAATGTACTCCATGTTATCAGGAATACCATCCGCGATCGGATCAATGGTTAATATTACTGTATCTACTCCCGGTACAAATGTGATAGGGTTCGGCAATGCCGGAAAATCTACCCCATCCTGAGCAGTTCCGGATATAGTGTAATTTATAACCAGTGAATCATTGATCTGATTCGCAGGGCGGATAAACATAAGGTCTGCTGTAGTACATCCTTCAACTACCGTAGTGTCACCCGAAACCGTTGCAACGGCAACCTGTACCATGTCAGATGAGAAAGAGTTTGCTTCTAGGAATACGGCAGAATCATAAATACCATCCCCCGCATCGCCAATTGCGATTTTAATATGATAGGTTTGACCACATTGGATTTGCGCTTCAGCTGCCAAAACAGTAGTGAATGCATCAAGAACGGTGGTTGTACCGAATGGATTCGTACTGTTATCCTGATAGTAAGCACTATTAGAACCACTATTTACGTTGTCAATCGTCACCGGAGTACTTGTTCCCGGTACCAATGCAATGTTGATGGCTCCATTTGCATAAGGTCCTGCAATACCAGGTCCTGATAAAAAGAATCCAAATGCATCATTATATCCCGAATTCACGAACTCAGGATATTCCTCGGAACCAAAAATATAATTGAAGCGAACGGAATCTCCTGTCGCAACAAAATCAAATTCCAGCACAGCTGCATCATGGATTCCTGCCGGTTCAATTGCAGCCAGATCAGGGTCACTACCACCTGAAAGATCTTGCGAGGCAAAAGCCGAGGCAACACCCGGTAAGGCAGTAACGTTACCCGTGCTCAGAACCACACCCGCATACAAAGGAAAAGCAGTGCCATTTGCATTAAAATATCCCGCAGACGGTTGAATGGCGTTTGCATTTGCCGTAGTGGTATTAAAAGTGATGTTTGAGGCAGTTACACCTGCTCCGATCAATACATTCTGTACAAGCTGATTGGGAGTCTGTGTGTTGGTAACAGCAATCTGACCAAATACAACAGACATGCAGAACAAGCTGAACGATGTTAAAAGAATTTTATATTGCTTCATAGGTAGTTCATTTACGCTTAACTATTTCTTAGACCCGAATTTCCGAAAATAAGTTGCATAAACCTAAAAGAAGTTCCAAATTCATTCATTTTTGCTCAATTTTTCGCATTTTTAAGCAGACTAAAATTTTAGAATAAATGCAAAAGACCAGGGAATACATTTCATCTAACAAAGAGAGATTTCTTAATGAGCTGATTGACCTTCTTAAAATACCATCAATTTCCGCTGATCCTGAATACGCCGATGCAGTGCATCAAACGGCTGATGAGGTAGCGAATAACATTAAACGGGCCGGAGCTGATCTGGTTGAGGTAAGTGAAACGGATGGATATCCGATCGTTTATGGTGAAAAGATCGTTGATCCGTCGTGGCCTACTGTATTGGTCTATGGTCATTACGATGTACAGCCGGCTGACCCGATTGATTTGTGGGATAGCCCTGCTTTTGAACCGGTAATCAAAAAAACGGAACTACATCCTGAAGGTGCGATTTTTGCGCGTGGGGCATGTGATGATAAAGGACAGATGTTCATGCATGTTAAGGCCTTTGAAGCAATGGCTGCTTCAGGAGAATTAAAGTGCAATGTCAAATTTATGATTGAAGGAGAGGAGGAAGTTGGGAGCTCTAATTTGGCTACTTATGTTAAAGAAAATAAGGAAAAACTGAAAGCGGATATTATTTTGGTTTCAGATACCGGAATGTTAGCGAATGATGTTCCTTCTATCACAACAGGACTGCGAGGGTTGAGTTATGTGGAAGTAGAAGTTACCGGACCAAATCGCGATCTCCACTCAGGACTTTACGGCGGATGTGTAGCGAATCCGATAAATATTCTGGCGAAGATGATTGCTTCTCTACACGATGAGAACAATCACATTACCATTCCAGGTTTTTATGATAAAGTAGTTGAATTATCGGATGAGGAAAGAGCCGAGATGGCAAAAGCACCATTCAGTAAAGAGGCATATTGTAAAAGCATCAATATTAAAGATATTTACGGAGAGTCCGGTTATACAACGATGGAGCGAGGATCTATCAGACCAACGTTGGATGTAAATGGTATTTGGGGCGGATATACAGGGGAAGGAGCCAAAACGGTTATTCCTTCAAAAGCGTATGCAAAGATCTCCATGCGATTGGTACCTGACCAGGACCCGAATGAAATCACAAAACTGTTCATGGATCATTTCATGGCAATAGCACCGGATGGTGTTACCGTAAAAGTTACGCCTCATCATGGAGGTGAACCTGCTGTTACTCCGATTGACTCCGTTGGGTATGAAGCGGCCAGTAAGGCGTATGAAAAAACATTTGGAAAGCGACCGATACCGGTACGAAGCGGAGGTTCGATTCCGATTGTGGCGATGTTCGAAAAAGAGCTGGGGTTAAAAACCATTTTAATGGGATTCGGACTGGATAGCGATGCAATTCATTCACCGAACGAACACTACGGTTTGTTTAATTATTATCGTGGAATTGAAACTATTCCGTATTTCTACCATTATTTCTATGAAATGAATCAATAATGAAATACAAATTTTTTCTTTTAGCTCTTAGTGCAATAACCTTGTTTTTGCATTCGTGTGCCTCACTTGAAATGCCCGAATACAGGGGGAATGAGGATATTAAGTTTCAGAAAATAGAAGGCAAAAAAGTGCAATTCGAAGCTGGAGCTACTGTTTACAATCCGAATTGGTTCGGGGTAAAAATTAAGCCGTCAAAGTTCGATGTTTACATTGAAAATGATTTTGTTGGTACTGTTCAGTTGAAGAAAAAGGTAAAAATGAAGAGCAAAAGAGAAACGGCTCTCATGGCACCTTTTGAAGCGGAATTGGCCGATGGAGTGCTCGCAAAGGCGTTCAAATATGCAGGAAAACAGAATTTGAATGTACGTCTGAAAGGGAAAGCAAAGGCCGGGGTCTTCATTTTCAGTAAAAAAATGGAGATTGATAAAACCATTAGCGTTCCATCCAGCAAACTTATGAAAAGCGGCGGCGGACTTGGAGGCTTTAAGCTAAACTAGGATTCAAGATATACGCGATGCACACGCTTTGAAATGCTCGTCAGCACTTCATACGGAATTGTTTCCATACGTCCGGCGAGCTGATCAATACTTTGGTGCTTGCCAATTATTTCTACCAGACAGCCGACTGTTGCATCTGCATTTGAAACATCTACCATGATCATATCCATGCAGACATTTCCTACGGTTGGGCAAAATTTTCCGTTAATGTAAACTCCTCCGTTACCATTGCCGAGTATTCTGCGGAATCCGTCTGCATATCCTACGGGCACTACTGCGATTTTACCTCCGTTTTCTAACTTTCCGTTCCTTCCGTACCCGACCGTGTCCTCCGGACCGATTTCCCGTATTTGAGACAGGATGGAATACCACTGGATAGCAGGTTTTAAATTCGTCTGCATTATCGGATTGGAACTAATCCCATACATGGCAATCCCTACACGAATCATTTCAAAATGATATTCGGGATAGTTCAGAGCTCCGTCTGAATTGAGGATGTGACGGTCAAATGTATAATGAAGAGTATCGGCAATTTTTTGAGATAACTGCCTGAATAATTCCACTTGCTGACGTACATACGGAGAATCAGGTTCATCAGCAGTAGCCAAATGAGAATAGACTGTTTTTACCTTAACCTCAGGTTGGGACTGTAACGTATCAATCAAAGCACTAAGGTTATCTTTCCGAAACCCTAGTCGATTCATTCCTGTTTCCAGTTTCAGATGGATAGGATAAGCCGTGAGATCCATATAGATCAGCTCCCGGATAAATTCATCCAACTGCTCAATACTGAAAATGGCAGGCTCTAATTTATTCTCAATGCATAATCTGAAACTGCTGCGCTCTGTGTTCATTACCATTATCGGCAATGTAACTCCAGCATTGCGCAATTCGATTCCTTCATCGGGGTAAGCAACTCCAAAATAATTCACTCCGATACGCTCCAGAAATAACCCTAAACGCTCCGCTCCCGAACCATAAGAAGAAGCCTTTACCATGCTTAAAATCTTTGTTTCTGCAGGCAGTTTAGACTTCACGAACTGTAGGTTGTCGCGTATGGCATTCAGATCAATCTCCACAAAAGTCTCATGCTTGAACTGTCTGAGCGCTGAAGCAAATTGCTCCATTTTTAAAGATCGGTCTCCTTTCACAAGGACAACACTATTGCTCAAATCGATTTTTGGAAGGTCTTTTTCCTCGATAAAATGAACCTGAACAGGTTCGAAATCCTGAACGACCTCTTCAACCAATTGCCGCTGTTCGGAATTTTTTACTCCTGCCAACAGGATTCGTTTTCGCTTACCGGAGATGGCTAGCTGGTATTGAAGGGAAGCTGCTAATGCTTCTTTGTCCATGCTGTAGCTATCATTAATGATCAGCGAACCATTTATGCCGTCAAATGTCTCTAAACGAAGTGCAGCAGGTCGGATTTCCTGTATCGCCCGCTTCAGTTTCGATTCGGAAATATGGAAGTAGTTTGCACATGCCAGGGCAAGAGCCAGATTCTCCCCCAATACACCTGTATAGGATTTGGGATCTGTATATAGATCAATTAAATCAGATGAAACAGCAATAAATTTATCGCTTGTAGGAAGATCAATTTTGGCATTGTAAAAGACCTTTTCACAGCGTTGAAATAGTTTCAGTTTTTCCCCGATCAGTTCGTTTTTATCGCGGAAATTATGAATGTGAGCAGATCCGATAGAAGTTAAGATTCCGATTGTCGGACGAATCATTTGCTCGAGAGATTCCATTTCTCCCGGTTCGGAAATTCCGGCTTCAATAATGGCGATTTCAGTAGTTGGATTTATTCCGAGAAGTGAGATGGCAACACCGATCTGAGAGTTATAGCTCTTGGGACTCCTTACAATCGAAAAATCTCCCTGGAGCAGTGTCCCCAAATATTCTTTAACGGTTGTTTTTCCTGCAGACCCCGTAATTCCGATTACCGCTCCCCTAAATTTACTTCGATGGTGCTTTGCCAGCTCCTGAAGCGCCTTAACGCTGTCATTCACCAGGATAAAATAGGCACCGGTATATTTCTGATCGGCAGGAACTGTATTCACAACGAATAATCGTACTCCGGAATCGTATGCGTTCGAAATGTAATCATGCCCGTCTCTGAATTGCCCTTTAAATGCAAAGAACACGGTTTCAGCTCCATTATAAATCTGACGCGTATCAAATGAAACATGCTCGATTAGCGCATCCGAATCGATTTGCGTTCCTAGAATCGCTCCGATTTCCCTGTATGTCAGATGGATGCTCATTTAGACATTTCCTGCGTGTAACAGTGTCTGCACAAAGGTCTGTATTCTTGTGCTGCGCCGACAAGTACCTGCTCTTCCTTTTGATTTAATCTGTGTGAAAACTGCGCAAGATTACCACAGGATACACATATCGCGTGAACCTTGGTTACATATTCCGCAATGCACAACAACTGCGGCATCGGACCAAATGGCACTCCTTTGAAATCCATATCTAATCCTGCAATAATTACGCGAACCCCTTTACTGGCCAACTTACTAGCCACTTCCGGAAGCTTTTCATCAAAAAACTGCGCTTCATCGATTGCCACAACACGCTCATTGGTCCAACGTTCAATAATCTCTTCTGACTTTGAAACGGACTCGGCATCAAACGATCTCCCCTGATGGCTTACAACGTTTTTTTTATGATACCTGTCATCTACTACCGGTTTCACCAACATCAAGCTTTGATTGGCAAATTCAACGCGTTTTAACCTACGGATCAATTCTTCTGTTTTACCTGAAAACATTGAGCCACAGATTACTTCGATCCAACCATAATGACGATTTTCTACCGGTAAGTGCTCCAAAAACATGTTTAAGAATATAGGTTATTAACATTCAATCGAAGACAATTGATCGTTCATTGGAACGTTCTTTGATTATTCTTCGATACTTTTACTTAGTAAATTTGCAAAAAAACGAAGTGCATATTTTGTGGAGTTGGTAAATTCCGCGATTTGTTGATAAAAACATACTAAAATGGAAGGGATAAAAAGCGACTTGCAACGTGTAAATGAGTTGATCGGGAAACTGGAAAAAGGCGAGCTCGAAATGAGTGAGTTATTGTATCTGACAGATGCAGCACGTGCACTTTATGAGAAAGCTGTCATCCTTAAATATAAAGCTTTCGAGAAAGAAGTGAGACAGGATTCAATTGTTGTTACTGTTGAATCTGAGCCAGAGCAGGAAGTTGAAAAGGAAGTGATTTCAACGCCGGTAATGGAAGAAGAGGAACCTTCTTTTGATTTCGGAATCTTTGATGCAAATGAACCTGAGGCGGAAGAACTTCCGGAGGATACCGGTGCTTCTTCTGTTAATGTCACCGAACCAATCGCTGAACCTGAGGTTGAAGAACATTTATCTGTTACAACAAGTCATAACGATACGGAAGAAGGCGCGTCTGAAGAAGTAACAATTACGCAGACCAGGTCAACCTTCTATGATAAATTAAATCAGGTAGATAATTCACTTGCAGCACGAATTGCAGGGGGTAAACTGGATACTTTGATCGGAGCATTTGGGTTGAATCAGAGGTTGCAGTTCATCAATGAGCTTTTTGATGGTTCAAGTGATATGTTTTCGGAAGCCATCAAATCAATCGATAGTCAGTCTAACCTTGAAAATGCAAAACAACGTGTTGATCAATATGCGAAGCAATTCGAATGGGATCCGAATGAGGAAACGGTTCAGGAATTCATCGCTTACGTGAACAGAAGATATGCGTAAATTCTTTCGGGTCATTCCAATTCTGATTCTTGCGATTTCAGCTAAAGCCCAGGTAGATGAGGCAAGAATAAGAGTGGAAAAACTATGCTCTCCCGAATTCCACGGACGTGGCTATGTAAAGGGCGGAGATTCAATAGCAGCAGAATACCTGGCTTCGGAATATCAGAAGATTGGGCTTAAAAAGTTCAAAGCAGGTTATTTTCAGGAGTTTTCATTCGCGGTGAATACATTTCCCGGAGAGATGAAGGTTGTATCTGAAGGTCATGAATTGATACCCGGAGTGGATTTCATTGTAGATCCTGCATGTCCGGCAGCTCATAAGGATTTGAAATTGGTTCGCTTGTCTGTTTCAGTCATCCTGAACGAAAAACAACTGATTGATTCCCTGGTGAAATACAAAGAAGATCAATCTGTAGGGTACATTCTCGAAGGAGGAAAGTATGGAGCAGATACCAATAAGCTTATGCAGCAGGTATCCCGTGATCTTACAGCAGTTGCCCCGGTATTTTATGAAACAGAAGAAAAATTCACATGGTCTGTTGCAAACAGCCAGACGTCGAATGCATTGATTCAGTTAAGACCGGGATTGTTATCAAATTCTGCTTCCGTCAATATTGATGCAGTTCTCATTAAAGAGCATAAAGCCAGAAATGTAATCGCTTATATTCCGGGCAAAAAGCACAACAAAAAACTGGTTTTTACGGCCCATTATGATCACCTGGGAAGAATGGGGGCAACAACTTATTTTCCCGGTGCAAATGACAATGCAAGCGGAACAGCTATGCTGCTTACAATGGCGGAATATTTTAGCAAGAATAAACCGGAATATGATGTCTGCTTTATTGCTTTTGCGGGAGAAGAAGCAGGACTGATCGGATCGAATTACTTTGTGAAACATCCGATGATTAAACTAAAGAAGATTGCATTTCTGATCAATCTGGATATTATGGGGAGTGGTGAAGAAGGAATTACGGTAGTTAATGCCACAGTACATCCGGACCAATTTGAAGAGCTGAAAAAGATTAATTCGGAATTGGATTTGCTTTCTCTGGTGAAAGAACGTGGGCCTGCTACAAACTCTGATCACTATTGGTTTTCAGAAGCAGGTGTTCCCGCGATCTTTATTTATACCATGGGTCCGAATAAGCATTACCATGATGTGGATGATACCTACCAGGAACTGAGTTTTGCAGCTTATGAGCAAATCACGAGCTTGTTGATTCGATTCTCTGAGGCGGTGCAATATTAAGTGTAGCACTAAATCAGTTAAATTCATTAAATTAGTCTACGAATTACTGCACTATGAAGCATTTGTTATTGGTCATTCTATGTTTGATTGGGTTTGGTTTATTGGCTCAGCCCTACACAGGGGAATCTGCTGAAATACAACTAGATATGACCAAAGGAGCCAATTGTGTTCCTCCGACAACTTCAACCTTCCTTGAACTGAATAATGTACGTGCGCTGATCCATACGGCTGGAAACCTGTGGCAGATTCCCGGACAGAATCTTGCGCAGTATGAGGTGCCTAAAAATTCGGGAATTATGGCGCTTTTTACCTCCGCTTTATGGCTGGGGGGGACAGATGTGAATGGTCAGTTAAAACTGGCAGCCTTGCGTTACAGAAACGGACAGGATTACTGGACAGGTCCGCTTTCTGAAGGTGCGGCGGAAACAACATACGATAACTGTTCCTATTATGATCAGCATTTTATTACTTCCAAGGAAGAGATTACATTATTTGATTCCTGGTATCAGGCTGGTTTGGATGATGCTGCAAACGGGACAAATACGCAATCAACACTCTTTCCGGATTATGTAGTTCCGAATATTATCAAGAACTGGCCCGCTCACGGAGATCTTGCGCTGGGACAAGACCATTATTTAGCTCCTTTTTTTGATAGAAATGATGACGGCGAATATAATTGGGAAGATGGTGATTATCCCTGGCACGATATACACAAAACGAAAGATTGTGCTACTGATAGACGGGTCTCATTATACGGAGATTTGAACTATTGGTGGGTAATGAATGATAAGGGGAACATTCACACCGAAACCGGAGCAGATCCGATCGGGATGGAGATTCGGGCGCAGGCTTTTGCATTCGCTTCTAATGATGAGGTGAATAATATGACGTTTTACAATTACGAGTTGATTAACCGAGGAACGCAGACCTTATATGAAACGTACTTCGGTTTTTTTACCGATGGAGCGCTTGGGGATCCCTTTGATGATTATGTGGGTTGTGATGTAAATCGCGGTCTAGGCTATTATTACAATGGAGATAATTACGACGGAGATAACAATGGTTTTTACGGATATGGTGATAGCCCTCCGGCAGTTGGGGTAGACTTCTTTGAAGGGCCGTTTCAGGATGATGATGGAATCGATAACGCATTCGGAATCGGTACCAATGAAGCTCTGAACGGAATCGGATACGGTGACGGAATTATTGATAATGAGCGATTTGGAATGAGAAGATTCCTTTATTACTCGAATAATACGGGTGGGGCCAATCCAAATCAAACGGACCCTACAACCTCCTCCGATTATTATAATTACCTGAGAGGAATCTGGAAGGACGGAACAAAATTCGTTTACGGAGGTTCCGGTCACGTTTCGGACCCTGATGCTGATCCAACGATGCCTTGTGACTTCATGTTCCCGGGAGATACGGATCCGCTCGGATGGGGAACGGGTGGGATTCCTCAACCATTGTGGACGGAGCAGACGGCAAATAACCCACCGAATGACCGAAGATTTGTGCAATCAGCCGGTCCATTTATCCTTAAGCCAGGTGCTGTAAATAACATTACGGTTGGAGTAGTATGGGCAAGAGCTTCGGGAGGAGATCCTTTTGCTTCTGTTGAGGTACTCCGAAGAGCAGATGATAAAGCACAGGCATTATTCGAGAATTGTTTTAAAGTATTGGATGCACCTCATGCGCCTGTATTGTCTATTCAGGAATTGGAAAATGAACTGATTTTGATGCTGGATAATCCGATCAC
>QKAV01000216.1 GCA_003247185.1 Crocinitomicaceae bacterium
TCTGTTGATACAAAGACGTCCATTATGCGGTAATAATCAAACGGATCTTTTGCACGGATTTTAATCATTGAAACCGGCACTGCATGTGTTAGTTGAAACTCGTAAATGCTGGTTTTGTCTTCTTCTGCATATCGTATTTGTTTTGCTGCATAGGTAACTTCTTCTCCTCCTTCAACCATAGTGTGCTTTAGTATAGGCGACACGATTCCGGGATCTTGAGAAGATGGAATGAACAGACGATAATAAAGGTAATTTGTATTAGGGAAACGCAAATCAGTATAAGCGTAATCCATGCCCCCATCGTGAATTGACAAAATACGATACTGCTCCAATAAGGTTTTCCAGTTCCGTTGATCAAAACTTCCTTCCAATTTTACTTTCCAGTCAAAATTATTTCTACCGAATCGCAGCAGGATTTCATTAACGATTACATCATTTTGTAGCTTAAAGGTGTAATAATATCCGTGTACATCATGAGATTGGTTAATTAGTTCATACCTTACTTCTTCTACTGTCTCTACCCGTTTTTTGACCTGCATCAGGTAAGGAGCTTCTATCGTATCATTTCCATCTGTGATACCATAGATTCGTATATCATCATACGGACTTTTAAACTTTTCATAACATGCTTCAGGGAGTGAAATGCCGTGCCAATTGTCCTTTATATCCTTTACTTCGCGCTTATAGGTGTATTGATCCATTTGCGCGAATCCACTTACCCCACAGAGCCACATCAGTAAACCGAGACTAATCTTCATCATTGATATACGCTTTGTATTTGTTATATAGAAAAGAGATTGCAAGCAGGATCAAACCAATAATGATAAAGACGATTGTTTTTGCAATGGTAGATGCGGAAACAATATCGTAGAAGAACAGTTTGATCAGTACGATTCCGAAAAGAATCATCGCCATGATGCGCATGTGCTGGTGTTTCTTCCAGATCCCAAAACCAATCAGTACGAAGGAATACACCCCCCACAGGATCGTCAGCCCCAATTTGTATTCTGCTCCGCTTTGTGTAAGGTGGATGATATTAATCAACTCACTGCTGAGTAGCCACAGGAAGATTACATGGAACAACGGCACTACCAGACGATTTTCTGTTATTCCTATCTCCGGTCTTGATTTAATCAGTTTATAGGTCAGAAACAGCTGTACAGCGAAAAATACAATACTCACGTAACGTACCCCAATCATAAATGAACTGTAGTTGAAAACCACATCAAATTTGTGCAGCAGATAGGAGTCGCGCAGCAGACTCAAATTGTATAGACCAAAAACCAGGAAAATAAATGTAGCCAGCACATTTAACCCAATAACGGCCTGCAACGCCAATTTTTCCTTCCAGCGTTTCCATCCGACCAACGTAAGTACAGCCGTAAAAAGCAGTATATAATTGATATTCCATACTGCAGCGATATGAGGAATATCCTTGTCTTTCAGATACTCCGTTGTATTCCACCAATTGTGACGAATCGGTTCATCCAATTGTACCTTAGAAGCTTCATACAATTGTGAGAAGTAAAAATTAAGTTCCAGAAGCGGACCAATAAAGATCAGGGCTATAAACAGCAATGGCAATACAATGTTCAGCACCTGTAAACGTTCATGTTGTTCATCATTAAATTGCGTGATAAAACGCTCCTGTTTATTGAGGTAGAACATAAAACCAAGACAACCCATCATAAACAAACTGGTAGCAAAAGCAATATTGAACACAGTGGTGCCCAACGGCGCTTCATAGTAATTATAGAATGTAAACCAATCGTTTCCAAGGCTTACCAAAGCGATAGAAATAGCGATGTAAGACAAGCGTTCATAGACCTGTATCGCTTTCGTTCTTCCTACCCAAAACAATAATGCAGCTTCTGCTCCCCACAAGAAAGTAACTTTGTTTCCATCCAATTGCACAGGAATAGCAATTGTAATAAAAACGAGTACCATAACCGAACTGAGATAAAACAACTTTCGGTCCGCAAGCTTAAGACGGAAGAAAATTACGCTCACGATAAAATGAGTGAGTGCCACTGCTACCGTAAATAAACCCAGATAATTTTGCATCGTTGCATTCCCTTCCAGAGTAATATAACCAATGCCATAGAAAATCGCAGAATTAACGATAATCATCATGATATCCTCATACTCGAACTGTTCTTTCTTAATCAGTTTATAGGCCAGAAAAGTAACATAGAACATGAGGTAGTACAGTATACCAAAGCCGAGAGCAATATTAAAATGCAGATTACCGTGATAGGCAGTTATAAACCATAGTCCGAAAATGAGGTAGGTGACAGCAAAAGCCCCATAATACAATACTTTCCAGTTACGCATGAAAGCAAGCACAAGAATCCCTGTATTGAGAACCGCGATATAACTGAACAATGCAAACACATTCCCCGAGCCATCACTTAACAGAAAAGGGACGGCATAAGATCCCACAAGGCCAATATATGCGATTACCTGCCTGTTGTATTTAATTGAGGCAACAACCATGAAGATGGTAAAGACGACCATGATCGCAAAGGCGCCCAACTGTGGCAAGAGAGCATACAAACTGTAAGCTGCAAAAGTTACAAAGTACATGATTGCCATCGCACCGCTGACCAGAATGGCACTAAAGTTCTCGTATTTCCGGCGCAATTTAATTCCGGTTACCAGAATTCCTGCTCCAAGCAAGTAAGCCAGAATAATACGCGTCAGAGGATTGATCAGGTTATGATCGATGGCGTACTTTACACCGATAACTACTCCAACCAAAGTAACGAGCACTCCGATCACAGAGATCAGGTTTTCACCAATGAAGCGTTCCACCTCTGATTTTCTTCTTGCCGAAGAAGAGCTTGACTGCTTTGATGTAATAACGGAAGGTTCAACTTTCGCTTCTTCATTCAATCCGGCTAATTCTACCAGCGCATCAATGATCGATTTATCGTATACCTGTTTGGGTGGATTCGTATCTCCTTCCAGTGAAAAGGTCTTTCCTTTTTCCGTATAACTTCCTTTCCATGACTGGCCGTCTTGCTGATTTTGAATGGTCCATTTTCCATTTTCACCAATACGAATAATATAACCTATCGAATTTCGAACAATCCTGAACTGGATGTATTTCACTCCTCCTTTTGTTTTTCCTTCAGTAAATTCATTCAGTTGTCGTTTGGCAAAACTGATATCATAATGAGTCGGAACCTTCACACTTTCTGTTGCCGAATAGGAGACAACCTGATGTTCAGGAACATCTCTCACTTGTGGTTTCGAATGGCTCAATTGATCCAACTCTTTTTTAATGGCTTCAACCCGATCCGAAAAATTCGATTGTTCTTCGATCAGTAATTCTAGTTTCCGTTGAAGTTCTTGTATTTTTTGAGCATTATCCATAAGCATCATCAGTGATCGCGATTAGCTAAAATACATAAAGTCGTTCTATGCGTCACCGTTTTCATTTCTAATATGTGATATGGTTCTGTTCGAACGATCACTTATGTCATTCTTCCATAGATGGATTTGATAGATTGAAGGAACTCAAAGAAGCATTTCCAACTCTTTAACGCCTGAATGGCATCAACACTACTGAAGCATGGAAATGGATTTTTCCTTAACTTCCCTCCATGCACCAACTGATTATTCTACTATTTGTCTTTTTCACAGTGTCGGTTCATGCACAGGAAGATACATTAGGTCCGAAACATTATATCGGTATGCAGTTCGTCGGACAAAGTTTTGTTTCTTTTCACTATAACTACTCATTCGTCAGAACCAAATATTTCTTTATGACCACCGACTTTGGACTTGGAATCAATGAATATGCAGATGATACCGATCCTGAAAACCATCCGGGGATCTATTCCATGTACCATGGTATCAATACCTTTACCGGATATAAACGCATTTTTGCGGAAGTAAGCA
>QKAV01000025.1 GCA_003247185.1 Crocinitomicaceae bacterium
GTGATGTCCTCGTATTCTTTTACTGTTTTCCAATCAATCTTACTCATGTCCTCTATTTATAAAATTCCCTTTTTTCTTAAAATGTGGCGTTTCACGAAGTCTTTCATCCATTTGTTCGCTGAAAACGTGTATAGTGCCGGTCCTTCATCAATACATTTGTTTGCCTTATCGTAAACGAGCTTGCTTCGCAATATATCCAACTTACTTCCCCGGTAATCGATCGTATCATAATCACCTTCCTGCTCAAAAATAGTGTGCAGACGACGGATATCAGAAATCACTCCCAGTTTTTTACTGTAGAACCTTACTTTTCGTTTCTGTTGATGCCCACCCTTTACAAAATTGAGTACATAGTCATAGTAGCGACGGTATTTTACCTTTCTGCACTCCTCTACATAATGGATATAGGTAAAACATTCCTGGATATGAATATCAATAAACAGGAAGTATACATCCATCTCATGTAAAAAAGCAAACATTGAATTTGGACCGAAGGTACTTTCATCATTGTTCCCCAGACAAAGATGGAATGTAAGGGGTCTTCCGTTCGCACAAAATCCTTCCGACGCATGGTCTTATTCGGCAGTGCGCCCACATTTGGTTTGGTTTTAGCAGGATCGAAGGTGTCGCCATCAACCAGGTGATCCGTGTATCCGGGAATAATCAATGTTCCCTCCGGAACCAGAAGTTGCATACTGTCAATAAAGGCATTGGCATCGAAACGTTCACCAAATTTCTGCATGTTTCGGGCAAAAACTCCAATATCCGAAGACACAAACAGCACCGCATCCTTCGGAATATTGAACTCTGAAAGTACTTTGAGGTAAGAAATGCTGTCTTTTACTTGTCTACGCACGCTTGAATTTCTGTATTAATTTGAACCAACCCGGCAGTTCATTCTGCTTCAATCTTGCATAGGGTTGATCCGTTGCTCCAAATTTACGGTAGAAATCGGCAACACTCTGCACATTAGACCCTCCAAAATCAAAGCGGCTGTATCCCATGTCACGCGTATGCTGTATGGATTGATTCATTAGTCCGAAAATTAGACCTTCCTTCTTAGCTTCCGCATCACCATCTGCGATGAGATAATACGCAATATCCTTATCGAGGATAACAAAGATTCCTCCAACTACCCTTCCATCTTGTTTCGCGGCAATGTAAAATCCTTTTTCGTGTTTCAGAAAGGCGAGCATCAACTCTCCCAAAATAACCGAATAGAGTTCCGGCAGGCCTATTTTTTCCCTCGTATTCTCATGGTAAAACGTCACCAGATCAGATACATCTTCCAGAAATTCATATTCGAACTGCTCCGCTTTTTTTATCAAACGTTTTGCATTAGTAGAATACGCAGGTTCATCATTTAATTCGATGTATTGAAAAACCTGGTCATTCTCCAACCCGTCTTCTACGGAAATTCCCAGATCAATTTCCTTAAACGAATGCTTAATGGACTTCAGAAATACGGATTGTGCTTCAAAATTCAGAAAATCAATCTGACGCGAAAACGGATGTTGACGAGCCCTTCGGATTCCCAGTGTTGTTGTATACGGAACCGGGACCGCGTTCTTGTCGTTTGTAAATACGCTCCAATCTTCGGCCAGAATATCCATTACCCAGGAATAGATCATCGGATTTTTAAGCGAAGAGGCGGCAACCTGCTGATCCCACCAATCCGTATCCAAATCTTTTCTGAGTATCTCCCTGACTTCCTGATCCATTTATTGTGAGACGAAGGTATATTGAATCCAACCTGATTGAGCTGTCGGTGCTTTTGAAGAATAGGCAAATCGCGACATTTTTGCGTATTTCAATGCCTTTTCAATCATACAGGAACTGGCCCCATTTGATTTTGCAGGATTATATTCCGCCGAAGTTACATTCCCGTTTTGATTGACTTTAATGTCTACGACAACCACCCCGGATCCGTAACCACAAGTATAACCCGGGTTACGAACATACCATCTATTGTTTTGAAAAGGCTGGCGATCTTTCAATGAATAATCCACCATTGTCTTTCCTTTGTATGCCACATCTCCCCCATTATTGGAAGGTGTGGTGTTCGGGTTTGTCTTACTACTTGTCGTTTGCTGATCCTGACGATCTTTCATCTGCTGTTCGATCTTTTTGCGTTCCGCATCACCACCGGCCTCATTGTAGAATTGTTTTTCAAGATCTCTCACAGATTGCTCCACATCTGCAGCGTTATTATTGTAGGCGTAATTTTCGTAGGAACGATCGCGGGTATCATTTACATCGTTTGCCATGTTTTTGATCTCGCCTGTCTGAAAATCCTGAGGCACCTGAATATTGTCTTTATCTACCTCAACCTCCTCTTTATCATCCACATAAGCACTTTCATTAAATGCCTTGATCTCGAAATAATGTTCATAGGTATCCATCTGCAGGTACATGAAAATACCGATGTATGCCATCAATGTGGCGATAATCCCAAACTTATATTTCTCAATCCAGTCGAACATCTGCTTTGCTGCTTACTGACTTATTTTCTTCTATCGAATAATAGACGAACTCCTCTTCCCTGATCAGCTTCAGAATCCCCGCTTCAAAGAAGCTGACATCGCTGTAAATGGCAGGAAAAACTAATTCACCCAATTTATATACGCCATAAGCGCCATTTTGTTTTACAAGATAAAGTGAATCCGTCAATTTTTCAATACTCTCGAAGGCAAAAGGTATCACAACTTTTCCTGAAGGCCGAATCATCCCCGTCGTATCATTTCTGCTGGCGACCAACAAATCATTTGTAACAAAGTACAGTTCATTGTAAACCGGTGACAGAATTGTTTTGTCATTTTTTGCATACAAGCCCCACATTCCCTCACGCATAGCCGTAAACGAAGCCTTTCCGTTCCCGATATTTTCGTATTTGAACTTATTGATCAATGTTCCGTCCGGTGCTATACGCGCGTACTTTTCGTCCTGATAAACCACGGCCACAGAATCCTTAAACGTGCCTAAAACCGTATAATTCGGAAACACTTCGAAAGATTTGTCAATGCGGATATTTCCTTTCGCATCCATATAAATCACCCGGTCATCCAGTTCCGCCACTGCTATTCCGTAAATCTCATTTCCGATATATGCATAAACCGGTTCCGTTATCTTTTTACAGTCCGCAGTGGCTATTCCCATCATGTCGTCCTCTGTATAGACAAACAAGGAATCATTGAATGGCTTCACCTCATCAAAGTAAGGCGGAATTACATATTGTCCGCTAGGTTCGATATAGGCCTCTTTCTCCTGAAACAACACTTTTGCTCTTCCCGCTTCGAAATCGTAGGCATCTGTAAATTGATGTTTGATGATATTGTGCCCCTCGTCATCGTAATATCCGTAGAGCTCATCCATTTGGGCATATCTTCTGTCCTCAATCAATTCACCCACATCATCAAAAAGAAGATCCATGACCTTTCTTCCGTTTCTGTCGATTACGCCAAATTTCTCATCCAATTCTACGATTGCCTGTCCGTTCCGGTATTCACTGATTGATTCATAAATCAGCGGTACCCTCACCTTTCCTGTTACGTCCACAACTCCAACTTTACTGTCTTTGGCAACGGAACACAGACCTTCCCGGAAATTTCCGGCAGCATCGTAATTCAGTTCGAGGATTGTATCTCTGTCAAAGGAAACAAAGTCTACCACTCCATCTCCCATAAACGGAAGGAATGACTGGTGTAAACGTTCCTTTTCAATATTTACACGGTCTGTAATGGGATGATCCGGATATTTTTCATTAAAAGCATTAATCCGCTCTTCCGTATAGGGATTCATGAACTTTTGAAACAATTCATCCCAGGCTGTTTTCAACTGAGGGTAAGACTGATGTTTTTCAATGAATTGCTCATATCCTTCAATCGATCCTGCCTCGGTCATCATGCGATACACTTCTTTCCGGGCATCCTCCACTAATGGTGATCCGGGGTTCTTTTCTACAAAACGCTCGTAAGAACTCAAACTTCCATCCCCCGTTTCTTCCACAAACTTCAAATGATGATAACTTTCCTCCGCCAATTCCGTGAAAGCCGTTTGCGGATAAGTGCTCATAAACTCATTGAATGCCTTCGATGTATTCTGGTGCACCGCATCAAAAAAAGCAATGGAGTCCCTGAGTTCAATTGCTCTGTTTCTTTCCTTCGCCCAGATGTGTACATCAATAAAACTCTGGTAAGCTGC
>QKAV01000225.1 GCA_003247185.1 Crocinitomicaceae bacterium
GGTGCAGTGGAAAATCTACTCGTACTTCCTTATGATGCCCTCAGCACAAGGAAAAGCGCCCTTGCTCAACGAATGGCCGTGAACATTTCTCTCATTTTGGGTGAAGAAGCCCATCTTGATAAGGTCATAGATCCGCTTGGAGGAAGTTATGTCGTAGATGCAATCAGCAAGGAATTAGCAGCAAAAGCCTGGAACTTTTTCCTGGAACTGGAAAAACGCGAAAATCACGAACTGAGAATGGATTATCTGAAGGAACGCGTTAAAGAGAAACGTGAACGAAGAATTGCAGACGTGAAATCGGGCAAAGAAATATTGATTGGCATCAATAAATACCCCAACCCGGACACAACTGATCTGGAATGGGTGGATTTACCATTTACATCTGAAACCGGACTGCCTTCACTTATCCTTGAAAAAGAAATTGAACTATGAACAGAATAGATTTTTCAACTTATCAGGAAACGGTTAGCGAGTCAAATTCCAAAACCGGTCAGGAAGTTAGTTATACAACTCCTGATGGAATTCCGTTTAAAAATTATTACCTCGATAATGACACAAAAAACTTGTCGCATCTGGGATATGTATCCGGAATTCCACCCTATCTGAGAGGTCCATATTCATCCATGTATGTTATTCGTCCATGGACAATCAGACAATACGCAGGATTCTCTACAGCTGAGGAATCAAACGCTTTTTACAGGAGAAATCTTGCCGCGGGACAAAAAGGACTTTCCGTAGCCTTCGATTTGGCTACCCACAGAGGATATGATTCTGATCATCCAAGAGTTGTAGGAGATGTGGGTAAAGCAGGAGTTGCCATAGATTCAATACTGGATATGAAGGTACTCTTCGATCAGATTCCTTTGGATGAAATGTCGGTTTCCATGACCATGAACGGTGCTGTAATTCCGATTATGGCATTCTACATCGTCGCTGCGGAAGAGCAAGGTGTCAGTCAGGACAAACTTTCCGGAACAATCCAGAATGACATCCTGAAAGAATTCATGGTGCGAAACACATACATTTATCCGCCTCTTCCTTCGATGCGAATCATCAGTGATATTTTCGAGTATACTTCGAAGAATATGCCGAAATTCAACTCCATCTCTATTTCGGGTTACCACATGCAGGAAGCCGGAGCAACAGCTGCTATTGAATTGGCTTATACCCTTGCTGACGGATTAGAATATATCCGGGCAGGGATCAATGCAGGAATGGATATAGATGAATTTGCTCCGCGTCTGAGCTTCTTTTGGGCGATTGGAATGGATCACTACATCGAAATTGCGAAAATGCGTGCCGGAAGAGTGTTATGGTCGCGGATTGTAGATCAGTTCGATCCGAAAAACAAAAAATCCCTGGCACTTCGAACCCATTGTCAGACCTCCGGATGGAGTTTAACAGAGCAAGACCCTTTTAATAATGTAACGAGAACCTGTATTGAAGCATTAGCTGCTGCATTTGGAGGAACACAATCATTACATACAAATGCTCTTGATGAAGCTATTGCACTTCCAACTGATTTTTCTGCCAGAATTGCCCGAAACACGCAAATCTATCTGCAACAGGAAACAGGAATCACCAAATTTATAGACCCTACAGGAGGTAGTGCTTTTGTAGAAAACCTAACGAATGAATTGATCGAAAAGGCCTGGGAATTGATCCGGGAAGTAGAAGAATTAGGCGGCATGGCCAAAGCGATCGAGACCGGAATACCAAAAATGAGGATCGAGGAAGCTGCAGCAAAAAAGCAGGCTCGAATTGACTCAGGTAAAGATGTGATCGTTGGTGTAAACAAATATGAAGTCGATGAAGATCAGGAACTGGAAATTCTGGAAGTTGACAACACCAAAGTCCGAAATTCGCAAATCGAACGACTCAACGAGCTTAGAAAAAACCGCGATAATGATAAAGTTCAGGCACTTTTACGAGAATTAGAGGAAAGCGCAAAGAATGGTAATGGTAACTTGTTAGAAATTGCAATTCGTTGTGCACGGGAAAGAGCTTCATTGGGCGAAATCTCTCTGGCAATGGAAAATGCATTCGGAAGATACAAGGCTACGATAAGGACTATCAGTGGAGTTTACTCAGCAGAAGCTATGGAAGACAAAGATTTTATCAAGGCAAGAGAACTTGCTGATCGATTTGCGGAATTAGAAGGTCGCAGACCTAGAATTATGATCGCTAAAATGGGACAGGACGGACATGATCGTGGGGCAAAGGTAATTGCAACGTCTTTCGCGGATATTGGATTTGACGTAGACATAGGACCTCTATTCCAAACACCTGAAGAAGCGGCTAAACAGGCTGTAGAAAACGATGTGCACATTTTAGGGGTTTCTTCATTAGCTGCCGGTCACAAAACACTCGTACCCGCAGTTATAGAAGAACTAAAAAAACTCGGCCGCGACGATATCATGGTAATCGCCGGAGGAGTAATCCCGCAACAAGATTACGATTTTCTTCTGGATGCCGGAGTTTTCGGGGTTTTCGGTCCCGGAACAAAAATTTCAAAAGCCGCACAGGAAATCCTTGAATTAATGATAAAGAGTGTGGAAGAGTAACGCTATTTGATAAATAATTTTATCTTGGTATAGTATTTGAACATAATGCAACAAAAAAAAAACAATCATGAAAACTCTGTTTACGATTTTAGCAATAGTATTAACCTCAAATATCTGGGCCCAGGCTCCCAATTTTGACGATCTTAAAATTCTATATGCTGATGCCAACTACGAAAAGCTTGTAAAAGAAGCCGATAGCTACATTAACAATGATAAAACTTCAAAGGAAATCCCTCCTTATTTTTATGCAGCTAAAGGTCTGTACAAAATTTCGTTATCAGGAACCGACGATGAGCGTTTTAAAAATGCCTATAAAGATGCAGTAGGTTTTTTAGGTAAAGGTTTGTCTTATGATAAAAAATACAATGATGGTGCATACGCTCAGGAAGAGCAGGAATTCGTAGCCCTGTTCCAAATGTCATTAGTAGAGATGATCGAAAATGAAGTATCTATCAATTCCTGGAAGAAAGCTTATAGCTGGGGAATTAAATACCAGAAAATTGCAGGAGACCTTACAGGAGTTTATTTCATGGAAGGAGCTTCAAAATTCTTCGATGCGGATAAAACCTCTGCCCGTGACTTCTGGAAAAAAGCAGAAGTAGAACTCGCTAAGATAGAAAGCATCGACTCGTGGTCGGAAGCGGATAAGAAAATGCTAAAAATGGGAGTACTTTACTCAGCAAAAGCACTAAAAGATTCCCGTCAGGTTGACAAAGCAAAAGAGCTGCTTGGAAAAGTAAGTCAGTGGTTTGAAGACGATGACTATTGGAAAGAAAAATACGACGAGATCGTAAATTCATAAAAAAGAGCCTCCGAATGGAGGCTTTTTTTTATAGCTTGATCCCGAGTACACAGACATCGTCTATCTGCTCATTTGATCCCTTCCAGTTTCTGAACGTTTCAATCAGCTGTTCCTTCTGTTCCGATATATTTTCCTCAGACAGGTACTGAATCAGTTTTCTGAAACGATTTCGATTAAACTTCTTCACGTTTGCACCTCCAAACTGATCGGTATACCCGTCCGTAAACAAATAATACTGATCTCCTTCCAGTAATTCGAATTCAACGGTTTCAAAATTCTTCTGCTGATTTCCGTTGAATCCGATAGCATCACTCCCCTTTTCAAATTCAACCAAAACGCCATCCCGCACAAGCAGCATTGGCCTGCCTGCTCCGCAAAAATATCCCCTCTTCGTATTCAGATTAAAGCGA
>QKAV01000061.1 GCA_003247185.1 Crocinitomicaceae bacterium
TACGTCATCAGCTATAATGAAGAAGTAGTCAGAGTAGTTGACGGTAGTTGTAATTGGAATGGCGGTTCCTATCTCAAAAAAGAACTTGGGTTACTAAAAAAGGATTGATCATTCGATTCAAAAGACCAGTTCAAGAGGTATGAAAATTTGGTTGTTTCTTTTATGTTCATTGCTTCGATTAACTTATATTCTTACGCCTATTGATCACTTTTCTTTTTCATGGAGTAGATCAGACTGATCAAAGCAAATGAATCGTGATCGACAACGTTCTTTTTCAAAGTCAGGCCAACACTGAACTGTTTGTAGAAGCGATAACTCAGGTCGAGGTCCAGCCATAGGCGAGGTGTGACGTATTTAGGAAAGAAGTGCGTATCCCAATAGGTGTTCGATGAACCGTAAACAGTCTTCAGATATTTCGAATACATGAGAAATCCGGCAGATGCTCCGATGGATAGTGAAAATTGCTTGTAGGTTGCGCCAAGATACACAGGTACTGCAAGATCCAGGTCTTTATTCCCAACATAGGATATTGTTTGATAGGGATAAAGATCAGCCGGATCAGATCCTAAGCTCTTTTTTACATAAATGACCTCATGATAGAAAAGATTGGCTCCTGTCCTCAGTGAAAAAATGGAGTTCAATTTAAATGTCTCCTGGTATCCTATTGTAACAACCGGAGGTAGTAATGTACGCGTTACTTTTGTGGACCCGGTCAGGTGAGGCACGCAACCTTCACAATTTTGCGTGTAAGTTACCTGATCAATTTCCTCGTACTGATGCACGGCAATACCTGAACCAACCGAAAAAGAAGATTGTCCGTAGACATCCAATACCAGAAACAAGAACAAAAGAACAGTGGTGCTTTTCATTGTGTAAATATAGAAATAATGAAGGGAAAGTGATATTTTCCGGTCAATGACAGGAGATACCAGTTGTTTATACTGTTTTTATTAGTCATGTCTGGAACGTGTTTCTCTTAATATACAGGCAATAAATGCCTTTTGTTACGAGGTGAAGCCTCTGATATGTTCACTATCGAAGACAGCTTTTTTAGCAACCTGAGAAGTTTGACAGGCATAAAATTCATATCTGTAACACCGTAATTGTGTTCGATAAAATTCCTGACAAAAATCATCCTTAGACATAAGTAAGGTCATGCATAAACAGATTCTTTTTTGTGAATTTTGAAAAAATGAACCTTATGAAAAAACAACTTTACCTTATCCTCACTTTTCTTTCCACTATTTATGCATTTGGACAGCGTTACACGTCGGAAGTATTTTCGAATTATTCCGTTACTTCTGATGTAGTTTACGGAACAAACCTATCTGTACTAACTGGTTCTCCGGTAAGTGAATCACTGGTTATGGATGTGTATGAACCCCAGGGAGACACGGAAACAGCACGCCCGGTAATCCTAATTGCGCACGACGGAGAATACCTTCCGGAGCAGACCAACGCTTTAACATACGGCAACTATCGTGATAGTGCTGTTGTTGAAATCTGCGCACAATTCGCCCGACGCGGATTTGTAGTTGTTGCCTATGAATACCGTCTCGGATGGAACCCTTCTGCGAGCACACAAGATACACGTTTAGGCACATATCTCAACGCCTTTTACCGAGGTGTACAGGATGGTTTCACAGTAGTGCGCTATTTACGCATGAATGCCGCTACACAAGGAAATACCTATAAGATTGATCCCAATAAGATCGTTTCCGGAGGAATGGGGACCGGTAGTGAGATCAGCACGGCGATGGCGTTTCTCGATAAATATGCTGAGATCAATCTTCCGAAATTTATCAATCCCAGCACAGTGACATCCTACATCGACACTTCATTGTCGGGGGACTTCTACGGAACTTTAACAAGACCATTGAATCTATCCAATCATGCCACGTATAACAGTGATATCCAAATGGCGTTCAACCTTGGGGGGAGTGTACTGGATTCTACCTGGATCGAAGCCGGGGATGTGCCAGTCGTGAGTTTAGGTGTTCCCAACGATCCGTATTCACCGCATGATTTTGGAGCAATAATTTGTCAGGTTAACGGCGATTTCATGCTCAATGTAAGTGGTAGTAAAGGGATCCAACGCAGACAATATATGCTGGGGAATAATGCGCCTTTTGCAAGTGTCACTTTTACAGATCCATATACCGTCCAATCAAATACCTTGAATAACGGGTTGGAGGGGCTGTATCCTTTTAAAAGACCTACACCGGAATCTGCACCGTGGATGTGGTGGGACTTAACTACCTGGAATATTGCCCATCCTGCCGGAGGAACGTACAACGATTATGGTATGTTGACCAATCCGGATATGAGTAAATCGAAGGCATTGCTTTACATTGATACGGTGGTGAATTATTTAAGTCCGCGGATTGTTTGCGGTCTCGGCTTGGCTGAGTGTTCAGGAGCTGCTGTATCTGAGCAGGAACAAGAACGAATTCAATTTTATCCGAATCCGGTGGAAGATTTGTTGCACGTTACACTGCCTCACTCCACTATTACAGAGATTGTTGTTGTGAATATGGGTGGAGAAGTGGTGAGTGGAAGGATTGAATTACAGGGAGATCATGCTATTTTAGACCTCAGTCATTTAAATAGTGCCGTCTATTTTGTGCGCGTAACCAGCGATCAGGCAACATATGTAGAGAAGATCGTTATCCGATAGAAAGAATTAGGTACCTACGGAAAAAGTCCTTTGGGCATTTTTTCTCAGTGTAACTTTTACAAAGGATTCCTTGTTCTACCTAAAAGCAGAGTTTGAGAACAGGGATTCCTTTTCTTTTATTGGTTTTCGCTTTACAAGCTAGGGCGCAAGACGTCGTGCAGGACAGTATTTTACGGGGAAGTGACCGATTTACGCCGGAATTGCTGTATGGGATGAACCTATACCGGAAATCCGATCTGAAAGGATTGAATACGCTGCAGGATGCTTCTTTTTCTTCCCCCATTCAAACGATAGGAATAGGCTCAAATTTAGAATACCTCTACAATAGACATTATAGGACTTCCGGGTACATGCAATTGCAATACTTTCTTCCTCAGACCATTACTGTGAATGATAGCTTAGACGGAAAAATCAGCGGTTTTAATTTTGGAATGACACTGGTCGGCGTAAATTTGTTGCCTTTTAGTCGGCATTTTTCGCTCTACCTGGGGTGGGGATTTAATACCGGGAGGTTGCTGGTTCGGGCAAATGGATACCGGGCACAGAAAAATCCCTTTTTCGCACCATTGGTTTCCTTTAAACCCACCGTATACTTTGGACGATTGGCATTAGGCGTAAATGCGGTGTACCAGTGGGATATCTCGAAACGCGGTTTCCGACCGGTGAATATTTCCAATAGATCAGCAAATTTTCTACTTCCCACTCAAAAACAAAGCGGACTTATGCTGCAATTTACACTTGGCTGGGTGTTGGGAGGGGAATTGTAATATTCTCCAAGTTGGTGCCTTTAATTAGAGAATAATCATTATATACACTCGAGAAAAAGCCCTACCTTCAAAACCGCAAATCCTTATACCGGGTTAAATAGAACAAGCAAACACAAACTGATCATTCATGGAGGAAACAAGAAAACTATTTTCTCAAACATCAATCGCTATTGCAACCTATTTTGGAGGTCCTGCTGCAGCAGGATATTTACTAAAAAGGAACTATGAAGTACACAACCAAAAGGAAAAAGGAAATATAGCCTTTATCATAGGGATCATCTCAACAATACTGGTTTTTGCGATCCTAATTTTAATCCCCGAACACA
>QKAV01000151.1 GCA_003247185.1 Crocinitomicaceae bacterium
TATCTATGGCATGACATCCGGGTAATACCTTGCAATGGTGCCAACAACAAATTGAAAAAGCTTCTTCTCTCTCAAAAGATATTGCGTCTCGCATCACGGCTTCATAAAACCACACCAATCGATCTGATTCACTCTTTTTGGCTCAACGAAACAACCATTTGGGCAAACAACGTTGCTGAAAAACTGAACGTGCCAATTGTCGCAACGGCAATGGGACAAGAAGCGCAATTATCTGCGTCTTATCTTCAAAAAATAAAGCAGGGTAACATTCCGGTTATTGCTTTGAGTCAATTTCAGGCGAACGACCTTGAAACGAGAGGAATTATACCGTTAAGCATTATCTGCTGGGGAACAGACGCAATTCCGGTCCGAAAAAAAACAATTGACTTAATCACTGTCGGCAGCTTGATTCCATTGAAGCAAACGGATTATTTTATTTCAATTTGCAAGGAATTAAAGACCCTGCGGGAAGACTTTACTGCGGTGATAATCGGCGAAGGTCCATTGCGTACAACTTTAGAGAAAATGACCGCATCCGAAGGATTGGAAATGAACCTCAGATTTTATGGTGAACAATCCTATTCCGATACAGTTCGGTTCATTGCTCAAAGTAAACTACTTGTGCATAGTTCCCGTTATGAAGGGTTCGGTATGACCATAATAGAAGCACTCAGCGCTCAAACACAGGTTTATGCTTTTAACACAGGGATTGCTGCAGAGATCAGAGAAGTGAATCAGTTGTCAGGTGATCCTTCAAAAGATGCTTATGCGATTGATCAATCTCTTAACACATCACCAACCAATACCTTCGATTTTTCCATTCAGCACACTGTGCAATCTTATGTGAAACTTTACAAGGAGTTGTTCTGAATACGAATCCATGGAAAGGTAGACCGTTTTCTATTCAACCTGATTTTCCAATCCGGACGATAAAGCAATTCGAAATCACGTGGCAGATCTTCCCAACATAAATGATGGTAGTAATTCACCTCTTCGTCAAGCTGTTTAAAGTACTGTTTCGACCTTCTTTTGGCATCTTCCACCTCACTTTGATCATAAAACCTTGTTTCGAGAATATGTATTTCTCCTGTCTTATCCAGTAAGCGGTTCAGTTGATCCCAAAATTCACTATTCACTTCAAGGTATTGAAGACTTCCTGCGAAGAAGATCAGATCGAATTGGAGTGGTTCCAATTTTCGCAGATCGGTACTGCACACAAATGCAATATGCTCGTTTCCGAAACAGCGCACCGCCTGTTCCAATTCTTCGGATGTGATATCGAGTCCAACAATCTGATCACAATACGATGATACCAAATGGGTATACCAGCCATTCCCACAGCCGATCTCCAGAATTCGTTTGGGATTTTTATCTGCCAGGTAATTTAAAAACTGCCGTGACATCCATTTTCGCTGTTCCCACTCCTTCTTCAATAAAGACCTTTCTTCGATTTCCGGAAGCCGTTTAACTTCAAGATCTGACAGCCATCGTTTTTCTTTAGAGCGTACGGATTTATAGGAACGTTCGAAGGCATCACCCGGAGGAGTTAAGTAATTTACAACATTATATTTCAGCTCAGGCACCATTTATTTTCTATAAAGAGCCATCAATGCTCCAGCTACTTTATATTTCAAAAAGGACATGATTCCTTTATCCTTGTGATACAACCAACCATTCGCCAGATAAGCAATCGCATATTTGTAATACTGATCCTTATATGGCACCTTAAATTTCAATTCCCGGTCGGAAATGGTAGTCCAATTGTAATCCGGTAATTCATCTTTTACCTCATCATACAGATCGGTTCCTTTAATCGGATAAGCCCGGGTAATGGTTAAAAGATCAGGTATACTCTCTTTCAGGTGCTCCATGGTCAGAACGAGATCATCTTGTTTTTCATCGGGATAACCGACCATGATAAACGTTCCGGCCTCGATACCATGTTGTTTTGTCTTACGGATCATCTCACGAACCACACTTACATCTACACGTCGATCCATTTTATCAATGATTCGTTGAGATCCGCTTTCGGCACCTATCCAGATACGAAAACACCCCATTTCTTTCAACATGGTCAAAACTTCCTCATTTAATCGCTCTGCCCGCGTGATACATTCAAAAGGAATCACAAGTTGACTTAATTTGAATTCATTGTAGAGGTCCTTGATCCATTTGTGACTTACTGTGAAGACATCGTCTACAAACCACAATGCATCAACCTGATATTCATCCTTCAAAAATCTTATTTCATCAACAACACGTTTTGCAGAATTTCTTCTATAACTCTGGCCATATACAGCAGTACTACACCATTTACAGGTGTACGGACACCCTCTTTGGGTACTGATACTCGCTGTTCTGGAACCATGATGCTTTGACCAGTAACTCAAATACTTTTCAAAATCTATGGCATTGCGATCAGGAGTCGGGATCTCCTCCATATCACGTATTTTGATCCTTTCAGGTGTCTGAATCAGATTGTTTTCCGATAAAAATGCCAGACCCGGAATTACAGAAGTATCACCTCCCGATTCCACCGCCTGACACAGTTCCAATAACGTTTCCTCTCCCTCACCGATTACTGCAACATCAAATCCTGCCCTTAAATAATTTTCAGCATTGTAGCCCACATCAGGGCCACCGATAACAAAAATGGTGTCCGGTAATTGCAATTTCAGTTCCCTGACCAATTGAACCAGCCGGATCTTGGTCATGATATTCGCATAAAAAGCAATAATGTCCGGCTTCGAGCGAAGAAGTTCGTCTTTCCAATTCAACACATTGATGAAGGTGCTATCTAATACCCGGACATCGAATGACGTATGTTGTTTGACAAATGCGCTCAGATACAATAAGCCCAGTGGAGGGTAAGGACGGTTAATTTCCTGTTCTTTTTGATCCTCCTCAATGAAATACGCATGTGTTAAAATGATCTTCATTCTCTTTTGGAAAGTACAATTAAATAATGATCTGCGTAATTCGACCAATGCTTGTTTGTGAAAATCCGGTCAAAAAAAGTTAGCGCCTTAAAACTTCTTCTCCTGCGCTCAAAGAAGGGAGCCAAATAGGAAGGTGGAACGAATAACCCAATCGGATGTCTGGCTTTACATTCAAACGATTCTCCGGCAATTTTAATTACCTCTAACGGAGAGTAATACCAGGTTGAAACGCTTGTTCCTGACACATAGATTTGAACTGATTCAGAAGTATTTCTTCTGTTTCGCTCCTTAACCTTACCTTTCAATACCAAATACAGGCGGTCCCAAATGGTTTTCTTACCCATAATTACCAATGTCAGTCTTCCGTGATCAGAGAGCCTGTTAGCAGCATTCCGAAAGAAACTTTTCAGATCTTGTTCATTGAGACAATTCAAACCGCCAAAATTTGAAAAAATAAGATCGTATTCGCATTGAACCTGACCCAGATCATTGATGTTCAGAATCTGAAATTCGATATCGGGATATTTTAGCTTTGCCTCTTCAATCATGGCTTCGGAAAGATCCGTGGCATGTATTTTTTTTCCTCTTTTATGCCACTCATTTGCATCTGCTCCGGTGCCACAATTTATTTCGAGAACATGTTCTACATGGTGAACAACATCCCTATCAAGGTACTTCCAAACCTGTTCGCGTTGCGCCTTACCCACACATGATTGCGTAAATGCGCGGTCGTATTCGGATGCTGCCTGATCGAACGATGCCATCATTACTAAAATTTAGGTTTTAGCATGAGGGCTCTGATGATATTCACCGG
>QKAV01000077.1 GCA_003247185.1 Crocinitomicaceae bacterium
GTATTATCGGCATAGTTCCCTCCATCAGAATCCGCGAAGGAAGTAGAAGGCGAATATGAATCATCCGTTGTCAACGACCAGTTTCCTGTCCAATTGGCAGCACTTGCCGCATCATCGCTGTATTGCAAGGTCATCGCACCAAATGTTTTGGTGATCGTATCGTGTTTTGTCCAGTCGGAATATTGGGTATTGATCACATACTTCACCTCATCACCATACTGAATTGCAGGATTAAGTGTGTATGAGAATGATCCGGTAGTAGATTCGCGTAACGCCAGGTTGTAGTTAATCGGAGCCCCTACGGATTGAATGTTTGTAATCGGTGTAAGAGAAACGGTCACCTGCTCATCTACCAAGCCAAGACGCAGAATTGAATGGTTAAAGTTTCCGGAAGTACTGGCAACCAAAGATGGGTCTTCATCTCTAACATAGACATAGGCATGTGTAATTTCGCCCATGACCATATTTGGAAAGATCATTCCCTGACATCCGGGTAGAATTTCACTCTGTGCCGGCCAGAAATCACTTCCAATCTCAGGTGTAAATGCGAAGATCGTATCCTTTACGCCAACTCCTATGTCTACCTTGTACATGTAATCATCCGAATCGCCGGAAGCCGGATACAGACCACTGCTCTTTTGAGCAAGGAAACCATTAAACCGAACCATGTGCGCAGAAAGGTCTGCGAAATAATCATTGTGATCTGCATACTCTGATACGGTTGTTCCTATTGGATAAAGTAAGGTATTTCCATAGGTATGCGCGTTCAATGCTGTCGTGAAATGAATGTTCTCCACCAGGTATTTAATCGCTTGATTTTCCGGCTCGGAAAAAGCACTTGTTCCCGGATAAGTATCATTATTGGTATTTGCACTCACTCCGGTTGTATTCCAACCGTACGAATAATTACGATTGTTATCTACGCCGGGGTTGGTTGTACCTACGTTGCGTTTATTCTTTCTGTGCATTCCAAATCCACCGGGATCATTGGTTTCATTATGAATGTATCCGTCCGGGTTAATACATGGTACAAAATACAATTCGGTCGTATTTACCAAATGCTGGATTTCTTCATCACTATTATAATTTTCCAGCAAATACCACATATAGAATATCAACTGGGACATACTTAATGGTTCACGCGCATGATGAATAGCAGTGTACAGCACTTTCGTTTCCGAACTTTCGTCAGTTCCAGGATTATCTGAAATCTTTACATGGTAGATCGGTCTTCCTTCATTTGTCAGAAAGGTTGAGATCGGAGCTTTTACCGTAATCAGATTCGGATATTGCGCCGCCATATCGTCCAATGCATCCAGCATATCCTGGTATTTATAGAACCCTGCATAGGTTGAGTTCTGATAAAAATTCACTGGTACCTGAGGTTGGGTAGCATCATTTCCGGTAGTTGTACAGGTAATGTTCTTATTCACTCCCTGTAAATTAATGGCTTCATAATATTTCTTTACATCAGGTGCAAGGACTTCGTAATTGATTCCGAGTTGAGCAACTTCGGCCAACTCGCTTTGAGAAAGATCCGTGATAAGGAAGGTATCCCATTTTCGTTCTCCGTGATCCACATCAATCCCCGCATGAGACAATAACAGCATCTGTTCGTTGGAACAATAGATTTTTACTTTACTATATAATTCCTGTGTATAGGAAGTAAAAGATAGAACACTAAGAATAAGGAGTAGAATATTTTTCATGCGTTTGAGTTTTGAGTTTCAGCACACGCAATTTAGTTGTTTTTCAGTTAAATGCGAAAGATGTTCGAACCAAATCGTTTTACATGTCATTCATCACGTCAAACCTCTGCCTTATCATTTCCGCTTCACCATTCATACATAATGTAACTTTTCTGTTAGATGAAGGTCATACATTTGTTTTCATATAAAAGTTGAAAGCTATGTCTGAAAGAAAAGTAACCTTCGGAAGAATATTTTGGCCAAGTTTCTGGGCTGCAATTGTTGTATCTGTTTTAGGAGCAGCAATCTGGTTCGTTGTAATCAGTGTATTTGTGAGCAGTCTGGAGCCGGAACCATATTCAGTGGATAAGAACTCAATCCTACACATCAAACTGGAAAACGGTGTGAATGAAAGAGGTGAAACAAAGCTAGATCCATCAACATTTACCGTACAGAATAAACTGAGTCTTGCTTCCGTACTACACGGACTTGAAGTGGCTAAAAGCGACGATAAAATCAAAGGTGTTTTTATTGAATTGGGAAGCCTTCAGTGTGGTATGGCAACTGCCCGCGAAATCAGAAATGCAATTAATGATTTTGAAGAGAGTGGAAAATTCGCTGTAGCTTATCACAGTGGTGAGGCAATCATGACCCGTGAATATTATGTTGCTTCTGCGGCAAATGAAAGTTATGGTTTCCCTTCTTCAAACGTACAGTTTCTTGGACTGGGAGGCGAGCTTTCCTTCTTTAAGGGAACATTGGATAAAATGGATGTTGAAGTTCAGGTGGTACGCGGATCAAACAACGACTTCAAAAGTGCAGTGGAACCATTCTTCAGAAAAGAAATGAGTGATTCTGCGCGCCTGCAAAATCAGCGTTATTTAAACAGTATGTGGATGGATATCCGAAAAGATATTGCTAAAGATCGCAAGGTGAGCGTGGAAGAATTGGATCGCATTGCAGAAAATGCTGAGATCATAGATGTACGCGATGCAGTTAAACATAAATTGATTGATGCTGCAAAATACCGCGATGAAGTAATGGAGATTCTGGCTGAAAAAGTTGGAGCGAAAGATGTTGAAGACCTGGAATTGGAGGATTTCAATAAGTATGCGAAGAAAAAGTTCTACCAGGATCAGGTATTGAAACAAGCTGACAAACCGAATATCGCTGTGATCCTTGCTGAAGGTGGTGTGGCAAAAAGTGGAGACGGACTGACATCTGACGACATCTGCAAATTATTCATCGATGTGCGGAATAACGATGATATCAAAACGGTTGTATTCCGTGTAAACAGCCCGGGAGGAAGCGCATTGGCGAGTGATGAAATCTGGAGAGAAGTAAAACTGACGAATGAAAAGAAAAAGGTCATCATTTCCATGGGAGATCTGGCAGCATCGGGAGGTTATTATATTTCTGCTCCGGGAGCGCACATCTTTGCAGATCCTTTGACTATTACAGGTTCAATCGGAGTGTTCGGTATGATTCCATACACCGGGAAAATGCTTGAAAGCAAATTCGGAATGACATTCGACCGTATTCAAACGAATAAACACAGCGTACTGACTACCAATCGTAAATTAACGGATGAAGAATTCGCTGTAATCCAAAAAAGTGTCGATGATATTTACGACCAGTTTAAGTCACGTGTGGCAGAAGGACGTAACATGACGAAAAAAGAAGTGAATGTGATTGGTCGCGGACGTGTCTGGACAGGAACAGATGCTCAAAAAATAGGATTGGTTGATGAACTCGGAGGAATGAAAGATGCTATCGAATACGCTGCAAAGCAGGCTGGTATTTCAGATAAGAAGATCGTTTATTATCCAAAAGTAAAAGAAGACAAATGGAGCGAAATTCTTGAACAATTTGAAGAGAAGGATGCTCTGGAAGTAAAAATGAATACAGCTCAGTTACCTGAAGAATTTGTAGGGTACTACGAGCAGTTAAAGACGCTGGAACAGATGCAGGGAATACAAATGCGTATGCCTTTTGAGATCGTGTTCAAGTAAATATACACATAGTAT
>QKAV01000263.1 GCA_003247185.1 Crocinitomicaceae bacterium
ATTTATTTCATATCCATTATAAACATAAACTGAAATAGTTAGAATATTATAACCATTAGAGTCTACTAGTTTCATTTTGTAGTAGTTATTTGAATACCTTGACCCAGCATCATCCACATACGACCAATACCAATTAGTAAGAGTTCTATTACTAGCATTCCTAGGTATGTTCGATATAATATCCATTGTACCTATTCCAAATTGAATCGATTCTTGTTTATATGTTCCAGAGTCATGTCCTTGAATCCAACCAATTGGCTTAATGATTTTAGTAACCAACCCTCTATTATCAAGACGGGGCTCATGGTTATCTATCATGCGGAAGAGAGTCAATATATCCTTAATAACGTCTCTTGAGTTTCTTTGTTCAATATTGATATTTACCGGTAGTTGAATTTCTTCCTCTAAAATGATCTGCTCCAGAGCATTCGCTCTTAAGACCTGCATATCTGAATTGGGGTTAATAGTCAATTTCTCTTCAACTAAGAACATCACTCTATCAAGCATATCCATCGTTTCGGCATCAATAATTCCGTTATCATTACCTCTTCTTCCACTTTTCGTAAACTCTCTTTGGAATATTCTAACTGCCTCCTCCGTATTACCTCCAAAATCACTGTCAACCTCAAAATTACCATTGGCTCCAAAATTCAAATTCGGATAAAGTATATCTAACGCCCCCTGAATTTTCCTTACGTGCTCACCACTCATAGGTCTTCGGATTGAGTAATTTTCCGGGTTTGTCATGCAATTAAATAGAAGTTTATGAACCGCTGTCGGACAATTTCTAAAAAATAAAGAACGGAATTGAGTTAATTGCTCAGGACTTTCATCATCATTTGAAACCGTTTCTTCTTCAGTTCCTCCTGTCGTATACTTCACACTTCCGCCATCTTCTCCGGTTGCTTCATAACTGGTAAACATTCCCGGGTTTTCAGGCATAAGTTGTTGGGTCGGCGACTCGTTGACACTTTGCGTTCCTCCTCCACTTGTCTGGCTATTGATTACTCTCTTTTCCGCTTCTGCTTTATCCTTATCGGACATGTTTGAATCCCTGATCTGCGCCAGTAGCTTATCGCTGTTTCTGGATGCAATTTCCTGCTGCATGATCGGACCGAGGATTTTAGCAAATTCACCTGCGTTATTGCCATCTACTTCTAGCCCTTTCTTGGCCAACTCCATCAGATCATGTAATCCGGTCATATCCTTGAATACATCACTCTTGGTAATGCTGTCCAATAGTTTTCCTACTCCGGTTGGATCAGGAAGTGCATTTGCCTTCTGTAGGGTTACCAATGCATCTGCAAAGGCTCTTGCTTGTAGGTCTCCGGGACTCTGATATCTCGAACCTGTACCAATGGTCTCAATGGCTGTCGGATCATCCGGAATCGGATGTTCTTCCCACTTCCAGAAGCGACTGTCATCAATGCGTTCGCAAGAGTTACAAGCCCCGCTGATTGCTTCGGCAAAGACACCTTTAGTCGGCACACTTACCCTGTATGGAGTTGCTTTGAAGCCTCTCTCCGGCATGTAATGGTATTTTAGTGCAGAGATTTTAGTTCCGTCTTCCAACATTACTTCCGGGCTGTCCCACTGAAAAGCAGGATCCAGATTATAACCTGCCGCTACCGGCATGATCATCGTATTTCCTACAATGCCTATCACCCTGTTTTCCACCACAGAAGCTACGCTACGGTATTCTTTGTCTGTTGAATCCACAGCTAAATCCGGAATTTCTATTTTAATTCCGTCCAGCATCATGAATCTACGGTCTGCACTCATGCTGTAGAAAATCCATTGATGGTAGGTTTCCAAATGGGTGTTCAGGTGGTCCAATAAAACCTTTCTCTTTTGAAGATCCTCAGCCCTTGGATTTCTTACCTCTTCCGAGTTCAATGGTGTACTGAGTGAAATTATTTCTCCTGCTCCGAGATTGGCTCTTTGGTCTTCCTTTTTACAGATGTAATCCGAATGGTGCTCAGAATCGTACCAGATTTCAATGGATTCAATTTTCACTTCTGAACCTGCCGGAATAAGATCCGCATTGCTTTCTGCTCCAGGAGATTCGTACTTAATCAGCAAGTGTTCAAAATCCGATCTTTTCAATCCGCTGGCGTAGATGTTTTTACCTGATACTCCAACTGTTACTTGCTTGTTTTGTGTTCCTCCTCTTAACTTGGCACCTTTTGAGAGTTGTGTTCTTCCCATGATTTCAAGGCCATTGCTTCCGTTGTTGAGTAAAACCCTTCCTTGCTGACCGCCTGAAAATTCCAGATTTTTGATGAAGTATCTGATCCAGTCCACTTGTTCCATTTCTTTCTGGAAGGCGGCATCGCGCTCTTCGTATGGTTTTGAGAGTACTCTGTTTCGAATCTCCATAATTCCCGGAATAAAGCCGAGCGTATCCATCCAACTTGTACGATCATCCGCATTTGCAATTAATCTTTCCTGTCTGTCTTTCTGGTACAGGACATCCAGGTCATTCAGATTTTGCATCAAATCAGACACATTCAGCTGCTGAAGGAATTCCTGTCTCGTAGGCAAATTGGCAGGATAAATTTCTTCCGGTCTTGCGATGCGGTATGATAGTTTCAGATTAACGGATACATTACTGATAATTTGATCTGCGTAACGTGAATCCGGTAATCCCTGGTAAATTTCGTTGATATTCGCACCGTTTACCAGACTTCTGTTATACCTGTCTATCGATTCAAAATTTTCTGCCAGTTTCGCTACCGGTAAGCCTTGAATAAGGGATGTCTTCCAACGCAGGGCCTTTTCATCATCGAACGGCGTTATTGAAAAAGGAATGAAAAGACATTCTCTGACATCTGCGAGTTCATTAAACAGAGCAAAATGCCTCAATACTTCGAAATACTGAATGGTAATGGCGTGACAGTGGTTGTAGTTCGCTACCACTTCGGTCATTGCACTCATTTGTTCTCCCTGATCACTTGCCTGAACTACCGTAGATCTGGCTGATCTCACCGAAGATGCGGTTTGCATTGTCCGCTCTCTGGCCTGCTGTAAAGAACCGGCAGAAAGGTTTCTGGCAGCACTTTGACTTGCTGAGCTGTTCATATCCACTTTTGAAGTAGAAAATCCACCGGAAATCCCGAAACTAACCCCTGCCTTCCCTTGAAAAGGAGTATCCGGAATTTTTCCCGATATCGAAGCACTTCCACTGTAAGCCCCACCTAAATTACCGGAAGAGGTTTTTCCTTTCACTTTACTGCTTGCTTCAATATTTTCTGATAAAGATGAATTGACAATTTCCTCAATATCCCGATCATTACTCAGTGTATTCGTCAAATGTTCAGACTGTGTCTGTGTCTCCGACCTTGAAGCTCTATCCGTACGATCCCAGTCGTAGATTGCGATCTGCCGTTTTTGTCCCGGTGCTAGCGGCAAGGAATACAAAAGATCTCCCAAGGAATATCCGTCTGCCTTCCACACCTGTCTGAATTCCAAAATATGTCCGTGTGCAACAGTTGTAGATTGATATAATGTAGGTGTTTCATCCCAATCGATCGTATTTTCTACCGAAAGCTCTTCCCTTTGCGGTAAATTATTCAGAAAATCAGCCCGATCATTCATCAGCTGATTGAGTTGTTGCTGGGCCTTTTTTAATTCTGTAGCCGGATCATAAGGTTCTGCCGTGCTTCCTTTCGGAGGGACAACTTTACCCGCGGTG
>QKAV01000202.1 GCA_003247185.1 Crocinitomicaceae bacterium
GATGCGATATTTTTTGCTGCTTTTACCGGTCAAAAACCACGAACTCCGGAAAATACTGAAGAAGCATATAGCCTGGCCAACCAAATGATTGATAAAACTTACGAGGTATGTAAGACATATAGCAGTTTAGCTGAGGTTGCAACAAAACCTGACGATGTGATTCGTCTCGAAAAGGAAGGGAAAAGAGCGATTTACATTGGTATGGAAAATGGATTCCCTCTGGGAACAGAACTTGGCAGGGTTGAGGAATTTTATAATAAGGGAGTAAGGTATATTACCTTGTGTCACTCATCGAACAACGATGTTTGTGATTCGTCGACCGACAAAAAAGGACCGGAGCATGATGGTTTAAGCAGTTTCGGGAAAGAAGTGGTGACAGAAATGAACCGTCTTGGGATGATTATTGATGTTTCACACATTGCTGATAAGTCGTTTTACGATGTTATCGAATTAACCAAAGCTCCTGTAATCGCGTCGCATTCAAGTGTGCGTTCCATTGCACACCATAACCGTAATATGAACGACGAAATGATAAAAGCGCTGGCAAAAAATGGCGGCGTTATGCAGATTTGTTTGCTTGATGTTTACGTAAAAGATCCTGATACAACTACTGTGGCTTATCAGAAACAACAGGAATTTCGTGAAAAATTTCGTAGATCAGATGATATGACTGATGCTGAGAAGCTGGAACTGCGCGCACAATGGAAAAAGTTAAAAGAAGAATATCCGATAGAGTCACCAACAGTTGCCGATTATGTTGATCATATCGATTATGTGAAAAATCTGGTTGGAATCGATTACGTGGGAATTGGTTCTGATTTTGACGGTGGTGGCGGACTGGCTGATTGTGCTGATGTGAGCCAAATGCCTGCTATTACAGCCGAAATGATGAAACGCGGATACACCGAAGAGGAAATTGACAAAGTTTGGGGTGGCAATTTCTTCAGGGTATTCAGACAAGTTGAAGCTTTGGCTTCTAAGTAGCATTCAGTTTTTTATCCCAGGCAACTAAGAAATAAGGAATTTAGTGTATATACGTATACGGTAAATTCCTTATTTTTAGTTATTAACAATTCCCATTCTGGGAATATTAACATTCGTTATCGCTCAAATGCCGATTAACATTGGGCTTTTGTGAATATCTTTTTAGTCCTGTTTTGGTTGTATTTGTTAATAAAATGTCGTAGTTTTCACTTGTTGTAAAGAGAAAATTGTATCGTCATTAGAAGAATTGTTGCTTTTGGGATATTTGTCTTACTGATATCGCTACGTTGTAGTGCACAGCAAGATCCCATCCTGAGCTCTTATATGTATAATAATCAGGTTATTAATCCTGCTTATGCCGGCATGTGGGAGAAGATAGGATTCACTACCTTAGTAAGAAAACAATGGGCTGGTATTGATCGTACTCCGCTCACTGAATCATTCTCATTTCATTCACCCCTTAGAAACGATGCTGTAGGTGTTGGTCTAAATATTATGAACGACCACTTCGCACGGGAAAACAGGCTTAGTGTGTTGGCTGATTACGCCTATGAGGTTTATCTTTCTTCACGAACCAGATTGCGCTTTGGATTAAAATTCGGATTTATCAATTATAAAAACCCGCTTACTGAGTATGAATTATACCCGGATGAAGAGTATGATGTTGCCTTTTCTGAAGACGTGGACCTGAAATTCCTTCCCAATTTTGGTGTCGGTTTTTTCCTGTATCGTGAAGACTATTATATCGGATTTTCTATCCCAAAACTTGTTGAGAATGACCTTAAAGAAAACTTTCATAATTACTCCACCAGCGCGGAAGTACGCACAATTTACCTAAACGGAGGGTATATTTTACCTATAGACCCGCTAAACAGACTCGTTTTCAAACCCACGCTGTTAGTAAGGGCAACCTGGGGAACTCCCCTACAATTCGACTTGGCGGCCAATTTTCTTCTACGCGAGAAACTATGGTTGGGATTAATGTATCGTTCAGGCGATGCACTGTGTTTTACCGGCAACTGGATGTTCAGTAATAAACTTAGAGTGGGTTTTGCGATGGACATAACCTATACCGATATCTATCCTTATCAGAATGGAACTTTTGAATTTTCTGTAGGTATAGATATGGACTTTTTTGGACGCAGCTATTTAAGAGCAAGATATTTTTAAATAAAATACTATGGACAAATTTTACAAACCCGGAATTAAAAAGAGTAAGAACGATTAAAGAAGATAATATGTAACAATTTTAAAAGAAGGAAAAACCCAATAAACAAATTAAGTGACTAATTCGAGACATAACCAGACTTTTATGGCAGTGATGCTCATTCTTGCAGTTTGGCTGGGATTTACAGAAATCCAGGCAGCAGGACGGGATATCTCTGGTTTGAGACGTTTGTCCGTTTTTTCGGCTAATGATTATGTTTCGTTTGTAACAAACCCCCGCCAAAATTCATTCATTTATGATTTAAGTTCCGATCAACAAGATACTACCGGCATTGTATGTCCGGAAGATATTTTCTCTTATACCGACATAAATTCTTGCGGTGCTCTCATCAGTTCAGGATTGGATGTTGAAGATCCAAAACAACTCATTACTTCATTGTCGTGGCAAATGACGGGAGCAACCGAAGATGTCTCTACAACCTCCGGCATTAATCAGATTAACAGTTATTCTTTCAACGAGGGAACAACAGTAATCACTTATCGTGGTGCAACTCTTTACAACAACTCTATTTTCTGCACCTTTATGGTTACTGTTACCGATAACCAGGTTCCAAACCTTGAAAATCCACAGGAAGATATAATTGTTAATGCTGATGCCGGTGATTGTTTTGCTGATGTGAACTGGCCCGATCCGATTGTGAGCGATAACTGTGCATTGCACGACCACATTTCTGTTTTGTTCAGTCACGAGTCGGGGAGTTCATTCCCGGTTGGAACCACAGAAGTTGAATACAGCATTAGCGATGGAGTGGAATACAATACCATTGAGCGAAGTTTTAGCGTAACCGTTGTTGATGGCGAGGTCCCTGAGTTTTATGCACCCGATGATATTCCCGTTTCTTGTGGTAATCCGGTGCCGGATGCCTATACAAGCTGGCAGCAATTCTTCGATGCAGGAGGAGTGGCTTTCGATAACTGCAACATCGATTACAGCAGCTTTAAGTTTACCGGGCAAAAAAGCTCTGGCATTCGTTGCCCGTATACGGTTACACGTACATACAGCATTGCCGATGGCGATGGAAATGTAGCAGAAGTAGTACACCGGATTAATGTGGTGGGAGAAGAAACGGAAGAGGAACAAGTTGAGCCTGTAGGTTTGAAATCTGCAATGGCTGATTGCGAAGCGGTTTATTCAGGAAACTGGAATGTTGACTCCATCTGGAGTTGTGGGCATGTACCAACTTCTGCAGATAATATTACAATTCCCAGTGGCTTTACTGTGACGGTTGATGCTGCTGCAGAGTGTAATGACATTACAGTAGCAGGAACGTTGAATCACAGCGGAGCTACGACTTTGAATGTTTCTGGAAACTGGACCAATAACGGGACCTACACCGGTGGCACAGGAACCATTGCGTTTACGGGAAGTTCGAATACCACTGTTGGTGGAAGCTCAACAACCATATTTCAAAAATTTATTTTAAACAAAACAACTTCATCAACTACACTTTCTTTAACCGGCAATATCGATATTGACGGAGATGTTGGTACAGATGTTCAACTTACCTCAGGAACTTTGGAGATCGGGACCGGAGACACTGTAAATTTTACCGGGAATTCAGGTTTTACAATTGGAACAAATGCCGAAATATTCGTAAACGGCGGAACCTTCATTACTGCTGGTTTTTCTGTAGATAACAATGGAACGTTCAGAATAGATAGCGGAACTGCCAATTTTGGAGTAAATAGTGGGAATAGCTTTAATATAAGCAGTTCAGGAACTTTTGAAATGAATGGTGGTACTGTTGATGTGGCAGGGAGACTGGTAGTTACTGGGGGAACATTGGATATTTCGGATGGTACGCTAAATCTTAATACGGTTGGGCACAACAGTTCTTCTCTGGCGGTTTTGGATTTAAGTCCGGAATCCGATTTTAATATGACCGGAGGTGTAATTAACTTCTTAAACCCAAGTACCGCAGGTTTTTATGACGTGAATATTGAAGATGGAACCGGAACTAAAACGATATCCGGTGGTAGTTTTAATTTTGGTGATGGAACGTCTTCTGATGCATTTCGAATGGCGAGTGAGATTGGCTTCCCAGATTACACCATTTCCAATAATGCCAGTCTCAGCTTAATTGTTCCAATCAGTGGTTCTGGTATTTATAATTTCCCTCTTACAGATGATTCTGGAAACTCTATTCCTGTTTCAGTTAATATAACAGGAACTACTTTTACTGATGCTTATATTGAGGTAAAAACATATGATTCAAAACACCCGAACAATAACAACTCGCAAAACTATCTTAATCGATACTGGACGGTTAACGTTGGTGGTGTTTCCGGACTTTCTTATACAGTGGATGCTACATATTTAGCTGGAGATGTTGCAAATGCTACCACTAATTTATTCGTTGGGAATTACAACTCAAGTTGGAGTGAAATAAGCGGAGCAAATGTCACTGGAAATACCGTTTCGTTTAGTTCTTCATCGACGAATTTGTCATTCACTGTTTTGGAAGATCCGACAGTTAGTATCACAAATTCTTCTGATCCCGAGGTTATTTGTGATGGGGGTTCAGTTACCCTACAAGCAGATGGTAGTGGAAATACGGATTTAAGCTATTTGTGGATATCAAATCCATCAACTACCATTTCATCGAATACAAGTTCATCAGTAACTGTATCACCATCAGCCAGCCCATCAGATCAGATAACAAACTATATTTATACCGTTACCGTAACTGATGGAAATGGATTTACGGCAAGCGATGATATTGCAGTTACAGTAAATCCCGATCACACAATAACATTAAGCTCTGCTTCAAATTCCGATACCGTTTGTATTAATACTGCTATTACCCCGATAACTTATACTGTTGGAGGTGGAGGAACAGGTGCAGTTGTTACAGGTTTACCAAATGGTGTAACTTATTCAAGTGGTACTTCTACAATCAGTGGTACTCCTACAGAGTCAGGCACTTTTAATTTTATTGTGACAACAACGGGTAACTCATGTGAAGACACTTCTGCTACAGGGACGATTTTAGTTAACCCAATCATAAATCCCGATGTCTCCATCACTGTTCACCCTCAAAATACTATTTGTGAAGGAGACGAAGTTTATTTTACTACAAATCCTTCTGGTTTAGATGGCTACAACGCACTTTATCAATGGAGAATTAATGGTATTGAAGTGCAGGATTCAACCAATTCTACTTTTTATAGTTCATCCTTGCAGGATGGCGACAAAGTAACTGTAGAAATTACAACTGATGGTCCCTGTTCTAATTCTAAGGTCAGCAATATTATTACCATGACAGTGAATCCTACTGTTATTCCAACGGTTAGCATTACTTCTTCAGATATTGATATTTGTGAAAATCAATGGGTGACTTTTAATGCTTTGGCGGTAGATGCCGGGCTTTCGCCCTATTATCAGTGGCAAACATGGAATGGTAGTACGTGGGCGGACATAAGTGGAGCTAACTCGCAACAATATCTTACCGATTCATTAACGGATGGCCAACAAGTGAGAGTAAAAATTACTTCTTCTGCCAGCTGTGCCAGTCCTGAGGATACGGTAAGTACTCCAATTATAACTACAGTTCATGAGTTGGTGGATCCGTTTGTTACAATAGATGCAAATATGGATTCGGTTTGTCCGGGAACTACTATACAATTTACAGCTTCACCAACGCTTCCCGGATCCAATCCTCAGTATCAGTGGATACTAAATGGAAGCGATGTCGGTGCCGGATTAATAAGCTATTCCAATGGAACATTAAAAGATGGGGATAAGGTTTGGGTAATAATGACTTCGAACATACAATGTCCGAGTACCAATCCGGTTAACAGTGATACCATTACAGTGGCTGTAAAACCCGGAACGCCTGCAATTCCCGGTGCAATCTCAGGAAATGTGCAGGTTTGCTCAGGAGACATACAAATTTACGCTATTGCCCCGGTGGCTGATGCAGAATCTTACGATTGGTCAGTGCCTGAATCGTATGGTTGGGAAATATTATCGGGTGATGGGAATGATACCATTGTTGTAAAAACCGGTAATCAGGGAACTAGTGGGACCATTTCGGTCAGTGCATCTAATTCTTGTGGTACCAGTTCGGTTAGAAACCTGTCTGTTTCTGTTTACGAAACGTCATTAGCACCTGATACTATATATGTTACTAATAATTATACTTGTGCAGCAACAAGCAAAACCCTGAGTATTTCAGGCGGTTCGTTGGGAGCCGGTGCATCATGGGAATGGTATATCAATGATTGTGGAGGATCGTCTTCTGTTGGTACGGGGGAAAGTATTACTGTAACTCCGTTGGAAAATACATCAACCACTTATTTTGTTAGAGCAGAAGGTACTTGTGATACAACAGAATGTAAAAGTGTTGAAGTTGTAGTCAGCCCCGGTGCACCAAGTCAACCAACAGAGATTTTTGGTGATACACCAGTTTGTCCGAATGATACGGTAGAATATAATATTAATTCGGTGGCTGATGCCACAAGTTATTCCTGGAGTATTCCCGGTGGGTGGTCAACTATTACTCAGAATGATACAATCATTACAGTGCTAACCGGAAGTACCGGACAAAACGGGAATATTCGTGTTACTGCTTCCAATGACTGTGGTACAAGTGACGCACAGACATTGGCCGTAACAGTTGGGCCGGGAACTCCGGCAGTTCCAGGTACTATAACCGGAGATGAAGAAGTTTGCGAAAACGGTAGTACTTCTTATTCAATAACTGTCGTTGCCAATGCTGATGATTATATATGGAGCCTTCCCAATGGCTGGACTATCAGTTCAGGCGATTCTACTACAACAATTGTAGTTTCAATCTCATTGGGTGCAGAGAGTGGGAATATTACTGTTCAGGCAATGAATGAATGTGGAATAAGCGGTACAAGTTCTATTGCTGTCCAGGTGATTACTTCTCCTCCGGCAGTTCCCGGTCCAATTTCCGGAGTTACATCTATATGTCCTGCATTATCAACTGTTTATTCAATACCTGATATTGGCGCAGATTACTATGATTGGGACGTTCCAACGGGATGGATCATTGAATCAGGACAGGGAGATACACTGATTTCAGTAACGGTTAATTCAAGTGCGGTAACTGGCGACATTACTGTTACAGCCTCCAATGTTTGTGGAGATAGTACCTCAGCACCTTTGAATGTGGTAGTTGATGATGCTGGTATTATTGATGCAGGTTCTGATCAGACAGTATGTGAAGGAAAAACTTCGGTGTCTTTGAATGGTTTTGTTGATGGAGCAATTACAAATCCTAATAAATGGGATTGGGAAATGCTTACACCGGGGGGAACTATAGTTGATGCTGACGCTGAGAATTCAGAATATATTCTCCCGTCTGGATTTTCTTCAGGAATAATTTACATTGAAATGCATTCAACCAGCGAAGTAGCAGGTTGTGGTGTTTTGTCTGATACAATGAGAATCATTGTTTTACCTGATCCGATCGCAACTGTTTCTACAAACGATACGATTTGTGAAGGCGAAACAGGAACAGTTACGATTACTGCAACAGCCAATACTACCGTAACTTATAATATTGATGGCGGGGCCAGCCAAACTGCTGATCTCGGAAACGATACTACCGTAATATTGACCACAAGTACATTGCTTTCAAATACAACCTATAACCTGGAAAGTATCGAATATACTGATTTGCCAAACTGTACACAATCCATTTCAGGATCGGCAACTGTAAATGTTAACGCGCTAACGGTAGTGATTGCAGGAAACGATACCACTGTGTGTGCTGACAGCCCGGATATTACATTGAACGGCTCAATTACAGGACTCATCAATTCAGGGGTATGGAGTGGTGGAAATGGGTTCTTTAATGATTCAAGCCTTTTGAATGCAACTTATACTCCTACGCTAAATGAAAGAACTGCGGGAGAAGTTACCCTTACTTTAACCAGCAATGATCCTCCGGGACCATGTGGAACTGTTTCTGACCAAATTGTCATCAGTTTCGACCCGGCTCCAACTGTGGATGCAGGGCCCGCGTTTGAAGTTTGCTCAGATGGAACAGTTAACCTTGCCGGTTCGATTGGTGGTTCGGCAACTTCAGCATTTTGGAAAAGTATCTCCGGATCGGAAGGAAGTTTTGAAAATAATGACAATACATTGCTTAACGCGATTTATGATCCTTCTCCGGCTGAAGAACTTTTGGATAGTTTTCAGTTGGTATTAACAACTAACAATCCGGCAGGTGTATGTGAAGCTGCCACTGATACGATATGGATTATCGTTTATCCGGGGGCAACAGTTAATGCAGGTAGTGATCAAATTGTTTGTGGGAGTTCTGTTGTAATTCTTGATGGTTCGGTAGACGGAGGTGCAAGTTATGCTACCTGGAGCGGAGGTAACGGAAGTTTTTATCCAAGCGATACAACTCTAAAAGCTGAATATACACCAAGTGCTGATGAAATTGCCGACGGACAGGTAATCCTTACTCTTACCTCTGATGATCCTGATGGTCCGTGTTATCCGGTTTCAGATCAGGTTATTATTACCCTTGATACTGTGCCTACCGTTAACGCAGGTATAGACGACCGGGTTTGTGAAGGAGGGGCTATTATCCTTAATGGTTCTATTGGAGGTTCAGCAACTTCAGCCATATGGACAGTGCCAAGTGGAGATGGCAGCTTTTTAAATCCAAATCAGCTGAATGCTACTTTTACCCCATCAATTGGAGGGTACGATTCGCTACAACTGGTTTTGACTACAAATGACCCTTCTAATACCTGTGGACTGGTTTCGGATACAATGTGGTTGTATATCGACTCAACGATAAACATTTCGGTTACTCCAACGGATACGATGATTTGTGCAGGATCCGACATTCAGTTAAATGGGTGGATTGAAGCAGGTTTGGGTACATGGAGTACCGATGGTGGAGGTACATTTGATAATATAAATGATCCGGCAACGACATATTACCCAAATAGTAGCGATATTCAGAACGAGATAGTAACATTAACTTTCACCAGTGAAGATCCATTTGGAGATTGTGGTCCAACCACAGCGACGTTGATACTCACCATTAAAGAATTAATTACCATAACCTCACAGCCGGTTAATACTGCAGCCTGCGCTACTGACCCGGCTGATTTAATTGTTCAGGCAAATGGCGATGGATTAGAATACCAGTGGTATAGAATTGGTGCAGAAGATACAGCACTTGTGAATACTACTAACATCAGTGGTACACAATCATCAACACTCCATTTTGCAAATGCAACATCAGTCGATGCAGGCGATTATTATGTGAAAATTAGCAGTTCTACAGCTTGCGACGAAACCGTTTCAGATACTGTAAGTTTGAATGTTGATGAAGAAATTACGATTTCAAGCCAGTTTCAGTCTGATTCAGTCTGTATAGGCGATTATGTAGAATTCTCTATCGATGCCGAACCGGGTGGATCATTGACTTTTCAGTGGACTTTGGATGGCGATACGCTTGCGGGTGAAACAAATAACACTTTAATCGTACCTAGTGCTGATCTTTCCGATGCAGGGACTTACATTGTTTTAATTCAAGGCCTTGAAGGTTATACCTGTTCAGATGCACAATCAGCCGCTGGAATACTTACTGTTGTTGAGGATGGACAATTTGTTACAAGTCCGCAAATAGATACCTTCTGTATGTTGGAAACAATTGACACCATAAGTTACGAAGTTCAGGGCGGGGTTACCAATGTGGTTGTATTAAATAACAGTTTACCAACAGGAATAAACGGAAGCTTTAATTCTGTTACAAAACAATTTGATATTACAGGTGCAGCAGATGTTTATGGACTTTTCTCATACGAGATTGCAACAGTTGGCCCATGTGTTCAGGATACTTTAACAGGAACACTGCTTATAAACCAGTTGCCTGACGTTTCTGCAACGCCAACCAACCAAACAATTTGCCCAGCTGATTCTTTTACTATTGTCATTTCAAATCCCAATGGAGTTTCAGGTACAACTTTCAATTGGTACAGGGATAATAACACCATAATTACCGGAATAGATTCCAGTGGAACAGGTAATGTTATTGAAGGAGCATTAAGGAGTACAGATCCGCAAAATGTACATTCTACTACGTTTACAATAACACCGGTTGCAAATAATTGTGAAGGCACACCTATAAGTGTAACGGTTACTGTTGTAGATAGTATTCCACCGGTAGCTCCTACTCTTGCTCCAGTTTATTCTGATTGTGCGGTAACAGTTGAAGCACCCAAAACAACTGATAATTGTGGCTCTGATTCAATAACAGGTGTGCCCGATGTCGAATTTCCTATTCATGGAATTGAGACAGAGATCTACATTACCTGGTCGTTTACCGATAGCAGTGGTAACGTTTCTACTGCGCAACAAAAGGTAAATATTTATGATACAGAGTCACCGGATATGGTTCTCCCACCAAATCTTACCATTGAATGTGATGCGGTTACTCATCCCGATTCAACGGGTTATCCAACTGTTACCGACAATTGTGGTGTTGATACTGTTTATTGGACCGATACCTATTCAGCTATATTACCCGATAGCGTCTGTCAGCAGTATACTATTTACCGCGAGTGGACAGCAATAGATTCAACAGGTAATGAAATTTCGGAAACGCAAAGAATTGATGTGGATGATAATACACCACCGGTTATTTATTGTAACGACCTAATTGTAAATACTCCAAGTGAAATACCGGAACCCTGGGAATACACCGGATTAGATCGCGAAGACAATTGTGGTATTCTGAAAATTGAATATGATGAAAATTTCTTTTTCTCTTCAGAAGGTGTTGCAGGTTTCTGCCCTGAGGCAATTGACAGACAATTTACAGTTACTGATTTTTGTGGTAACCAATCTACATGTGTGCAGCATATCGATGTATTAGATGTAAGTGATTGTGGTTATTGTACTGATACAGTGCCGTATGAGTATGTCGATTTACAAGGAGCTCCTGACAGTACCTGGATATTCGATGAAAAGTGGAATATGCGTGAAGGTGGTTGTTGTTTGCATGTTGATGGAAACGAAGCCTGGGGGTGTTATTCTTTTAATGTTTATCTCGATGAAGACGCTGTAGGGCTTACAATGACAGTTACGAGTCCGGGACCATCAGGAATAGAGTACTACCGTATAGATTGTGGCGATGCAGTTCCATTGGGAGATACTATTTGTTTGGCCGGTGGACGATTTTATACCTTAACTTTTTGTAAACCGGGTGAAGATAAACCAATATATACCATTCAATCTGTTGCAGGTGCCATTACTCCGGACTCTCTTGTTACTCGTGCTGATGTTAATTGTGACGGTCAGTTGTCAGTATCAGGACTTGAGCCTTCAACCATTACATGGGAGGTGTACTATCCGGAAAATGCTGATAGTTTAATGAAATACTTAGACTTAACTGATCCTGAGAATCCAATGTTTTATCCTGACTCTTTAACTCCCGGATATATCGAGTATCAGGTTTGCGGAACAATACTTGGTGCACCTGCCTGTGAAGGGGAAACAATGACTGACTGTGCTATCATTCCTGTTGAAGTGCTTCGGCCAATAAAGCTGAATCTTCCTATTGATAAAACGGCAATTTGTATTGATAGTATCCCTCCTCTTGAAGCAGAACTTCCTTATATGGAGGATGGTCTTACTTATGTTTTTGAGTGGTATAATGCTTACGACGGCCCTCTTGGAACAGGAACAGTAGTTTACACCGGTATAAACGAAGCTGGCTTATCATTCCAACCCACCGCTTTGGGTGAATATTCAGTTTATGTATCTGAAACATCATCACAGGTAGGGTGCGAGTCGGATGTGCTTAATTTTAATGTTACTGCTGATACTATTGGGCCGGTTCTTTTGGTTCCGCCGGATACCTTATTTGTTGATTGTAATGTGAGCCCAAGCGATCTTCAGGATCTTGTAGATGATTGGGTGAAACTGGCAAGGGCTTACGATCAGGAAGATTCCACGGTTAGCAGGCAAGTGCACATAGAAAATACAGTTGTTGATCCATCGTGTAACCTGCATCATCCTGTTTATTTCTGGGCAGAAGACATTTGTGGTAATGGAACCTGGGATTCTGCTTACGTAGTGATAGAGGACGACGTTCCTCCGGTAATTGAGACAGAAGCAACTGATCAAATTGTAGACTGTAATACCTTAGATAAGAACAGTCATCCGGATTACATTACATGGCTCGATAGTGAAGGAGGTGCATATGCCACCGACGATTGTGACCATATTGACAGCCTTAGTTGGACCAATAATGCCGCCACTCAACTCTGGGAAGGTGATGGAGGTCGTGATTCAATAACAGTTACATTTACTGTAACCGATCAATGCGGAAACTCCGATTCAACCATTGCAACCTTTATTATTATCGACGATCAACCACCATACATTACATGTCCTCCAAATGTACAGGATACAGTGGCTGATAATTCTTGTTCTAAAATACCTGGATCGCTTGAAGATCCAGAAATGTCAGATTCATGTTCAGTTCCCGAATTGTCGTGGTCATCTACAGGTGCACTTGATAGTATTGGAGGCCCTGGAAGCGTTGCCGGTATTGCTTTCCCGGTAGGAACATCTACGGTAACCTATACAGCCACTGATGGTGCTGGATTAACAGCAGAATGTACGTTTACTGTTACCATTGTTGATACAGTTCCGCCTGAAATTGATATAGATGATTGTTTTGATGTTATCGAAGAAGCTGCGCCTGACCTTTGTTCAAAAGTGCCGGATAATTTGGTTGATCCCGATATCTCTGATAATTGTTGGCCTGTTGATTCGCTCGATTTAACTTATATTATAACAGGAGCTTTAGATTCGGTAGGTAATGGTTTTGTAACGAACATCGATTTTCCTGTTGGAACTTCATATGTTACCTATCGGGTTACCGATCCCGATGGTTATTGGGACGAGTGTAATTTCTTTGTGCAAATAGTTGATACTGTTCCACCCCAAATAGAATGTAATGACGTATATGATGTTTCAGAGACTTTATCTCCGGATAGTTGTTCGAAAACACCGACTGCCTTGCCTGAGCCTGATTATCACGATAACTGTTGGCCATACGACTCGTTGACCTTCACCTATGCGATAACCGGAGCGACCACAGGTTTAGGAACAGGATATGTTCCTGGTAATAGGGCATTTAGGACTGGCGTTTCAACAGTAACTTATGTGGCTACAGATCCTGACGGAAACAGCGATACCTGTTCATTTACGGTAACCATGGTAAGTGTTACCCCGCCACAGATGGATTGTAGTGGAGTTTACAATGTTGAAGAGACCTTATCTCCTGATAGTTGTTCGAAAACGCCAACAGCATTGCCGGTACCTGAATTAAGTGCTACCTGCTGGGATCTTGATTCATTAACCATCAGCTATATAATA
>QKAV01000110.1 GCA_003247185.1 Crocinitomicaceae bacterium
TGGAGTTGCCAACTATGCTGTTGAATACCGAAATCTGAAAAAATTAAATGAAACAGCTGTGATTCAACTTGGTCGTAAAGACGCTGTTTACAAGTTTTTTGAAACCTGCGAAAAGGTTCTCAACACCGACACGCGGATCATTGGCGAAAATTATAACGTTAACCGGAATAAGATCGATAAGAATACCGTTAAAGTTGACAATAAAGCTGGAGGAGCTTACTTTCTCGTAAAACGTGAAACGCTTGATAACATGCGTTCTGCAATGGCGAATGAACCTTGATCCATCAAGGGTTTTTAAACTTTGGCACGGGGTTTGGTTTTAGTCGGAAAAAACGAAACGCCATGAAAAAGGAAACGAAACAAATCGCACTTAATCTGATGTTGACTGCAAGCCTTGAAGACTACTTAATGTATTTAAAAGGACTAGCTATCGCGAAGTAATTACTGCTTAATCAGCTTAACACGTTGTGAACGGATTTCTACGAAATAGATTCCGTTTTTCAATGCGGAAACATCAATTAATCCATTTGATTGACCAGCCATTACCACCTGACCACCCAAGTCATAAATGGTATAATTTCCATCGATCGAAACCTTAACTTCCGCTGTAGCAGGATTGGGGTAGATCACCAAATCAGTTGTCAGAGCTTCTTCGGTAACATTCAAAGCACATGCTCCTGTCGTAATGGTAACGCCTGTTCCCACAGTTCCTGTAATCGCAAAACTCCCTGAAGGGGTATGGAATGTCGCCGTTCCTTCCAGTACACCAATATTCGACCCGGCATTTCCAATATAATAATGTCCGAAGCCTCTCAGTGTATCTCCGGTACAATTTGAAAGGTTGTTGCCAATGCAAAAGATTCCGTCATTTTGAAAAACGGCATCCAGCGATTGCAGATTGCAATTTGAAAAGTCGTGTGCAAGATCAATGGAGCCCCAGGGTTTATTGTTGAACTTCCCCTGATTATTCATGTCGTGTGTAATGGTGATCGTACCTTCATTTGTAAGAGTCGCCATTTCGTCGTTCAGAATATCATATACTTCTATCTGACCGATATTGATCAAATTCGTTTGCGTCCATACACTATCCAGTGAACTGAATAACCCGTAATTGTACACCGTAGTGTTAGGAGAAGCAAGTAATAAATGCGATTTAAATGTCCCGTGATTAATAATCTGACCTGTTCCGTCTACCCAGAAATTCCGGTTCGTTGCATCTTCCATAAGCGATGCACCGTTTGAGATTGTGATTGAACCCGCGGTATAATAAATATCCGTTGTCATCACCATATCGTGATTGATTGTTAGCTGATCCCCACTGGCAGGAACTCCGATCGGACTCCAATTTAATGGGTTTAGAAAATCCCCGTTAGCTGTAGAAACGCGTGTTGTCTGTGCTGTCAATTGCAGTGAAGCAAGGGCACAAAGTAGTAGTACTTTTTTCATTATCCGTAAATTGTAGTGTAAATTAAGGAATTAATTCTCTGACATTCAAGCGAATTCGTCCGCAAATCTCATCCAGTGGAAGATCATTATCATCGGTACCGAAGGGATCTTCTATTTCTTCCGCCAAAACTTCCATGGAAACCAGCACGTAAAATACAAAGGTTGCAACCAGGGCCGAGTAGTACCCGAAAATATGTACAAAGGCCAATGGCAAGGTGGTAACGTAGATAAAAATAAACTTCTTCAGAAAGAGGCTGTACGAAAAAGGAATAGGTGTGTTTCGAATCCGTTCACATGCCCCCAAACTATCCAAAAGTGCATTGAGGTTGTGATCAATAATAATAAGTTCTTCCGCTGTAAACAAACCGTTCCTGTAACCCGCCTGAAGCCGCTTGCTCATCATCTGAACAATTGCTGCTGGAACATGATTTTTATTTTGAAATAGATTTTGTTCCTCCTCATTCAACTCCAGTTCGGAGAAATTAACTCCGTTTCTTAAATGTTCTTTGGAAGCAAAAACGAAATTAGGTATCATTCTCCGAAAGAAGTCCCTGTCGGATTCATCAGCAAGACGTGCTTCAAGTTTAATCGCCAGATTTCTGGTATCATTCACCAGTGCTCCCCAGCGTTTACGTCCTTCCCACCATCTGTCGTATGCCGTATTTGTTCTGAAAACCAATAAAAGTGAAATCACAAAACCGATCAGCGAATAGAGGGTAATCAGTTTTTCAAGCTCAACGGCATCCGGAAAATAGGTAATCTGGACAAATGCCACCAACAATGTAAACGCACCAATGTATATGATCTCCTTCCAGAGGATACGCATCGTATCGCTTTTATGTACCGCGAAAATGAGCTTAAACCAGTTTTTAGGATTGTATTTGATCATAGTAATTGTGTTGCCATTTCTTCCATGCTACCGAAGTGAAAATTCGCAACTTTCAATCGAGGATCTGGGAAATGTGTTTTTTCAGGGATACAAATGACTTCCATCTTTGCGGCTAATGCAGAAACAATTCCGTTAAATGAGTCCTCCACTACCAGGCAATGTTTCGGGTCTACCAGTAAGGCCTGAGCCGTTGATAAATAAACCGCAGGGTGCGGTTTCCCGAAAGCCTCATATTCTGCGGAATGCGTTTTATCAAAATAATCTGTAATGTTTAATGTATTCAGTACGGCATCTATCAGTACGGAATAAGAAGAGGTCGCCAAACCTATTTTCATATTCCTCTTACGAAGCAGTTCCAAGGTTTCCACTACTCCCGGAAGCGGTTTACCATTTTGGTGAATCAAGTCGATCATCCGCTGAACAATCCGGTGTTCCACTTCCTGAACAGAGTAACCGGTCCACCCCTTCTCGTGAAACCAGAAATGCACTACCTCATCTATTCTCAAACCAACTGTTTTTTGAAAATCCTGACGGGTTATGGTACATCCGATTTCATAAAACACCGCTTCCATAGCTGTCTTCCACAGCGGTTCGGAATCAATAAGAACGCCATCCATATCAAAGATGACCGCATGGTATTTTGAAAAATCTATCATTTGGACAGATGTATCGTTTCGATACGGTTATGACTTACTTGCTCGATTCTGAAAATCCAGTCTCCTGCTTCAAGTACCTCGCCTGCCTGAGGAATGTTTTCCAGGTGATGAATGATATATCCTCCCAAAGTTTCATACTCCTCGCTTTCTTCCAGATTAAGTTCATAGGTCGAATTGAGGTAATCTATTTCCAGGCGGGCCGAAAAACGGTATTCATCTTCCGCAAGATGTTCTTCCAGCAGATCTTCGACATCATGCTCATCTTCTATCTCTCCAAAAATCTCTTCTATCACGTCTTCAATCGTCACAACTCCGGCTGTTCCTCCGTATTCATCTACTACAACCGCAATATTTCCTGAGTTCTTCGTAAACAATTCCAACAACTGCATTCCGGAAGATGCTTCAGGCACAAAGGCAATCGGAAGAAGGATTTGCTTGATCGCCTCCGGATTTTTGAACATCTCAAAACTGTGTACATAACCGATGATATTATCGATATTATCCCGGTAGACCAGTATTTTGGAATATCCGGTTTGTACAAATCGTTCTTTTAGTTTTTCAATCGATTCTTCCAGATCAACAGCTTCCAGTTCTATTCTTGGGATCATGCAATCTCTTGCTTTCACCGAATCGAAGTCCAGCGCATTTTGGAGAATCTG
>QKAV01000027.1 GCA_003247185.1 Crocinitomicaceae bacterium
GAATAGCGGATCAACTGTACCTGCTTCAGTTTGGTTTCATTCCCGAATTTTGTCGGAATATTGTCATTGGTCGATATAGAAGATTGAGAAGAAGATTTCCACCAGGTTTGGTACAGATCATCGTTATTTAATGCACCGCCATAAATACCACTACTCGGTGATTGCATTTCTTTGTAGGCAGGAGCCATCATGTTCCACGGATAACCCACACCAAAGTTATGAGGGATGTGTGCCGCCGATCTTGGCGAAGTGGATGGCGAATGCTGCCAGTATGTATCGTAAGTCAGGAATGAGGTATTGTTGGCAGCAATAGCATCTGGAGAATAGGCGTAGTCTTGATCCGAATTTCCCGGTCCTATCTGAATGTGCAGACCATCCGCCGTTGTTCTCAGGTTAGGCATCACAAAGAAATTCGAAGTTTGAATCTCTCCCTGGCTGGTTCCCATCTGCCATTTCATGGCCATATTAAAGGTGGAGAAGATCTCAATACCACGGGTTGCATCATAATTCGCACTTAACAATGTTGCACTACCGTCATCTAGCGAACTAAAACCTCCCGGGTAAACTTCATTATTCTTTCCGGAAACGATGGCTATGTCAATGGTTCCATTCCCTTTTTGCAAGCTGCTGCTGTTATCCCGCTGGATCACCGTTTTGATTTCATAGATATCTCCCGGGTACATTCCTGAACTCCCCAGGATGCGCTCCGACTCCAGAAAACTATTCGAAAAGGCAATTTCATTACTGTTTTCCGTAAAACCGGATTCCTGATTATGGCCTACGCGATGATAAATTCCGTTGTGTAAATATGGGTTTGTACCGTTTACTTCAATATCATTTGCCATAATTTCATCGTGTTTGGCATGTCGGTATTTTTTCCATGAAGTAAAATTATCGGCTCCCATTCCATAATCGGCTACAATCTGATAGCTGTACAGGTTGTCCAATCTTCCGGCATTCGGATCGGTATAATCAATCATTTGAGGGCTGATCAACGCATCAACCGTCTCATAAACCATTTCCAGACTCTCGTACTTTCCGTCAACCACAAAGGAAACCACTTCTGTTAGCAAAATATCCGAATAAGCAGTATAGTCCGGTGCATAAGGAAGTGTAGTGGCATTAAACACATTGGCATTTACATAGCCGTAGCGTTCTTGTGAAAACTCTTTAAAATAGTTGAACTCTCCGAACTTTTCGTACTTAAACCAGATGGTATTTCCCGGAGAAAGAACATCCATAATGGAGTTACAGTACCACATATTGTAGGTCTGCTTCGGCTCAATGACATTTTTCACTCCGTTCGGATCAACGCCATCAACTCCCGATGGAAGGTATTCACCTTGCGTAAGGATATTGTGCGCCGGATTGGAGCCATTATTGGTATCGTAATAAGCTACTCTTCTGTTGGAAGGAGCCCGGTAATTCGAAACATGGGTATTGAACTCATAGCGTTTACCATCAGTCGAAATAATCACCCAGTTATCTCCGTAAAAGCGGATTTCAATTGGATTTTCAAACTTGTTTAAGACGAATACGGCACACTCATCGTCCTGCACATCCACGTATTTAAAGATCGCTCTTCCGCTGCCCACTCCCGGAATGTTTACCGTAGGCGAAAACCAGTAGGCATCACCTTCATCCGCGGCACTGTAATCACCTGCACTGTAATCCAAACGATTCTGAACAGTATTCATATTGTCTTCTTCGCACTCGGCTAGTCCCGTTAACCCTGACGGATAAGCACTGATAAACTTGTGAAAGGCATCCGTTTCCACCGAAATAGTTGGAATATCCGGACTCCACCCTTCACCATAAGGAATCCCCGAACACATGGGTTGGGTATATCCCAGGCTGAATGAATTGTTATACGAAAGGTTCAGTTGGAAAGAAAGCCCTGAAGGAGTAGAAACAGACCCCAGGGGCATAGATGCGTTGAACTGACCGTTGAAGGCGTTTACATCACCGACAAAACCACCTCCCGTAAGCTTGGTTGGTTCTGCAACTTTTGGTGAACTTTCATTGTTGGATCGGCCGCCAATTACTTGTGCTGAAAGGTTGGAAGCAAGAATAAGGATGGAGAATAGAATAACGCGTTTCATGCGAGACGTTTTAAAAATAAATCTTCGAGTACATAAAAAGCGTACACAAAGATAGCTACAACTATAAAGCTGAAAAAGCGTAGAACTACCTATTTTTATGCGTACTTTTACGCTATCTAATGGATCAATCCCTGCTTGATTGCCGTTTGAATGACTCCTACCCATGTTCTTGATTTGAATTTTGCTTTGATTTTTGACTTATATCCTTCCACCGTTCGTACAGACAAATGCAATCGTTCTGCGATTTCCGGCGTTGTTAATTCAAGAGATGAAAGGCGCAACACTTCTCTTTCCCTGTTTGTGAGGGCGGAATAATCAATTTTAGAGGGCGGAAACTTCGTTTTTCTCAACAGAACTACAGAAGCTTCGTGCGAATAATAGCTGTCCCCTTTCAGCAATGCGCCAATTGCCTTATTGAATTCTTCCAGTCCGCAGTCGGAGTGAACAAAACCAACATGACCATAAGCATAGGCATCCTTAAGCAAATGCGCATCATCACAATTGGAAATAAAGAGCATTGGTGTAGCCACTCCGTTTTGCCGAACCAGGTTGAGAATATCTACGGTGCTGGAATCAACACAATCCGTATCGGATATAACCAGATCATATTTATTGGAAGTGATTAACATAGTAACATCCTTATCATTTTGTACCGGGGTTGTATTAACCTCTTTATTTGCATAGCTGCCAAGTATGTGGATGACGCCCTGCTGAATGAAATAGTTCTGATTAGCCACAATCACATTTAGCCTCTTTTTCATTTTTCCAGTCGATTAATTGTTAGGGACGCAAATGAAATGAATAATCCGTAGAAATAAAACGTGGGAATTACCCGTTTATATTGCGTAACCTACCTGTTCTAAACAACCACACCTCTATTCTGTGAAACCCTGTTTTCATTATTAGTAACAAGTCCGGTGACCTGTCATTTGAAGGTTCATTACAATAACAGAACTCAAAATCAGCGCAATTATTACATTTTAGCGCACAATATTATACAATAAATAAATAATAACGTATAATATCTGTACAATTCAAAACAAAAGAATCAGAGAAAAAATTGATGAAGGCACAAAAAAAGCGACCCTTTCGGATCGCTTTCAATTATTTTATTGCCTGCTTTTACTGCATTTGCATTTGCGGCTTTTCAGCTATCGTGTACGCCGGTCCGTAATCTATGAAGTGTACATAGAAACATACGGATTGGTTTTGCAGACGCGGATCGTTCACCATCTCCCATGGAAGGTACAATTTGTACTTCCCTCCTTTCTTCAGATGCGGGAAGCTCTTTGTCCACCCCTGGAATACACCCTGCAGGTTAAACGCCGGTGCTTGTGAAAGATCATTTGCATCCTGACGGAACATCAAACTGTTTTGGATGGTATCCCCGGTAGAAGCCATCAAAATGTAATCTGCTTTTACATCGTCCTGCTCTGTTGGTGATCCTCCTTTTCCTTCTTCAATGGTTTCAATCAGAATTCCTCCTTCAATCTCCTGTACATTTGATTTTTTACGTGCGTCAGCGAACATTTTCTCTGCACTTTC
>QKAV01000163.1 GCA_003247185.1 Crocinitomicaceae bacterium
TCCATCTGCATGTCCTTCGCCACATCTTTAAACCGGCCATCTTCATACGTCATCAGGTAATTCTGTCCGATATTCGTTAAGTAGTAATCCAGATCCGCATCATTATCGTAATCGCCCTGCCCGATTCCCATACCGTACATTTTGATTCCGAAGCCCGTTTCTTCTGTGATATTGGTAAAGCTGTTTTCGGGATAATTATTCCGGTAATACTGGTTTCCGATTCCTGTCCATTGACCGAAATCATTGAGTAGCAACAAATCCGGATCACCGTCGTTATCCACATCCGTAAAACTCGCAGCCAGTCCACAACCTCCGTCATCCAATCCGTATTCCGCAGCGCACTCCTTAAAACCTTTTCCACGTTCATTGAGTAACAATTTGTTTTTGAAACAAACCGGATCATAACCGATTTCTCTTCCGGTAGAATCGCGCAACCCTCCCATAGAAGAAACATAGTTTGCGAGATAAACATCGGAGTATCCGTCCATATTAAAATCTCCCCAACATGCAGAAGCATAATTCCCCGGTTCCACGACATTTCCCAGGTCAATCATTTCAAAGTACCTGCCTTCGATATTGTGCATCAGCGCGGGAGCATGCTTGTCTCCCCGTCCGATTCCCTTTCCGAAATTAACAATCAGCATGTCCGTATAACCGTCATTATCATAGTCGGCACTAATCGCTCCCTGAATAAAGTATCCATACAAGGTATCCAATCCGTAGGTTTCTGTTGCATCCACAAATTGTCCTTTCTGATTCAGCCATAACTTGGAATTAAACACTCCTCCTGATTGATAAAGATCTTCCCATCCGTCGTTGTTTACATCAATAACCAGGACGCCTCCTCCTGCCATTTGGAATTCATTTCCGGGATAGATGTAGGTCAGACCTTTTTCTTCTCCCACCTCTTTAAAAAGGGTTTGAGCTACAGAAGTGAATCCTGCAATCAGAAAGCAAATAATAAACAGACTACTCTTCATTTCTACATTTCAGATTCTCAGCAACGTATCTCCCCAATCTTCCCCCATAATCCATACTGATGTCCAAGGTCTTTCTGAAGTGAATCCCACCATAAAAACGCGACCACGATACTTCTTCAACCAGCTGCGTAAATGAGGTATATGTTCGGGGCGCCCCGTTAATATCCGCTCGTTGAGCATTCGTAGAATCAATGAACTGTATTTCATCTCCGAAAATGTGCTTAAACACCTCTCCACCCGCAGAGGACTGGTAAGAATGTCCGCTCGGAAACTCCGGAAATGGTGGGGTACTCAATCGCGTATTGAATTGCGGATCAATATAACGCTGAATATAAGTGATTGGTCTGATAAAACTGTACTTGTATTTTAACCCCCAGCTTGCGATATATGCTTCATTCATGGCGATTGCCAATTTGGCGTATAACTCTATTGCCTGATTCAGTTCCAATTCTTTTTGATCGGCCAGAAAACGTGCAAGAGAGAAGAAATGCCCTGAAGGTGTCCCTGAATAACCGGGAGAATCATCCCAATATTCGGCAATGATTTCGTACTGAGGATCGATCTCTTTTGAGTTCTGCAAAATACTGTATGCATCCTTATATAATAAAGATGAAGTATCTGTTGAAAACGACAGCACCTCACATCCATCCATTGTTGCTTCACTTCCGGCCATCATCCATCTGTTCTTTCCCCAATATGGCAATAGTGAAGGCAAATAACCCGGAGTTGTCTTTACCCAGCACTCTAAACATTCAGGCGGCCTGTAACTGTCCGGAAAATTCATATCAAAACCGTTATCTGCTCCATCCAGTTTGGACCATTCGATGATCTCCTGTGCAATCATTCGTCCCAACTCAATGGACTTCGCATTAATTTTTCCAGCATATCCGGAACTGTATTTTAAGAGTAAGGAATCGTACAATTTTGAAAATTCCTCTTCATTTCGCGGAGGCATATTTCGGTACATGTAACTGATTAATTCATGATCGCATCCAATTGCAACCAAAGCACGGTTGTATTTTTTTCCCTGTGCAACTACTTTGCGCTCATATCCGTTCATTTGTCCTGAAAATGAACGCATTTCAGGAATAAACTCAACGGAAGATTCATACATTCCAAGGGTGAGATAAGCAAATGCTCTTCCACTGACAGGAGGACTAAAACCGACACAGTGTTTTGTCAATACAATTGCTTCATCCAGAAAAGCATGATGTACATTAAGTACATTTTGGTCCTGATTGTTTTTCCCTCCTGCGATTGCGAAGCATCCTGTTAAAAGTAAAAAAGTGGTTAGAAATCCTTTTAAAGTCATGGTTATATCTCGGTTTTGTCGTCCTAAATTAATTTAATAAATCCAAAACCGCCGTTCATTTACCATTTTCTTACTTTTGCTCAAATTAAAAAAACTATGAACCATTCCCCACGCCAATCACTGATTCTAATTGCTTTTTTTCACATTTCCGTTCTTTTTGGTCAACAGGAACGCTGGACAACAGTTATTGATTCTGCAAACATATTCTCCTCTCCCCGTTTTACAGATTTGAATGGAGATCACGTAAAAGATGTCGTACTCGGCGGTGGTATCGAAGCTATTCCTACGCCAAATGGAATCATTGCTCTTGATGGAAAAAATGGTGAACTGCTCTGGCATATTCCTACGCAGACGCAGACCTATACCAGTGCACTCTTTCAGGATGTAACCGGCGATGGAACGGATGACGTATTTATCGGTGGACGCGCAGCATCCTTCTTTGCCATAAATGGTAAAACCGGAGAAGTGATCTGGGAATTTTTCCCGGTAGAAAACGGAGACCCTCGACTGAAAGGAATCCTTAATTTTTATGCTACCCAATGGATTCATGATGTGGACAAGGACGGATATAATGATCTGTTAGTAGCGAACGGCGGCGATTACCTCGCCAAACCGGAAGATAAAGACCGTAAAGGTGCCGTACTGATGATTATCAATTCAAAAACGGGAAAAGCCATCCAAACAGTTCCTTTTCCGGTGAGAAGGGAAACCTACTACGCTCCGCATATCATTGATCACAATGGAACCAGTACTGTTGTTTTCGGAAGTGGTGGCGAAACGATAGACGGCGGACTCTGGAAAATCAGTTTGCATGACCTGCTGAATGGAAAAATGAACCATGCAACAGAAATCGTACATGATACGCTAAAAGGTTTTATTCTGAATTCTGTTGTGGCAGATCTCAATAAGGACGGTATTTCCGACATCATGAATGCCCGGATGAATGCCATACTTACTGCGATAGACGGTAAAACTGACAAAATACTATGGGAACACAGTTTTCCGGGATACGAATGTTATGTCACCCCTTCCTTAGGTTATTTCAATGAGGATGATACACCTGATTTTTTTACAATCATTGCGAAAGGAACCTTTCCGATGTATCAGGAGTGGCGTATTATTGTTGTTGATGGTAAAACGGGAAAATTAATTCGGGATGAAGTTTCCGGATTCAATCAATTCTCCCCTGTTGTATGTGCCGATCTGAATAATGATAAGATCGATGAAGTTATTTACGTCGAAAACAAACTACTAGATCCTCAGTCTTTCCTGATCATTAATCAGGTTAAGGTGCTTGATCTGAAAAACAATAAAAACTATTATGTTGGCCCTGTA
>QKAV01000145.1 GCA_003247185.1 Crocinitomicaceae bacterium
TAGGGTACTACGAGCAGTTAAAGACGCTCGAACAGATGCAGGGAATACAAATGCGTATGCCTTTTGAGATCGTGTTCAAGTAAATATACACATAGTACTTAGCGTTTGGTGTGTTCTTCGGGACACACCTTTTTTTTACCCGTTGTTTTAATTACATTCGGACATGCATTTCCGGATTACAAAAAACAAACAGATCCTGATCTTAATTCTGATCATCGGAATCATTCGGATTTTATTATTTCCCTTTTCCCAGATTATTGATGCAGACGCTGTTACACGCACCTTTCTTACTCAGGAATGGATGGAACATCCGCATTGGATCATGTCCGGCATCTGGCTTCCACTGCATTATTATATAAATGCCTTAGCCCTCTGGATCTGGAATGATCCTTCATTAACTCCGTCTATTCTCAATTCGTTGCTGGCTTTGTTCATGATCTTTCCTTTCTATAAACTCGTAAACCGCGAGTTTTCTAAAGAAGGAGCTCTAATGATAACTGCAATATTCGCTTTATCACCGATTCTGTTCAGAAACCAGTTTATGGGCCTATCGGAGACACCGTACCTTTTACTTGTACATGCTATGAATTGCTTGTCCATTGGGCTGCGGGCAAACAAAAATAGCGCCATCGTAATGGCAGGTCTACTCCTCACTTTGGCTGCCGGAATCCGATATGAGGCCTGGTTGATTATTCTGATCACCACATTTTATTTATTTATCAAACATTTTAAGAAGGCGATCTTGTTTGGCTTACTGGCCGGCATCTTTCCTCTCCTCTGGTTACTTACCAACTACATTTCTACCGGAAGTCCTTTTACAAGCCTGGAAGGTAATCACCACTGGACCCTGGAGGTCATGAACAACAATGCACATGTGGACACAGAAACCTATTTAAGGCGAATCTGGTTCTTCCCTTTTTCCTTGATGATTGCAATTGGTCCCATAGCCACTGTTGATGCCGTTCGAAATTGGGTAGCTCGTATTACAACACCCCGGTTTAAGGATGTGCGCTATCTTTTTGCCATTTTGTTCATTTTCTTTCTGATCTTTTTCATCTACAACAGTGTAAAAGGGACTCTTCTACTCCAACACCGATTTATAGGCACACTGGTTCTCTTCTTTTTACCTTTTGCCTCCTATTGCATGACCAGTAGAAAACCTCTGCGAATTGCGCTTCATCTGGTCCTGATCATCGGACTTAGTTTCATTTACAACGTTGACAATATTTCTCCTCTCCCAAGATTAAAAGATCAGAAGTTTGCACATCTGGTGGAAACGATCCCACCCGATACAGATTACCTGATTCTGGATTTTTATGGTTGGGATTATACCTACTACTGGGCGGTTGAATCGGGGATTCCTTACCAGAATATAATCATCGTGGAGGGAGCTAAAAACTCTCCTGACCGACTTAATGAAATAGAGAAACTACTTGAGACCAAAGACAATGTATCCTGCATCGTAAAGGATGAAAGTCCCGTAGCTCGGTTGATCCATGATCATTATGTAGCGGAGATTCTGGATCGCTGCGGAGATGTAACGATAAAAAAAATAGCCTCGTCTCCGAGGCTACCTTTCATTCATATAACTAAGTAAATTATTTAGATGCGATCTCTACAAAATCATCATAAGAGATCTCTTTCTCATTTAATTTTACTGTATCCTTGAAATAAGCAGTCAACTTATTTTCTGCCAGCATATCGTAAATACGATTTGCCTCATCTCTGTTCTGAAGAATTTGCATTGCAGATTGTGTCAATTCCATATCCTCAGGAGCTGGCAAACCATACTGCGCATAATTCTGAACAATCAAGCCTTTTGTAAACTGGATCACTTCATCATTCTCCAGTTTCAAATCGTTATCTCTGAAAATTTGAGATTGAATCAACTGCCACTTCAATGACTTTGCATAGTTGTCATAGTCAGCGTCAATCTGCTCATCCGTAATTTCCTGCTCGTTTGACAATTTAATCCAACGTTTCAGGAAGTCATCCGGTAATGTTACATCCGTCTTTTCGATAAGCATTTCAAATACGTCACGTGTCAACATGCGATCAGAATCGTTCACGAACATTCCTTCAAGATCGGATTTAACGCGATCCTTCAATTCATCTTCGCTGTTAATTGCTCCCGGACCGAACAATTTGTCAAATAATTCCTGGTTTAATTCAGCCAATTCCATCACTTTGATCTCATTCACTGTAAACTGGAATTTATCCGACAAAGAAGAAAGCTCATCTTTAGTTGTTCCAAGCATGGCAGCCATATCCGCTTCACCACGGGAAACTTTCTTAGGATCGATAACTACTTTATCTCCAACCTTTTTTCCTTTCAGAGCCTTTGCCGTATCCTTATCTTCAACAAATTCCATGGAGATTGTTGAAGAGTGAAGAATTCCTCCTTCTTTGATTGACTCATCTTCATTCAACTCCACAAACTGACCAAGAACCATGTCTCTGTCTCCTACTTTCTCTCCGGAAACAAGTTTTCCGTAACGTCTGCGCAAATCGTCAATTTGCTGATCGATCAGTTTCGCGTCAACTTTAACTTTACTGTAATCAAATTTGTTCTTCCCTGATAACGGAACTTTAATCTCAGGAGCGAATCCGATATCAAAACGGAATGAAAAATTTTCCGGTTTGTCAAAATCCCCTGTAAAGCTTTCACCTACACTAGGAATCGGATTTCCAAGAATATTAAGATTGTTCTCAGAGATATAGTTTTGAAGTGAATCATTCACCACTTTATTCAACTCATCAGAAAGTACCGCTTTTCCATATTGTTTCTGAACCAGACCAAACGGAACATGTCCAGGACGAAATCCCGGGATCTTTGCTGTTTTTCTGTACTTGTCAAGTGTCTCCTTAACTTTATCCTGATAATCTTCAGGCTTCACCTCTACTGTAAGGACTGCGTTGAGAGCATCAACATCTTCTCTTACGACATTCATATTATTTGATTTATACGTATATACAAACAAAAAATGGTATAAGTTTTCGCTTATACCATCCAGATACTGGTGCGGATGGAGGGAGTCGAACCCCCACGCCTCGCGGCACTAGATCCTAAGTCTAGCGTGTCTACCAATTTCACCACATCCGCAATTTAAACTTCAGCTCGTTCGCAAAAGTGCCCGATTTCAATCAAACGGGACGCAAAGATATGTATTTATTTGAAAGTTCAAACATCAAAACACATCTTTCACAAAAAAAATCTGAAAATGTGGAAAAGTCTTCTGAAGATGATGTGTTTGACGGAATCAAACGTCGTAAATTTGTAAACCAAATATTTTGAGATGCTGACACTCGATCCTAAAGAGCTTGAAATACCAAAATTACACCAGTATTTACTGGGAGCAATCGGACCTCGTCCTATCGCTTTTGCTTCTACGGTGGATGAAGATGGTGTGGATAATTTAGCGCCTTTCAGTTTTTTCAATGTATTTTCTGCGAACCCTCCGATTTTGGTGTTCTCTCCTGCAAGAAGTGGCCGAACAGGTGCTACAAAGGATACGTACAACAACGTTCTGAAAGTACCGGAAGTGGTGATCAATGTCGTGAACTACGATATGGTGCATCAAATGAGCCTGGCTAGTTCCCCGTTCAGTCCTGATATCAGTGAATTTGAAAAATCCGGGCTGACAGCTGTTGCTTCTGATCTGATCCAACCCAAACGTGTAAAGGAATCTCCTGTACAATTTGAGTGTAAAGTAAATGAGATCAAATGCCTGGGCAATGGGGGCGGAGCTGGAAACCTCATCATATGTGAAGTTGTGCGCATCCATATTTCCGAAGATATTCTGAATGACAATCAGATGATTGACCAGAAGAAAATTGATCTGGTAGCCAGAATGGGAGGTAACTGGTATTGCAGAGCTGATGAACATTCAATGTTCGAAATCGCAAAACCTATTACTACGATCGGGATCGGATACGACGCTATTCCTGATGATATTCGAAAAAGTGAAGTGTTATCTGCTAACGATCTTGGTCAACTTGGAGGAATTGAAGCTCTGCCAGACGAAACGGATGTC
>QKAV01000177.1 GCA_003247185.1 Crocinitomicaceae bacterium
GTTGCTGGCGTTCAATCTTGCCTCCAATGCTACACCGAAACAATCTGTTTTTCTAACATCGACGGAGATTGGTTACCGATTTAATCGAAAAATGAATCTTTGCCTTTTTGGTCAATTCACTTTAAGGACAGATAATTTAAGCGATAGGAATACTGCTTTTGCATCTGCAGGAATCAAAACAGCAATTAAAAACAGATCTTTTCTATTCTAATGAAAAATTGCATTTGGATAACTCTATTTTTTCTTCCTCTCAGTGTACTGGGACAAGGAAAAGTAAATCATCTGTTTGAAGAACTACCTTCGGATTCCTCCTATCACAATGCTCTTACATCACATACCTCACTAAAGCCAGTATTGGACTACAATCCTTCAGGTGATAAAAAACTAATTCTAAGCGGACTTTCAGATATGAATGCTGCCTACGATACATCCTTCGCTTACCGTGTGGGATTAGGATTGGAAGTAGATTACCTGCCATCAAAGAATTGGCATATTCGATTAGCTACAGTACAAGGGTACGGAAATCAACAACCGGGAGTTTACCCCAAGAGTTTTCTCCGCTTTGATGATGCAAATGGTTATGGGTATACAGATATTCGATCGCGTATTTCCTATACTCCGAACAGATTCTTTAATTTTCAGGTCGGGTTGGATCATAATTTCCTAGGAGAAGGATCACGATCACTTCTATTAAGCGACTACGGTGTCTCTCACCCTTTCGCGCTCATCCGAACACATTTTTGGAGAGTTGAATACAATGTGCTTTATCAATTTTTACGGGAAGGAAGTCCGGGCAATTGGGATAGTAAATTTGCCGCAACGCACCATCTTTCGTTCAACGCTGCGAAATGGTTAAACATCGGATTATTTGAAAGTGTAGTGTTTCAACCTGTTGACACTAATCTTCGCCGTGGTTTTGATGTAGAATACCTAAATCCCGTTATTTTTTATCGACCACAGGAATATGCACTCGGTTCTTCTGATAATGTAATTATGGGAATCGATTTAAGCGCACAAATAGAAAATCATACCGTATATGGTCAGTTTGTAATCGATGAATTCTCTTTAACAGAATTAAAAGCAAAAAGTGGTTGGTGGGCAAACAAATACGGCGCCCAGCTCGGAATAAAAGGACGCTATCTTTCGGATAAACTCTTTTATCGTTTGGAATACAATTTTACCCGCCCCTATACCTTCTCGCATATCAGCGAAGCTTTAAATTATGGCAACCAGGGATCCCCACTTGGTCATCCTTATGGCGCAAATTTCATGGAAATTTTAGCAGAGCTCAAGTATCAAAAAGAAAAACTGCTTCTCAAGTTATTTGCCAATTACGTACTTACGGGACTTGATCACGACGGATATTCCTATGGAGGAAATATTTATCAGAGCTACGCCAACCATCCAAATGAGTTTGGAAATTTTATAGGACAGGGAATCCAACAGAACAAGGCAAAAATCATGATCACAGGTGCATACCAGCTTTTGAAAAATGGCAAATTGAATGTCTTCGTTGAAAATCATTTTAACTTTCTTGCGCAGAACAACAAGATGAACTATCAGGTTGTAGCAGGTGTAAGAAGCTTCCTTTGGAACGATTATAGAAATTACTAAAAAAGGCCGTCGCATTGCGAACGGCCTTTTCTGCACATCGTGGTTAGGTAGTTGTAGGTTAGGCAGAGATCAGAGTCCGATGACGTGTTTAACTTCCACTTCAGTCACAAACTGTTGTTTCCCGCTTTTATTGAGGTAGGTTCGTTTCACAAGTCGACCATGTATCGCAAGTTCTTTCCCTTTTCTTCCGTACGATTCAATAAACTGTGCAATGTTTCCCCAGGCGAATACCTTGTGCCACTGTGTCTTACCGGATTCTGAGGTTGCTATTTGAAAACGAGCCACTTTCGCTCCATTCTCAAAATTCGTGATTTGGGCATCCGAACCCATATTGCCAATTAACGTGATATTATTCTTCATCGTTTGCATATCAATATTGTTATAAAATGATTAAATCGTTTACTTCCACTTCCGAAATAAAGTGCTTCTCTCCTGAGCGGTCATAAAATCTGCTGGTAAGTTTTCCCTCTATGGCCAATTCCATCCCAACATTGCCCAGTTGTTCAATCACTTGCACCCATTTTCCCCAGGCCGCAATCCTGTGTTGATTTGATTTTCGCTTCGTCTCACCCTTTTCGTCCAGGTAAACCTCGTTCGTAGACATGATAAACTGTGCTACTTTTCTTCCGTTTGGCAATTCGTAAAAACGCGGATGGGATGCCAATTTCCCGATTAAATTTACGTGATTCATATGTCTTTTGCTTTCTTCCAGAAAGGAAGAACCGTATCGCACGACTCCTCCATCCGGTGTGGTTAGGTGATTACTTGTTCTCATTAGCAGGGCTTAGTACTAAAAACTCATTTATTTCGATCGAAGTCCCGTAGCGCTTCTCTCCTTCCTTGGTTTCATACGTGTTGTTGATCAAACGACCTTCCACAACTACTTCCTGACCCTTGTTCAGCAATTTTGCGATGAGATCCGCCGTTTTACCCCATGCAGTGATATTGTGCCACTGCGTCACCTCTTGCCAATCACCTTCTTTGGATTTGTAGCGCTCATTTGTTGCAAGTGAAAATCGTGCAAGTGTTCTTCCCGAATCAAACTTTACAATCTCCGGTTGTGCTCCCAATCGTCCAATTAAACTGACTTTGTTTCTCAATGTGTTCATACGATAAATTTTTGAACGTTAATTACTGTTGCCTGATACCGAATCTTTTATCGGTTTCGACTCTGCAAAGTTGAGAGCAGTGGTTTTTCATTTTCGGTTTTTTGTCGATTACTTTCGGTTGTTATTCGTTTGTAATTGTTTTTAATGCTGATTTATAATTGCTTACATATCATAAAGTAAATTGCTTAAAGACAAAAGACTCGGTTAGTTTAACTTCGTCGTGGGTCTTCAAACCAGCTTATTACAGATTTCTTATTTTTATATCTGTAGAATATCATTTGCTGTGAGTAAAGAACAACTTGAAATAACAACTCCACCGGAATATGCTGCCGGAATGAAGGCCGTAAAGGTGGCTTTGGGAAATATTTTTCATGTAATGCCAAAAGGCAAAGCACTGTATGTCCTGAACCGATTGAATCAAAAAGACGGCGTTGATTGTCCGGGTTGTGCATGGCCGGATCCCGCGCATAGATCACGACTAGGTGAGTACTGTGAAAACGGTGTGAAAGCGATTGCGGAAGAAGCCATGAGTGCCCGGGTGAATCCGGAGTTTTTTACCAAATACAGTGTATCGGAACTAAAAGCGCAAAGCGACTATTGGCTAGGTCAACAAGGTCGACTTACGCATCCGATGATTTTGAAACCGGGAGCCACACATTACGAAGCCATTTCCTGGGATGAAGCAAATCAGGTTATCGCTCAACATTTAAAGGCTTTACCGGATCCAAATATGGCTGCTTTTTATACCAGCGGCCGAACCAGCAACGAGGCTGCATTCCTGTATCAATTATTTGTTCGCATGTACGGAACGAATAATTTACCTGATTGCTCCAATATGTGTCATGAGTCCAGCGGAGTTGCGCTTACCAGGACCACCGGAATCGGAAAAGGTTCTGTGACTTTGGATGACCTCTACAAGGCAGAACTGATCCTGATATTTGGTCAAAATCCGGCGACCAATCACCCACGTATGTTGTCTGCTCTGGAGAAAGCGAAAGCGAATGGTGCAAAGGTGGTTTCGATCAATCCATTAAAAGAAGCAGGACTCGTTCGATTCAAAAATCCGCAAAAATTAAATGGAATTATCGGTAATGGAACTGAAATTTCTGATTTGTATCTTCAGATAGCGATCAATGAAGATGTCGCATTATTGAAAGCCGTCTTCATCAAGTTGCTGAAACTGGCCGAAACAAACCCAGGTATTATTGATCAGGATTTTATCGATTCCAAAACAGCAGGATTTGAAGATTTCAAAGCAGAAATTTTAAAGCAGGACCTCTCCGCATTGATTGCAAGAACCGGGTTGAAAGAAAAAGACATTGACCATCTTACAGATCTGGTAGCCAATCACAGAAAGATTATAACTTGTTGGGGAATGGGTCTGACTCAACACGTTAATGGTGTAGATAATATTCAGGAAGTGGTTAATTTGCTGCTTCTGAAAGGGTCGATCGGGAAAGAAGGAGCCGGGACTTGTCCGGTAAGAGGACACAGTAATGTGCAGGGCGACCGTACTATGGGGATAGCTGAGCGCCCTTCGAAAGCTCTTCTGGATAAAATCGCCGCCAACTTTGGTTTCACTCCTCCGGAAGAACACGGGTACAGTGTTGTTGATGCGATCGAAGCCATGCATGAAGAAAAAGTAAAAGTATTTATAGGCATGGGAGGAAATTTCCTCTCTGCTGCGCCAGATACTAACTTCACTGCAGCTGCATTCGCAAAAACAGATTTAACGGTCCATATTTCCACAAAATTGAACCGCTCTCATTTAGAACATGGTAAAACAGCTCTCATTCTACCTTCAATGGGAAGAACGGATAAATTTGAACGAGACGGAAAACCGATGTTACTCTCCGTTGAAAATTCAATGGGGGTAGTTCACAGTACGAAAGGAGTTTTGGAACCACCATCGAAGGAAGTAAAATCCGAACCGGTAATCGTCGCTGAAATAGCAAAAGCAACACTAGAAAAAAGTACGGTGGATTGGGATCATTTGGTTGCGGACTATGATCATATCCGGGAATTGATTGAGAAAACATTAAACGGATTTGAAAACTTCAATGAACGGTTCCGTAAACCTCTTGGTTTTGAGTTACCTAATGGAGCACGAATCGGAGAGTTCAATACAGAAAATAAAAAAGCCAACTTCACGGTAAACAAGTTGTCGGATAATAATGTCGAAGCGAACGAATACCTAATGATGACCACCAGAAGTCACGACCAGTTCAACACAACGATTTATGGTTTGGACGACCGCTATCGAGGAGTTCACAATGGAAGAATGGTTGTATTCATGAATCCAAAAGATGCTGAAAAATTAGGTTTGAAAAAGGGAGATTTGGTTTCTTTGTACAATAATTACAATAACGTGGAAAGAAGAGTAGACGGATTTGCTGTAGTGCCATACAACATCCCGGAAAAATGTCTGGGGACTTATTACCCTGAATCGAATCCGTTGGTTCCGGTAAATTTAAAGGCGCATTCCAGTCATACTCCTGCATCCAAATCCGTTAAAGTTAAGATTAGCAAATTATGAGATCATTTTTAGCAGCAATTGGAGGGATTATCACCGCCGGATTAGTCATTATGGTTCTTGAAAGGCTTGGTCACGCACTTATGCCCTTCAAGCTACATATTGATCCGCATGATATTGAACAGTTAAAGTTATTGGTCTTTAAAATTCCTGTGCAGAATTTAATCGCTGTTATCGTTGCTCACGGGATAGGGGTTTTAGCAGGATTGTTTGTAGCGCGACTGATCGATAAAAAATCTTTGGGGCCTTTATTCGGTGTCGGAGGGATTATCACACTTTTTACCGGAATCAATCTATTGGTTTTACCACATCCGATGTGGTTTATAATTGCAGATCTGGGTATTGTAGTACTCGTTTCTGCTCTATTTATTTACAAGATTAAAAAAGCATAATGTTTACGGGAATTGTTGAGGCACTAGGAGAAGTTAAAAACATTAGAAAAGAAGGTGAGAATGTACATTTTACACTCTCTTGCCCCTTTACGCATGAACTGAAGATTGATCAGTCCTTAGCGCATAACGGATGTTGTTTAACAGTGGTGGAATTGGACAGTGATCAGTACACCGTAACTGCCATTCAGGAGACCTTGCGTAAAACGAATCTGGGAGACTGGAAGATCGGCAGTAAGATAAACCTGGAGCGTTGTATGCAAATGAACGGCCGACTGGATGGGCATATTGTTCAGGGGCATGTGGATACAACCGGAACCTGTATCGGGAAAGAAGATGAAGACGGTAGCTGGAAATTCACCATTCGATACGATTCAGATGATGTGACAGTAGAAAAAGGTTCGATTACAATTAACGGAACCAGTCTGACTGTCGTTGATTCAAAACCACAGGAGTTCTCGGTTTGTATCATTCCATACACTTATGAATTCACCAATTTTCATCAATTAGAAATTGGCGACAAGGTTAATCTGGAATTTGATATTATCGGGAAATACGTTTCGAAGTTGATCAGAAACGATCAGAAATAAGTTATTTCTTTTTCCAGTGTTTTTTCAAACGTTTTTCGGCACCTGATCTCAAGCGTTTCAGGACAGAATCCCGTTCCCCGACATTACCGCACTTAATTGAGTCAACGCCAACGAACTCCCCATTTCGGTATACGCGGATTTCAAACGTTACGGAAACAATATCATCCTGATGGATACTGTATAAACTTCCTCTTTCCAATGCTTCCTTCAAGGTTAATTTCGCTGTAGAGGGACGGAATTTCCGATCGTACCCACGCACATTCAGAATCACATACGTATCATATCCTTTGGATTGTGCAATCGCCATAATGGAATCACTAGCCAATGACGCAGCATCCTGACCTACCTTCACCAGATTCAGGGATGGCATTGCCTTCACTCCCATCATGTTGAACAGATCCGTTAAATTAGCTTCCACAGAATAACGATCTTCCTGCTTATCAAATTGGCCTACTATAACCGCATTCGTCAGACCGAAATTGGACCCGTTCTTTTGTCCGAATGAAATTCCTGTTTGGAGAACAAGAAATAATATTGCCACAATTGTTTTAAAATACTTCACCTGCTATCTTTTTTACTTGTTCAGAATTAGACATTGTATAATAATGAATACATGGCACTCCAGCTGCTTTTAGTTCCTTTGACTGCTGAATAGCCCATTCGATGCCTACTTGTTCCACATCTGCATTCGACTTACAAGATAACAACTCTTTCGATAATTGTTCCGGATAGTCAATATGAAAGAACTTAGGCAGGAATGAAATATGATTCAAAGTTTTCAACGGTTTTAAACCCGGTATGATCGGTACAGTGATCCCGATATTTCTGCAAGCTTCAACAAATTCAAAGTACTTTTTATTATCAAAAAACATCTGTGTTACAATGTATGACGCTCCTGCATCTACTTTTGCCTTCAAATACTGAAGATCTGTGGTCAGATTCATCGCTTCGAAATGCTTTTCAGGATATCCTGCCGCTCCGATACAAAAATCAGTTGGTTCCAGTTGAATATCCTCAATGAGATAGTTTCCGCTGTTCATTTCCTGAATCTGTTCAATCAGTTCAACGGCGTATCGGTGACCCTGAGGATGCGGTTTAAAATTCGATTCTGTTTTGATGGAATCTCCTCTCAAAGCCAACACATTATCAATTCCCAGGAATTGAAGATCGATCAACGCATTTTCGGTTTCTTCCTTGCTGAATCCCCCACAGATTAAATGCGGAACAGCATCCACCTGGTATTTATTCATGATCGCAGCACAAATTCCGACGGTTCCCGGACGTTTGCGAATGGCAATTTTTTCCAGTAATCCCTGTTCCCGCTCCTTGTAAATATACTCTTCCCTGTGGTACGTTACGTTAATGAATTTCGGCTTGAATTCCATCAACGGATCGATTCCATCAAATATCGATTGGATACTCTTTCCTTTTAATGGAGGAAGAATCTCAAATGAGAAAAGTGTATCATTAGCTGCATTCAGGTGATCTATTACTTTCATTCGATCAAAATTTCGGCAAAGATAGGGTTATGTATGGATTTGACACTTAGATCAACAGATGTTCTGCGAGTGAAAAATCCATCGGTGTTGTAATCTTAATGTTTTCTTCGTTTCCATTAACCATATAAATCTGAATGCCGTTGGCTTCAACCAGACAGGCATCGTCTGTGATTTCCGGTCCATAGGGACGTTCATAGGCATGTCTCAGGATCTTTGCATCAAAACATTGCGGTGTTTGTACTGTGAGGTATTCACTTCGATCAAGAGATACGGATCCGACATCTGTTCGTTTTCGGATAGACTCCTTCATCTGAACTACCGGAATTACAGCCGGATATTCTCTCAATGCCTTGAAACATGCACGAATGGTTTCTTCACTTACCAGTGGCCGAACCCCATCATGAATTGCAATGTATTTTCCGCTGCAATATTCCAGTGCATTCTTAATCGAATGGTAGCGTTCTTCTCCTCCGATTACAACACGGTGCGGAATTCGAAATTCGTATTCCTGGATCAGATCCTCCCAGTAATTCAACCATGCTCCGGGCAATGTCACAATCAATTGTAAGTTCGGATCGTAATGGTAAAACCGCTCAATGGTGTGCATCAATAACGGCTTCTCCTTCACTTGCATGAATTGCTTTGGCAGGGCAAGTCCCATTCGCTTGCCAATACCTCCTGCTGTTATGATAACTGAAATCGACATCTTCTAAAATAAAAAAGGTTGCCCAAGCGGACAACCTTACTTTTAAATATTCTGACCAATTATTTTAGTTGGTTCGGGTTGTTCTTTGCTTGCTCGTTGAACTTTCTTTGCCAGTTCAACCAGTAGAATAATCCAATAAATCCAAGAACAATCAACGCATAGTTTAACTTGTTCCCGATCATATCTTCCTGCAACATCACAAATGTAGATTGCAACACATCACCGATCCCCCAAAAAATATTGCTAAGTGTCATAACTCAATGTTTGATACACAAAGAAAATGAATTTTTGTTAAAGTGCTACATTTTTATGAATTAATCTAGCCATTTGTACTCCGGTCGATTAACTGTGTCAACTCAATGAACTGTTCCACGCTTAAGACCTCCGGTCGTAAACTCATATACGGATGTGCCTTAAGTTCAGTCTTTTCATCATCAGAAAAATGGCTTACCAATGGTTTAATCGTATTCCAAATGGTCTTTCTGCGTTGATTGAATGTGGTTTTCACGATCCGTTTGAACAGGTCTTCCGAACACGGTAGTTTTTCCCGTTCATTCCGGACACAACGAATGACTCCGGATTTAACCTTGGGAGGCGGATTAAACACATGTTCATCTACCGTAAAACAATAATCAATATCATAGTACGCCTGTAAGAGTACACTCAGGATTCCATATTGTTTACTCCCTGGTTTTTCGGCTACACGCTCGGCTACTTCCTTTTGGAACATTCCCATGATCTCAGGAATCTGGTCTTTGTAATCAATACATTTGAAAAGAATCTGTGACGATATGTTATATGGGAAATTTCCAACCACACTGAATGGCTCCGGGCCCATAATTTCTTCGAGCTTCACACGCAAAAAGTCCTTTTCCAGTATTCTTCCCTCCAATTTTGGGAAGTGTTCACGAAGGTACTCGATACTCTCGTGATCAACATCCATTACCCAAACTTCGAGTTCTTCATCTTTTAACAGAAATTCCGTTAATGCTCCCATTCCCGGACCGATCTCCAATACGCGTTTACATCCCTGATGTTTCCCGTACGTGTTCGCGATCTTTGCGCAAATATTCTTGTCAGTTAAAAAGTGCTGACCCAGATGTTTTTTAGCTTTAACGGTCATTGCGAAACTCGTCTAATACGGTTAAAAGCGTACGGAATGCTGCAAACTTGCCCGCATAACGTTCACCATGCTCACGTTGTAATTCCGGTGCAAACTCTGCCTGATAACGCTCGTATGTTTCTTTGTCCGGACACAAATATCCGATTGCGAAAGTCATTCCTCCATCCTCTTCTCCATGAACGCGTGAAATACGGCTTTCAATAAAACATCCTGTATTCATCACATCCGGAATGTGCTTCGTTTTCATCCATTCCAACCATTCTTCATGAATGTTTTCATCGATGCTGACCGTTACATTGTACAATATCATAATGCAAATTTAGCGAAATGCCATCAATAGGGATCCGTAGCATTTGACAGATCGATTAGCTGTACGATCTGGGATTGCTTTCCAACAAAAACGAATTTTACCTTTCCGTTCGCATTTCGCATGATGTATGAACTATTGATCGTCTCTTCAAAATTCTGATCACGCTCGCAGAAATGGTGGGTGTATCCCGGTGAAGGCAAATCATCTTGTGCCGCTCCGCTTGGAATTTTAAATGCTTGATAGGTATTTCCGGCAACGCACGTCAACACCATTCCTTTTTCCATATTGAACTCCAGCATCTTTCCTTTCTTAATCAAGGCAGTATAAATCTTACCTCCTGATTTATTATCTGCCACAAAAACAGTCAGATCATATTCGCTTTCATTTCTTAAAAGGCATGAAGCTCCTTTTTTCAAGCTGCTGAGATTTTGTGTCCCCAGATAAGCAACGAAACTCTGCGCTTTTCCGCAACTGTCATCCGGATACAAATAAGTCAGGCGACTGTCTTTTGTAAGATCCGAATAAATCTGTTCCATTAAACTATTCTGAAATGCTTTTCTTAATGTAAGAACAGAACCACCGCCGGAGAAGATTCCCGGATCCAGCTGTTCTTCATCCAAATCGATGTTTCGATTCATCGTTTGAACAATTGAATCGATCTCCTTACGCTCATCAATTGTGAGTTCTGTAAAGGATGAATTCTTATGATCATTCACCTCATCCTTACCATTAAATGGTTTGAAGTAAACAATCCAAAACACTACTCCGACCAAGGCAAAAAGTACAATCAAAGGTAAAACACGCCTTCCTCCTTTGCTCCTGGCATGCTTTACATTATGTACTTTGATTTTCCCGACTGCCAGATCCTGTTTAAACTGTCGAATCTTCTCCTGATGCTCATTATTGAGATCGAGTAGTTCCAGACGTTTAATCATCCAATTAGCAAATCTTGGCGTACAGCCAGGTGCATGTATCGTATTCAATACCGTATCGACAAAATACATGATGTTGGCGTAACTCGCCTTCGAATAGAAATTGAATTCCTCTAGTACGTCATCCGCCAGCAGAGGCATCAACTCACTCTTCATCTGGTCCTCCGTTGTCCAGGAACTCCAGTTTTCTTCAACCGACTTTAATTGTTTCTTATATAGCCTGAACAGTTGTTCTTCCGCCAAATATCTGTTGTCCACATCCAATAATGGCAAAAAGCTGCACAACTGAGCCCGAACATGTTGATCGGATGAGCCCGTAAGAGCCAGCAGAGAGTCCGTGAGAAATCCGGATACATAGTGTTGAAACGGCTCAAACAATCGGTGCGACAATATTCCCTGATTGTCATGATAGGTATCCAGGATTCCTTCAGCTAAAAAATTATCCAGGGTAGCATTAGAGGCTATCCAACGCTGAAATAATAACGTTTCGGCCGAAAGTGTGGTAACATAATTTCTGAGTGCATCCCGGGAATACCCCTGATGTCCGAGCGTCTCAATGATATTATCATTGGAAAGCCTTTCGGTAAGTTGCTGCAAGCCATCTGTTGACATAGGATCGATGGGAAATTGATCTCCCAAGGCCAATTCAATATCACGAAGTCTTACATACTGTGCCATCTTATTCCAATGCTTTTAGTGCTTGCTTAAGCTCCGGATCAATTCTGTTCTGAACGCGGTAATAACCTTCTTCGACCCATAATTGTCGGGCAATCTCTGCTTTCAGGTCATTTTTAATACGTTGTTTCGAACGACTTAGTCCTCCACGATCTATATCGATATCATACTCCTTCTTCGCAAACTTCGAAAAGTCATTAATGATCTTGTCCGTTACCTCAAAGCTTCCGATATAATCATCTATACTTTTCCACTTGTGTCGTTTATCTGCAACAAACTCAAATGAAAATGTAGTAAAGGCAGGAGAGTAACGCAGGTGCGTCAAATACCAACTGGATCCCGTTGTATCCAATGGAACAAATACGTCCGGGAAAATACCACCACCACCATACACTTCCTTCCCTTTTGGAGTTGTATATTTTAATGAATCGTTGAAAATCGTCGAATCCACATGGTATAGTTCACCACTTTCAAAACGCTCAATCTGATCATAATACTCTTCCATGTCTCCGGAATACGGGCGTTGAATACACCGGCCTGTAGGTGTGTAATAGCGTGCAACGGTCAGACGAAGATTACTGCCATCCCGCAAAAGTACATCTTCCTGTACCAACCCTTTTCCAAATGAACGTCTTCCAACAATAGTTCCTCTGTCGTTATCCTGAATAGCCCCGGCAAGAATTTCAGATGCGGAAGCAGAATTGGAATTGATCAAAATAGCCAGTTCAGTATCATGGAACATCCCTCGTGAGGTAGCACTGTAGACTTGTGTCCCTGCGTGTTCACCCCTTGTTTCCACTATTGGTTTCCCGGCCCGCAAAAACTCATCTGCAATCTCAACGGCTCCGGTAAGTACACCTCCTCCATTGTTTCGGAGGTCGATAACAAGTTTTTTCATCCCCTGATCCTTCAACTGCTTTCCTGCTTGTCGGAATTCGCGCGCCGTTTCAACAGAAAAGCGTTCGATCTTGATATAACCTGTTTCCTTATCAATCATGTATGCGGACAAGATCGACTCCACCGGAATGGTCCCCCGGATGATCGTTTTCTCTAGTTTTTTCCCATTACGGTCGATTTCCAGAACAACACGGGTTCCTTCCGGCCCTTTCAACATCCCCATAATCTTGTCATTGCTCAGTTTCTTTCCGGCAACTTTTTTTCCGTCGACTTTAATGATCTTGTCTCCGGCTTCCAGTCCTGCGGTCATCGAAGGAGATTTTTCAATCACATTCGTAACACAAATCGTATCGCGGATTACGAAAAAGCGAATTCCCACTCCCCCGAATTTCCCTCTGATCTCTTCGTTTATTGCTTTAAGATCCTTTGCAGGGATATAATTACTATGCGGATCCAGGTTATGCAACATGTCACCAATAGCCTTTTCAAAAAGATCTTCGCTGTCAATCGTATCTACATATTTTCGATCCAGGATCTGAATAATGTCCTGAATTTTTTCGTAGCGGGACTGTCCCATCGAAGTTTGCTGATAACCGCTCGGATGCAGGGAGTTTCCAACCCATAGCCCGGTAGCCATCGCTATTCCGACGATGAAGGGTAATGTATAACTGAAATTCTTTTTACTCATCAAATGGATTTTCTATTTGTACTACCTCTACCCCTGCGCTTTCCAAAAAACTGATTCCGCTATCATCTTTATAGAGATCCATGAAAACAACTTTTTCAATTCCCGACTGAACAACCAGCTTGCTGCATTCCTTGCAAGGTGACAACGTTAAATATAACGTACCTCCGTTACAATTGTGCGTGGAATGAGCGACTTTTGTAATTGCATTTGCCTCTGCGTGAAGTACATACCAGCGCGTATCTCCGTTATCATCCTCACAATCATTGTCAAATCCGCTGGGTGTGCCATTATAGCCATCGGAAATGATCATCCTGTCTTTCACAATCAATGCTCCCACCTGCTTTCGTTTGCAGTGCGAAAGCGCCGACCATGTTTTGGCCATT
>QKAV01000081.1 GCA_003247185.1 Crocinitomicaceae bacterium
TGAAGGATTTGGAGTAGCAGAATTAAGCGATGGTAAGCTGTTGGTGTCGGGGATAACAGTTGGTGTTTCATCCTGGGATGCTATTGTTATTCGTCTGAATACGGACGGGAGCATTGATAATTCATTCGGACAGGGAGGAACAGGAAAAACACTGTTTAATGCAGGAAATAACACAATTGCACTTTCGAATGAATTGCATCCGAACGCAGATAACAGTTTTTATGCTGGAGCATCAGTAATCAATGCAAATGGAGACACGGATTTCGCCGTTTTTAAATTTACACAGGGAGGAATACTGGATGCTTCTTTCGGAAGTGGTGGTGTTTTTCTTTACGATAACAATGGAAACAACGAACAATTAAATGCAATGTATGTGAATGCGAATGGAAATATCCTTTTGGCAGGGAACACAAATGATGGGACGAACAAACGAGGCTTAATTGTGAGAACAAGTCCTTTCGGAACGGTTGATTCCGGCTTTAATGGCACCGGAATGCTGGAGTACGATGCTATGGCAGGGGAGCATTATATTAATGATGCTATCGAAACTTCATACGGAAAAATTGTAGCCGTAGGTTCACAGGGAAGTGGAAATGATTTCGATGGTTTCATACTTCAACTAAATACAGATGGATCTTTCGATGCTAATTTCTCGGGAGATGGTAAACAAATCTCGGATGTAGGTTCTTCAAATGGTATTTACCTGTGGAAAGTACTGGAAACGAATGGTAACATCCTGACAACAGGAAACGCATCAGGAACTACTATGAATGATATTTATGCGTACATGCTTACACCTGCAGGGTCCGGTGTCGCAGAATTTTCAAATGGAGATGTGTACATCACACCAAGTATTTCTGTAAACACAATGGATATGCGTTGTGCGGCTCTGCAATCCGATGGAAAAATCATCATTTCAGGAGACTTGACAAGCCAGGATTTTGTGGGGAACAATACAATTGCTGTGCGTTTGTTTAACATTAGTTTAGCAGGCTTGTCTCAACAGGAATTAAGTACAATTCAAATTTATCCTAATCCGTTTGTGGTATCGTTTAATGTAAATAGTGCCCAAACAGTAGAAAAAGTTGTTTTGACTGATCTGCAGGGAAGAGCAATTCAAGAGTGGAAAGGAAGCAGTATTTATACATTAAACGAACCAATAACAACGGGTCAGTATTTACTTCAGGTGACTACAGACAAAGGAATGATCATCAAATCTGTTCAGACGAAATAACCCCTAACAACCAAATAAGTGATAAGAACCTGCGCAAAAGTACGCGCAGGTTCTTATTTTAGTGAAGATTCAAGTTACATGAAGGCTGTTACATATATCGAAGAAGCGATTAAGCCGGGAGGAACCCCGAAGCGGTATTTAGTCTGGGTGAGTGTTGTTTTAGGAGTGCAAATTCTGGCTTCTGTAATACCATCCCCCTGGTTTCTGCAGGATTTTAATGGCGCACATATTATCCTGGGAATTGTTTCCTTACTGGTTATAGGAGTCAACTTTGTTAAGACAGACCGACAACGGATTCTCGCTGCTTATTTTCTTTATATCGTAGGATTAGTAGTGAGTACAATTACCATTTCTGCGGGAATTACGTCATTGTCAGGAATCATCTATATGTTAACGTGGGCAATGACATTGTTCATTGCGGAAAGGAGAGAGTACATTTCATTTGATCTGGTTACCTTATTTATGGTGCTGATGTTACTCAGTACGGTTGTTTTATTGCTTTTTGAGCCTACGATGAATGTTTCTGAGAACTTCTTTATTCTTGGTTCGGGAGCAATATTAACGGGGATAAATATTTATCTGGTTTATGCTGATTTTGGTCTGGAAAAGAACTTTTATCGCGAATCCAGAAAAAGAGTTTCCAATTTGCAGTTGCTAACATCCAAACTGGCAGATATTTTATCCCGAAGAGAACCTTTGGAAAAATTACTTTGGCAGGTATCCCGGGAGTGCGTTCCCTATCTGGAACTGGAAGAATGTGTCATCTATCTTTATGATGAAGAGAAGAACGTATTAAAGCAGGTTGCAGCTTATGGCAATAAGTCCACAACGGACAACCATATTGTTGCTCCAATTGTAATTGAACCGGGAAAGGGAGTGGTTGGATCTTGCTTTGCTTCGGGAGAGGAAAAACTAATCATGGAGGTAACTCCAAATACGGACTATATTGTAGATGACGCGGAAAGGTCATCCGAATTAGCTGTACCTATCTGGAGTAAGGGCCAAGTTGTCGGAGTTATCGATTCGGAACATACGCGAAAAGGTTTTTTCTCGGAAAAACATGTTGAGGCATTCAATATTGTTGCTGCATTTTGTGGGATAAAAATCACTGAACTTTACGCAGATGAATCCATTCAACAGGCAGAAGAAGCAAAGTTGGAAACAGAGCGGATAAAAGAGCTTGATGAATTGAAGAACAAGTTCATCACAAATATTTCACACGATTTAAAAACCCCTCTTTCTCTGATCAAGGCTCCTGCCATGCAGATTGCCAGATTAACCGGTGAAAAGCGGGTGAAAGACAATGCAGATTATATCATTAAGAACACGGAACATTTGCTTCGTGTGGTGAATCAGCTGCTGCAATTGAATCGGGTCGATCAGGGGTTGAATGAGCTGTATATTGAACGGGTCGAGCTATTGAAATTATCAGAGAAACTGGAAAAGCAATACAAGGGACTTGCAGAAAAAGACAATATTAGTTTTACAGTCGAGTCGTGTGATCTTAGTTTGGAAACGGATCATTTCAGACTGGAACAGATCATTCACAATCTCGTTCACAATGCCTTTCGGTATACCGGAAAAAATGGCGCGGTTAACTTGATATTATCCTATGCAAATGATGAACTTTTAATAGAGGTAAGTGATAATGGTCCGGGGATCCCTGAAGATATGAAATCCAGGATTTTTGATCGTTTTGTCAAGGTGGATATCAATAATCATGAAGGTACGGGAATTGGACTTTCCCTGGTGAAAGAATATGTGCAAAGCCTTGGAGGAAAGGTGAATCTGGAAAGTACAGTTGGAGTTGGAACAAAGTTTATTGTTCATATTCCGGTTCAATCTTCAGCGGAGAGCCCCAAAGAAAAAAGTTCCGCAGTTAACCTTACCGAAATGGATGGTAAACCCGAAATGCTGATCGTTGAAGATCATCCGGATTTGAATGCGTTTATAGCATTGTCGTTTGAACAGGATTATAATTGTGTATCAGCATTTGACGGACAGGAAGCACTCATTAAAATCCGAAAAAATCCTCCGGACGTTATCATTACGGATTTAATGATGCCCAAACTGGATGGAAATGAACTCATTAAAGAAATCAGATCAAACGAAGAATGGGCCCATATTCCGATTATTGTACTTTCTGCAAAGGGACAAATTGAAAGTAAAGTAGAATTATATGCAATAGGAGCGGATAATTATCTCGTAAAGCCATTTAATATCTCCGAACTGGAGGCAATTGTAAAAGGTACCTGTGAACAGCGAAAAAGATTGAAGTCTTTATTTCAAACGATCTACCTGAATGAAGAACCTGATGATGAGATTATACATATAACGGCGGGGCATTCAAAGTCTGAATTGGTGAATCAATTGATTTCATATGTCTTGGACAATATTGATGAAGCAGATTTAAGTGTCCAGCGAATAGGACAGGATTTAGGAGTGGGAAGAAATCGTTTGCAGAAGGAAGTCAAAGAATCTACCGGACTAACACCTGTTGAATTGATCCGTTCGATTCGTTTGAAGGTAGCAAAAGAGAAATTGGAAGATCCGCGAAGGCAAATCTCAGAAGTTGCCTACCAGGTTGGTTTCAATAATCTGTCTTATTTCAGTCGCTCATTTAAAAATGAATTTAATTGTCTGCCTACTGAATGGCAGGAAAGGAGCCGGGCGAACAGTAGGGACTAAAAGATTTATTTTCAAATTGTCATTCGTTTAATCGTTACTATTCATCCATAAAAGGATAGTTTTGGATTAGAAAAAAAGTACTAATTTGTAAGAAGTTATAAACCAGCTCGACTAAGAGCATTATTAACGCAACTTAAAATTTAATCATTATGAAAAGTACCCTAGTAAAAATCGGGATGTTTACAATGTTGGCATTTGCTACAACAGTATCATTAAACAGCTGTGGAAATGAGTCTGAAAAAGAAGCAACTGAGCAAACAGAAGGAGGAAAATGCGAGGAAGGCAAATGTGAAGGAGATAAGAAGTGCGAGGAAGGAAAATGTGAAGCAGGAAAATGTGAGGGAGAGAAAAAATGTGAAGGTGATAAAAATGCTGAAGGAATGAAATGTGAAGCAGGAAAATGCGACACAGGTAAATAATTCCTTTTACAACAACGTGTAATACACGAACCTATGAAAGAGTCGTTAATGTAATATAGCGACTCTTTTTTTACCCTATTCAATTGTATTTTGAGTTCTAAAGAACCATATCAGGAGGTCTCTGATGATCAGTGGGCGATGTCCAGAAAGAATTTTGTTCGCACCATTCTGCTTGCGGGGGTGGCGCTTCAACTTCCATGGATAAGTGCATGTAGTGATGATGATCCCTTGGGAGATACCTCTCCGTTAACGAAGGATGATTACAAGTCGTTGCATGCCTTCCAGAATATCTTGTTTCCGGAAGATGGAAACGGTCCCGGAGCTTCGCAGATAAGAGCAGACAGATATTTTCTCTTTGTATTGAATGATCCGCGAACCGACCCGGAAATCAGAACTTTTTTCCTGGATAAATTCGTACGTTTCAATACCCGATGCAATAGGGAGCATGCATGTAAATTCCATGAATTAGATAAAGCAGAGGCAGAATCCTTTGTTGCAAAAATTGCTCAGGATACCTGGGGCAAGAGCTGGATCTCACGACATCTGAATCTTATCTTTGAGGCGCTGTTACTGGATCCCCGATATGATGTAAATCCGGATGGAATAGGATGGGACTGGTTGGAACATGATCCGGGACAACCCCGACCAACAGACAAAAATGCTTACCCTCAAATACTCTTAAACCATGAAGTATGATGTTTGTGTGGTAGGAAGTGGAGCCGGAGCGGGTCCGGTAATCTATGAGCTGTCGAAAGCAGGTTATAAAGTTGTGGTATTGGAAAAAGGACCATGGCTGAAAACGGAGGATTATACAAAGGATGAAATGGTGGCTACGCGCAGAAGCGTTTATACCCCGCGCCTGCAAGATGAATGTCATGTTCTGGTAACTAAAAATAAAGAAGGTGAGTGGGAGAGCCGATCAACCTATTCGACGGGAAAGGACTTCTGGAATGGTAATGTTGTGGGAGGCTCTTCAAATTTCATGAGTGCCTACTTCCACCGCTTAAAACCTGTAGATTTTCGTCTCAAAAGTGAATTTGGAGCCATTGACGGGGCTAATGTAGAAGATTGGCCGATTACGTATGAAGATCTGGAACCCTATTATACAAAAGTAGAATCCATCGTTGGTGTTTCGGGAAAAGTTGTTCCGCACCGTCATCTGGAACCGCGTTCTACGTCCGATTTTCCTTTTTCTCCTCTGGCAGAGAATATTTTCTCAACCTGGCTTGATAAAGGTGCCAGGGAATTGGGATATGAGCTGATTCCCGCACCAAGAGGGATTTTGTCTCAACAAAAAGACCAGCGGAACAGTTGCTTTTATTCCAATTTCTGCGGTAGTTACGGTTGTGCTTCAGATGCGAAAGGAAGTTCTCGTGTAGCGCTTTTAGATGAGGCAATGAAAACCGGAAATTGCACGATTATTCCGAATGCAAAGGTGTACCATCTGGAGACAGACGGCGAAGGAAAAATAAGCAGAGCGAGATACTACAATGCGAAAGGGGATAAATTGCATACGGAAGCAAAGCTGTTTGTTGTGGCCGCCCAGGCGATTGAAACTTCCCGGTTATTATTGATGAGTAAGAACCCCGATTTTCCGAACGGATTGGCGAACAATTCGGGTCAGGTGGGAAAAAATATTGTGTTCTCGGGAGGCGGAATCGGTTCCGGGCAATTTTTCTTCGAGGATCTGGATGAAAAGGATGCAGAACGATTAAAAGCCAGGGGAGTTTTTATTAACCGTGCATTGCAGCAGTGGTATGTTATTGAGGATGAAAAACTCGGAGGAAGGGTAAAAGGAGGGACTGTGGACTTTGTGAGTGAGCATGCAAATGCGGTTACGAAAGCAGTACAATTGAAGTACAATAGCGACGGAAACCTGGTTTATGGAAGTGCCCTGAAGGAACGGATGTTCGACTATTTCACCGGGCAACGCAAGTTAAAGTTTGAAATTTTCGTCGATTGGTTGCCAAATGACCATTGCCGCGTTGAACTGGACGATGAAGTAAAGGACAAGTGGGGAGATCCGGTTGCGCGTGTCTGGTTGGGGTATCATGAGCACGATTTGAAAGTGGGGAGATATCTCGCGGAAAAGGCCGAAAATCTATTCAGACAAGTAGGTCTGAAAAATGTATCTTCATCAGTTAGTGGCGTGGTTTCACCTAATTTACAAGCAGGAGGATGTCGTTTTGGAAATGATCCGGAAACTTCAGTACTTGATAAAAACTGCAGAGCACACGAGGTCGAAAATCTTTATATAACAGACGGCAGTTTCATGCCGACGGGAGGAAGTGTAACCTACACTTTTACCATTTATGCTAATTCGTTTCGCGTAGCTGACGCGATTAAGAAAAACCCTTTGTTGAATTAAAAATAAAATGACATGATTACCAAACTCTATTCATTTTACAAACAGCTATTTAGCTCCATGAAAGACCTGCCATTATTATTTATTCGTGCAGTTCTGGTCTACGGATTTTACTCGCCTGCACTTTACAAGGTATCTGATTTCTCCGGTACGGCAGAGTGGTTTGCTAGTATGGGAATGCCATTGCCAACCCTGAACGCGTATTTGGCGGGAATCACTGAATTTTCAGGTGTAATTCTGCTTACCCTTGGTCTGGGAACGCGAATAATTGCTTTCCCAATGATTATCACAATGTTGGTGGCCATCTTTACGGTACATATAGACCACGGATTCAGCGCAGCAAATAATGGTTTTGAAATTCCGTTTTACTATATCATTTTCCTGTTTACCCTGATGGTTTATGGTCCGGGAAGGCTCAGTGTTGATCATTTGATAAGTAAGCGCAGGAAATAATTGAACCGATTCTTTCGATCGTTGTAACAAAGAAAAAACAACGATATGAAAACGCTCTACTCAAGTCTGTTCGTCCTGGTATTAAACGCTGGCGTGATAGCCCAGGAAACTTCAACTATTTCACCACCTCCTATGAGTGTGAACCGTGAACTGATTGTTCAGAAAGATACTATCACTCCGGTTCCTTCACTGGTGGATTATGATGCATTTGCAGAACTCGTAAAAGAAGTAGATGCGCATCGTAAAGCCCGAATTGTTTCGCTTCAGCAGTTTAATGAAATGAGTGCGGAAGCAGGTGTTATCATTTTGGATACGCGTTCCAAAGAAATGTATGATGCGAAGCATGTAAAAGGTGCTATTCACCTTAATTTTTCAGATTTCACGCAGGACAATTTAGCTGCTCTTATTCCCTCATCGGAGACGAAAATTCTCATTTACTGTAACAATAATTTCGATGATGATCAGAAGTATTTTGCATCAAAAGTGTTTATTCCAAGAGATCAGTTTAAGGATCCGAAAAGACTGACTTTGGCATTAAATATTCCAACCTATATCAACCTTTATGGTTACGGATACCGAAATGTATACGAGTTAGGAGAACTCATATCCGTGTTTGATGAAAGGATGGTGTTTGAAGGAACTTCAGTCACTCCTGTTTTGACTACTCCTGAATAAACGCGGTAACCTTTTGGATGTAATTTTCAAGTCCCATTTTTACCGGGATTTCAGAATGATCACTTCCGGGGATACGGTTGGCTTCCTTAACTGCTGCCGGTGAATTGGCAAAGATCAGTTCACCATTTTCAATAGCAATGTAAGTGTCTTCAATACCATGAAACCACTGCAAGGGCTGCGTAACGGATTTGATCTTTTCTGCATTTTCAAATTTGAGATCCGTCATAAACTCGGCATCGGTCTGTATAACGGTGGAAGTTTCAACAAGGTTTTGTACGGATGCCAGTGGAGATTCGATGATCAGTTTTGCTGCCTGAAAATCTGTTCGGTTCGCCAGGCGGTCAATAGCAGGAATAGCTCCCAGACTATATCCATAATAGATGGTTTTAGTGGGATCAACTCCCATATTGATTAAATAATTGATCACAGCATCGGCATCTTCATACAATCCCTGCTCCGAACTGCTACCTTCGGACATTCCATAACCTCTGTAATCCATCATGAGGACATTATAATTATACTTTCCGCCACAATTTGCCAGTAAAGACGCTCTTGTGAAATAATTATCCATGTGTTTGGACTGACCATGGAAATACACAATTAATGTGTCTGAAGCAATAGTACCGATGTCACCGATAAAGACACCGTAAATTTTATAGTTTAGGTCAGATGAAACATCATGTGAGTTGAAAGTCATCAAGGTATAGTGCGTAGCATCAACTTTCATGCTTTCCGGTATCTCTATTTCACCCGGGGCATTTTCAAACTGATAGCTATCTAGTTTTTCCGAAGGGAAAGCAAGACTATCCAGCCGGGCTTTTTTGCATCCCGTAAACCCGATTAGCGCAACTGTTAATAAAGTGAATATTCTAGCCATCAGTTCTTTTTTGAAGGTAAATTAAAATAGCGTCTGTAACCCAGGTAAATTCCTGTTGCGCCATGTTGTCCGGTTAGGCTCTTATAGGGAACAAAGGAGTAGGTGTTTTGAATATATGGAGCCAGGAATTTAATTTCAGCGGTAAATTCCCACTTGCGGTCTTTTCCTTTTAAAACATGTCCGATCTGCGGATTGAGGAGTACCGGATATTGTTGCTTCTGATCCAGTGTCCGTGTGCCGGATAGTTCAAAATAATTGTTGATACCAATATAGAAGTAGTTTTTTTTAGCGCCGTAATTCCAATAGCAGTTGAGATCAAGTACCGGCCAGGATTTGATCTTTTTATCCGAGATGTCCCAAATGGTATTCAAAGAAGGAGAAACACTGATGTTCGGGATGTACCTGTTCTGCTTCAGAACCTGATAGGTGGCACCCAGATCCATTTGCAGGTTCCCGAACAACATAGCTGTTGTGTGCAAGCCGCCGTAAATAGTCAGATTATCCTTTAATCCGTACCCTGCTTCAAGACTGGAGAGAGGAACTGGAATAGGAGCGCTGCCAAAATCAATTAACGGACCGCCCAGATTAACACCTCCGGCTAATTTCCCTTTTTCAACAGGTTCGACAAAACGTGAAGCGGAACAGCTCACCAGAAATGTTCCCGCTGCTAGTAGTACAAGTAATCTGCGCATGAAATTAAAGGTAGTGAAATTAAGCGCGAATAATAGAGTGGGAAATAAAAAAGCAGGACCAAAAAGATCCTGCTTCAAAACTCTATTGCTTCAATTATTTGTTATCCGCATCTCCTACATGAGATTTAGCTGTTGGTTGGTCAACAGACTTTTCCTGCGGTGTATTGTCAATTTGAATCGCTTTTTTCAATTCTTCAATACTTGCTTTCAACGCATTGATTTCTTCCTGTTGGTTTTCAATGATTTGTTGTTGTTCCTGAATGGCTTTAACAGCAATTACACCGAATTCATCATAAGGTAAAGCAAGCATTTTAGTTTCTTCCGTAACGCTTACCATTTCCGGGAAGATTTCCTGTACTTCCTGTGCGATAAACCCTTTAGTCAAAGGAGCATTATCCAGGTAATTATAGTTGTACTCTACCGGACGAAGTGAAAGAACTTTTTCAAGAACACTACCCATAGGAACAATGTTTTCTTTCATTCTTCTGTCTGATACCTGTGTATATGTTCCTGTATTCGTAATATAGGAAACACGTGTTCCGTTGTATCCGAAATTGAATGTTCCACTACCATTCCAAAGCTGATACTGATCGGTTGTAGATGTTGCTTCGAATCTGATTCCTGCTCCTGAAGGTGTTGCTCCTTCAGAACTTTGTTTAATGTGAACGTCAGTTGATGGGTTTGAGTTTTCTCCGATTTTCACACGCTCTGGGATTCTAACTTCACCTGTACGAGTGAAAACGATTGAAGTATCGCTCAACGTCGGACACCCTGACTCTATTGAAAGTGTGTTTGCCACTCCATCATGATGAAGTTCAAAACCACAAGTTCCGACAAAGTCAACATCTTCTGTAAAGGCGAATCTTCCTGATTCTATTTCATTGAAGTTTCCGGCATGTCCGAAGCTTAGTCTGAATAATCCCGTATCTCCAATTGTAACTTTTTCATTATAAAGGTTACCATTTTGCCCCATGGAAATATTCCCTGTAGGTAACGCACGCATATTGTTTCCAACAACTTCCCAATCGCTATCCGCTGGTGCAGTTTTCGCATATAATGCGTAAGGAACACTCATCAATTGAGAAGTGCCCATAGTTGAATAAGTCGTTCCACCTGTAAGGTCTGCGGCTGTTTCTATGAAGTATGGTCCGCTTGCCCAATCAATAATAGAGAAATCATCCATTGTAGTTCCTGTACCAATTTCCAGATTTACAAGTCCGTAATTGTTTGTAGTTGAAGAAAATGTTTCCGTGTAGACAGCAGTACCAGAAGCAGTTGTTTGGTGAATAATCATTTGTATTCCTACAGATTGATTAACTAAAATTGCACCGGATGCATCACGGATAACCGCTTGATACTTGAATCCTTCAGGTGCCTGTGCAAATGATAGTGCGCTGAAAAGAACACTTGCTAAAAGGGTAAATAATCTTGTTTTCATGATAGTAGATGTTAGTTTTTAATGAGTTTAAATGTTTTTAAAGTTCCGTTATTTCTGGAAAGTTTCAGATTGTAATTTCCGGAAGCAAGATTGGCTACAGGAATTGAAGAAGATGCGTTTGTCATTTCTTCCTGATAAACGATTTTGCCATTGAAATCAATGAGTGTAAGCAAAACCTGATTGAAATCTTCCGCTTCAACAGTAAGCACATCGGAAGCAGGATTGGGATAAACACTGACTGTCATTTCAGGCATGTTGTCCTCAAGTCCCAGAAAATTCCAGTTGGTCTGGTGAAATCCCTGGGTCATATCATTTGTCCCGTCAGAAACGGTATTGATCACAACTTCTCCAATCGTATAATCGATGGAACCGGAAGAGTTGGAATAACTGTCTCCTTGTGTAGAGACCACTTCCTGTGACCAAATTGCAGCTGAACTAAGACAAAATGAAGCAAAAAGAAGTTTTTTCTTCATAGTGGGTAGTTTAATGTTAGTACACTACAAATTTATTGGAAATAAACAATTTATCCCAGTATTTAAGCCAACTTTATTTCAAAGGCATCAATAAGGATTGAAAGAGGGCTGAACGCCACTCTATTTACTTTGTAAAGTAGTCGTATAAGATTTTTATAGAAAGGCCGGCAAGAAAAAGCCCCAGGGCACCATAAAAGAGTCTTGCGCCGGTTCGTCCTATTACAGAGACAACAATTTTTGCTTTAAAGCTATTGAAGAATGAACCAAGATCTTTGTAGGAGGCATAGATAGCCCAGATTCCCATTCCAAAACATAGTAGACCAATAATCAGATCTTTGAATTCTTCCATAAATTACTTTGCCTGAATCAAACCGGAAGGAATATAATTTGGAGTTCTGGCAAAGGCCAGGCTCATAGCTCCATCTTCAATGTTATCCAAAACCCAGTTCCCCGCATTGTATTCCATGACCCATATTTTTTCTTCGGAATCAAATCCGGGTTTGCCATAGACCACTTTTCTTGTGGTGCGATCGATTAAATAATCCTCAACTTCAGCAGTTATAGAGAAGGCTATTTTAGAACCATCAAGCTTCTCATTGTTTGAAATTTCAAGATAAAGTGGCTTTATATTTTCCACCTTTTTCAATTTGCAGATGTTCTTTTGATTGTTTTCCTTCCATTGATCCAGATAAATCAATTGTTGATTTCTCCAATACCAGGGTGTAACATATTCTGCCACTTCTTCCATGTTTTCATTCGCCCAGGCAAGATAAACGCGTTCAAATACATTTTTCACCTGCTTGTGTACATTTGTCCAAGAGAAGTCATTATTGATTCGGCTTAATTCCAATAACTCTTTTTTGTTCTTACGCACAGCAAAGAATTCACGGGTTTTCATGTAAATGATAAGCGGTAGCAGAATCAATGCCAGAACAAACATAAGCAGTTTACCATACCATGTTTTGAACAGACCTTTTGCAATTACACCTCCCGGACCTGCATAAACCGGATCAACAAATATGACTACAGCTACTACAACAAGAAGTACAAGCAATAATTTCTCTCTTTTCATAACAGATAAGGTTTATAGGATGCCTAAGTTAATTCAATTTAGGAATTGTTCTAACTGAAAGGATCGGGAACTTCACGTTTATTACCAGTGTGCTTGGATGTCGATTAAAAACGCATGTTCGTTGATTTAACAGTTGCGCGACTTAATTCTGAAATAGATAACTTGAAGAAGAGTTAAGTTATGGGAAAAATTTTGATCATATTATTGGTACTTATTTCTTTTCAGAACATCGGATGGAATCAAGTAGAGGAAATATGCTTATGCGATGGTGAAGCAGAGTTCCCCGGTGGACATATTGCACTGCAAAAGTATATCAAGGATCGTTTGAGAAGAATTAATTGTGGTGAAGATACGGCAAGTAGTTTAGGGAAATATGCCTATTTTTCGTTCACAGTCTCCGAATATGGTAAAATAGAGGATATTGTACTGGAAAGAGGAGTTTGTCCAAAATTGGACCAGGCCATTTATGAAATACTCCAAAACATGCCGGATTGGATGCCTGCCTGGATCGGGTGTCACGAGTATTACTCTACAAGAGTCCGACTACCGGTAAAGGTAGAATGGAGGTAAGTCACGGTAAAAACGATTAGATCTTAACTACACGCACACTTTCTTTATATTGTTCGGAGAGAACCATGATCAAATAAGTTCCTGTTGGAAGATCAGTCAGATCAAATGGAAGTTCGTATGTCCCTGGTTCAAAAGACTCCTGTTCTTTCATGAAAATTTGTTCGCCCATCATGTTGTAAATCGCAAAACTTGCATCGGTAGAATCAGGAACTTCAAATTTTATCGTAGTTCTGCCGCTTGTAGGATTGGGATAGGCCAGAGCTCCGAATTCAATGGGAATAGGATTTCCCCAATGATCATATTTAACTTCGGGAACAGTATCACGGAGGTATTCCGCATACCTTACGGAATAACCAATGCCACCCGCGATATGAGTAATGCGCTCTAAGTCATATACTTGATCTTCGCGGATGATATTATCAGTATCAGT
>QKAV01000129.1 GCA_003247185.1 Crocinitomicaceae bacterium
ACTGTCTGCATTACATTCGTTCGATACTACATGGAACTGGCCCAACCATGTATCAAATGCTGATTCAAGGTCTGCCTGGTTCACAAAATCACAACTGCTGTTCCATGATGACAGCGGACCGTCTACATCTACTGCGGTACGGGCTGATACGCCAAAAGTGGCTCGTACCGTATCGGTTGTACAACCATCATAAATAGAATATACAACATCAACAGTGTCACCAAGACATAAATCTGGCGCTACGAGTCCATCTTTACCTTTTCCAACAGAGTCGCAACCACCGTTATTTGTAACAACAAACGAATCAAGCCAGTTTGAGAACACATTTTCCAAATCTGCCTGATTGAGAAAATCGCAGCTACTGTAATAAGTCGTTTTCGGCCCTTCCGCATTCACCTGTTCCGGAGTTGGAACGGTAAAGGTCGCAAAGCAAGTATCGCTTAATTGGCAGTAGTCAGTAACGATCATCTCGATGGTTATACTTCCTCCACATTTATCCGGTTCATTAATCGTATCCAAATCAACGATTATACCATCCACCTTATAAACGGTGTCAAGAGGATCAGTTCCTCCATGTACGAAGAATACCGTATCTAACCAATTCAGAAAATCTGTTTCAATTTCCGTTTGAGTGAGACAGGATGCAACCGTGATGTTGGAACATTCAACAAAAACAGGATTGTAGTCCGGCTGAGTTACTTCAGCGCCACACCCTGATCCATTTGGATCAAATGAGTCATAAACATCCACTGCATAAACTCCCGGGGCCAGACCATATAAAGTATCAGTCAGGCTTGCCGTTATAGTTGTATCAAACGGAACTCCGTCTTTTGTCCAATAATAGGTATAAGGTGGATATGCACCGTTTGGATTCGGAGTAATTTCTGCCCATACTACACCATTTGCTGCATCGAAGCAATCAATGTTGATTGAACTAGCAGTACATGTTGGAGCAGTTGGTGTCCACCAGATTGTATCATTACAACTTGTTTCACAGCCAAAAGAATCTATAACCGTGACATAGTAAACTCCGTACCCCGGAGCACCGGTGCCACCTGTAAGAACCGTTAAAATACTATCATTCTTAATAGAATCGGGGACAAAACCTCCCCCTCCTGCCGCCCATTCAAAAGTATAGGGAGGCATTCCTCCGTTTACTATTACGGTAGCAGTTCCGTCGAATGCCTGATAATGTGTTTCATCAGTAGTAACAACGGTACATTCCGGATTATTATGAACGGTGATTGTAAATGAATCAACGGCGAAACACAACGGATCCTTTTTATTTTCGCTGCGAACCCAGAACATGGTATCTCCCACGTTAACTGTTTGCATGGTATCTATACCTGCTCCCCCCAGAAAAGCTGCTGCCGAATTATCGTAAAAAAAGATATTGCCATTATGGTCATTCGTCACAGCATCATTCAGGTTAAATTCCTGCATATCTTCTCCATTTTCACAATCAGAAAGATTTTGTACCTCAACACCGGTAACAAGTTCGAATCCGAAAAGGAACGGACCGGCAAGGTCTTTTAATTCTGCAGTAAATGAGGAAGATGACCGGGTTTTAACGATTAGCGATCCCAGTTTTTTATTACAGGCGTCACCACCAAAGGCATCCAGTCCCAATTGTGTCATATTGATGGCAAATTCGGTTAACTGGTATTGTGCATAAGTAGTCTTTAGCGTTGCCTGTGAATTTAACTGAGTTCCCCATGGAGGTGCAGGAGGATCAGGAGGTGTGGTAGTATTTATCACTGCCCAAACAGAAGGGTAATTTCCCCCGCCAACCGGTTGAATATCGGCATAACCCCAGCCGTCAGCATCTAAGCCTGAATTGTATGGACCGGTTAATTCAAAATCCAATGAATCCGGCATAGTCGTAAGAAAAGCATAGTCTGCATCTGAAATCCATACCCTGACATGGCCGAGTGGATGCGTCCCTCCTTGTGTATAATCGATTGAAACGATTAAATCCCCTGCTGACAGCACCTGACCTTCCGGACCAAACTGCCAGGCAGTATGTCCGCCTTCATCTCCCGTTCCCAACAATGAATCGACCCCATTGTAATGAACATCTGAATTGGCAAAGAATTCATAGTCGGCATGTGAGTTACCATCCGGTGAAATCGTGCTAAATGCTCCCATTCCCCAAAGATCGCCTGTGCTCGTATCCTGGCACATAAAACCCATTACATCAATCAGGTCGTTCTTTTGCGGAACACCGTGTTCACCTACATTCCAGGTTTGCGGATTGTCACCATTTTTATCCTGGGTAGTAGTAAACGTTAAATAGTCTACCCTTCCCTGAGTAGCATTCCAGTCGCGGTAATACACTGCATCAATCCAATTGACCCCTCCAACCAGCGTATTTCGCTCCACACTCATCCGGATTTCAAAGGAAGCATTCTTATCACCTGCACAAAGTGTCTTGTAATAAGCACTATCCGTTAAATCAATCACGTTCTTCCCTGCTCCCGGATAGTTTGCTCGCCAAAACCAGTCATCAATTCCCAAATAAGCAATACCTGGGGACCAGGAATAGTTTGCATAGAGATCACAATCGATACCAAAGTTGGCCTTAACAGCTGCTCCCTGGGTAACGATCTGGCTGTTGGCAAATGAAGTGCTGATCAGGATAAAAAATAAGAAAGCAAGGCTGCTGCGCCAATATCGGTTCGCAAACCTCGCCCAAACGGGAAACCTTTTTAATCCCGTGCGCATCGAGTAATTTTCTTCCATAATCTGATAATTTTAAGTTAAATAACTTAGGCACATATCAGATCATCGTCAGATAAACTCCAATAATTACAGTACTTTTTTGTGGTTTCTTGTCGTTAATTAATCAGCGGGGTAAAGAGAATAATAAGTTCTGCTTCTAGTCTATTTTGTTTAGTCAAAGTTACGACAAGTCAGGGGCGGAGGTCAATCGGGATTTCTCCTCATTTATTGAAGTAAAAACCTGGAAAATGAAATTTTTATGATTCTAAAAATTACGTAAGTATATTGTTCCGATAGGCGTATTTTACCATATCGGCCGTGGTATTAATTTTTAGTTTTGCCAGAATATTTCGTTTATGCGTCTCAACCGTACGCGGACTAATATTCAGCTCAGAACCGATTTCCTTGTAAGTCATTCCGCTTGAAAAAAGCTTTAGTACGGATACTTCCCGGTCTGTTAGTTTTTGATCCTGAACCTTATGCTTACGTGACTGAATGGAACTTTTAAATATATTCCACACCTTGTGATTGAAGTATTCCTCTCCGTCTCTTAATTTACGAATTGCTTTGAGAAAGTCTTTTGCATCAGAAGTATTAAAAACAAATCCTTTGACTCCCATTCGAATGTATTCCTCAAAACAATCGGCATAATTGGCGCTAACAATCAACAATAAAGGGGTAGACGGGAACACCCTGCGAATTCTTTTTATTGGTTTTACACCAGAGTTCTCCCCGTGAATTACATCAATAATAATTACGTCGGGTACTGCTTTGCCCAAACGCCTGATCAGTTCTTCCTTGGTCTGCGCAATCACAAGTACTTCACATTGCTTTTCTCCGCCGAGCATGGATGCTATC
>QKAV01000205.1 GCA_003247185.1 Crocinitomicaceae bacterium
TATTGATCAATTCGGTTCGCTCCAGAAACGGATTGATCACAATACCCTCAGGTAGTGTTTCCTGTACCTCAGCTACACGATCCTTTACGTCTCTTATGACCTTTCCTGAGTTAGCACCCTTGAGCATCATAATCTGTCCGAGCACTTTTTCTCCCTGTCCGTTAGCGGTAATGGCTCCAAATCGGGTAGCATAGCCCATTTTCACCTCCCCAATATCCCGTATCAGTACCGGAATGTTGTCGTTGAGTTTTACCACGATGTTTTCGATATCATTGATGTTTGATATCATCCCTTCGCCGCGCACGAAATAGCTTTCCTGGTATTTCTCGATGTAGCCGCCGCCGATATTTTCGTTGTTTCCTTCCAGTGCCTGGAATACCTCGGTAATAGAGACATTGACAGTTGAGAGCTTTGCAGGATCAACGGCCACTTCGTATTGTTTCAAAAAACCACCCCAGGTATTTACTTCCACAACTCCAGGGATTCCTATCAGCTGTCTCCGTACGATCCAATCCTGAATTGTACGCAGGTCCATCGTGGAATAAACTGATTCATAGCCTGGCTCCACGTCCAGGACGTACTGATAGATCTCTCCAAGGCCCGTGGAGATCGGGCCCATTTCCGGTGTGCCATATGCTTCCGGGATCATGCTCTGGGCAGATTGCAGCTTTTCGGCGATGAGCTGCCTCGGAAGGTAGGTCCCGAGATTATCATCAAAGATGATTGTGACAACAGAAAGTCCAAACTTGGAGATTGATCTGATCTCTTTTACGCCTGGAATATTTCCCATTTCCAGCTCTATGGGAAAAGTGATAAATTGCTCAATGTCTTCAGTCGCCAGATTGCGAGATGTGGTGATCACTTGCACCTGGTTGTTAGTAATGTCCGGAACAGTTCCCAAGGGAACCTGGGTTAGTGAGTATATCCCCCAAACGATCAGTCCCACCACAAAAAGCAAGATTATGAGTTTGTTCTTAATGCTAAAAGATATGATTCCTTCTACCATAACTCTTTTAAGTTGGTTAAAAATTGAAAATTGATTAATAAAATGTGGATCCGGTTGCGGATCAGAGATAGGAAGGGGGCGCTCTTAGGCCTCTGGGGAAATAGCTGTTATTGGAAGCAATTATGTTTGAATCGTCGCGACTAAGCGTACACTGGGTAAAAAAGGCATCGGGCACCATGATGATTTCTGGTGGCAGGAATAAACCCTCAAAATGATATGGCGTACTGCCATTGTAATCTTTTAGGTGATTTTTACCCAGGTCACGCGACAGTGTGTTCAGGATGACGTCGGAAAGTGAGATATTTTTCTTTACAGAGATGCAGTGCTCGTAGCAAACTCCTCTCTCATGATTGTGCGGAAAAACGGAATGTCCGATGATCAGTACAATGGCGCTGGTAAGAAAGAAAATTAGTGCGGTTTTTCTCACTTTTTTATCACTGTGATCTACACAAAAATACTATTTAAATGCTGGATAATAATGCTCTACAAGCCTATATTATGCGAAAGCTCAAATAAAATAAACAACTGCGATACTTAACTAAACAAAGCGAATCACTGTCTAAACTAACAATGACAGCACAAAGTTTTCAAATATATTATAAAGAATTGTAACTTTCTTTACATACCTGCGTCTCCCTATCGAAATGATGCTCGAAACCTTTAAAAAAGAGGTACTTCCGTTGAAAAACAAACTGTTCCGGTTTGCTTATAGCATACTGGGGGATCATGATCTGTCAATGGATGTAGTTCAGGAAACGATGATGAAGGTTTGGGAGAAGCAGCAAGATTTTATGGAGATCCGAAATCCGGAGGCCTGGTGCATGACATTGACACGCAATTTTGCTGTCGATAAGCTGCGGTCGAAATATTACAAGACACTGGAGCTTGAGGAAGGTCATGACAGGGAATCGGATGGACAATCTCCCTATCAAAAGATAGAATCGGAAAATACGATCGAGCTGATCCAAAAGATTGTAGATCGTCTGCCACAGAAGCAAAGAGAGACGTTTCATATGCGGGATGTGGAAGGCTACTCTTATCAGGAGATCAGCGAAATAACAGGGTACAGCATCCCTGATGTGAAGGTGTGTATTTTCCGGGCACGAAAAGAGATCAGGGCAAAACTAACAAAACTTAAAACGCATGAACTCGAAAAAAGCAGAAGTGCTTCTTGAGAAATACTTCAATGGCGAGACAGATCTGCAGGAAGAGCTGGAGCTGAAGGAATTCTTCGATTCGAAAGGATCGTCTCACCCTGACGCTGATTATTTCAACTATTTAAGAGACAAGAAGGAGGTCACTCTGCCAGACCAGGATTTTGACGAAAAGATACTGACCTTGATCAATGAAACTCCAGCTAAGGCCAAAGTGAGGAGTATTTCGCGAAGTTACTGGTACGTTGCCGCTTCTTTGGCGCTGCTCATCTCTGTAAGTATCATTTTCAAAAACAGGATCATTAAGGAAAGTACCCCGCAGCCAGTAATGGTACAGGTTGATACTTTTGACGATCCGGAAAAAGCTTTTGAGGAGACGAAAAAGGCCTTGCTGTTCCTTTCTTCCAAGCTCAATGAAAGCAGTGAGTATGCTACAAAGTTTTCAAAATTTGAACAAAGCCAGGAAGTTGTCAAACAAAATTAAGTGATCGAAACAGACTGGATCTGAGTTCATGAATTAGTCATTAGAACAGAAATAAACATTTAAAGAAAATGAAACATTTAATAATTCTTATTGCCGTTTGTATTGGATTTACAGCCAATGCTCAAAATGATGTTGTCACGAAACTTTTTAATCAGTATTATGACAATGAAGATTTCACCAAGATCTCTGTCTCCAGCAAAATGTTTGAGTTATTTACGAACATCGAGCCAGGAGACGAGAGTGAGCAGGAGATCCTGGATGCCATAAGCAAGCTCAAAGGGTTGAAAGTGATTGCTGCTGATAGCGTTGGTAATTCTCAGAAACTTTATGCTGATGCCGTGAAGAAAATATCCGGAAATGGGTATGAAGAGCTTATGGAAGTGAAAGATGCCCGTGAGAATATGAAATTTATGATCAGCGAAAAAGATGGAATCATTAATGAGTTGGTGATGGTCGTTGGCGGAAATAAAAGCTTTTTCATCCTGAGCCTTTATGGCGAGATCAACCTGAAGAATATCGCCAAGCTGTCTAAAAGTATGAACATAAAAGGCATGGAATATCTGAAGAATCTGGATGAATCGGGCAAAGACGGGAAAGACAAAGAGAAGGAAAAGGACAAAGATAAAAGCAAAGAAAGATCTGAATAGCGATTCATGAGACATACTTTTTTAGTTATTTTTTTACTTATCTCAATCAATTGCATAGCACAAAACAGGGTTGTTAGTGATTTTATTGAAAATCACAATACAGCCCTTTCTTTATATTTTTATCCATCCACGTTGCGCATGATCAACCTGGAAAGAAATGTCGAATTTGATGAGATGATCAGGGGCATCAAAAAAGCGCGATTTTTCAGGCTGGATTCCGGACAAGTTACCAAAGATGACCTTCGTAAATTCAGGGATGAATTGTCAG
>QKAV01000127.1 GCA_003247185.1 Crocinitomicaceae bacterium
TACCGGAATTAGAATATCGTTTGACGCTGCAACAAAGCCCCAGAAGAAAAATACTGTGGTTAAGGTGATCAATGCGCCGTAGTTGGTGCCGGTTGATGAAGAGCTCATTTCTTTTTTGGCTCCAAAATAAAAAATAAAATGCTATGATTCATTTTTGCGGGTAAAAGGGCAGTTGTGGGAATAATGTTCCAGACGCCCAGTGATCTTGTGTAAGAACTCTCTATGTCCTTTGTGAAAGGAGAGTGTCACAGCGAAAAGGAGAAGATCACAGAGTTCCACGGAGTGAGCATTCCAAAGATCTATCTGCCTCTGCGTAATAATCTCTGAGTCCTTTGTGAAAGGAGAATGTATTACAGAGAAAGGGAGAGGATCACAGAGTTCCACGGAGTGAATACTATATACTTATGCGCCTCTGTGCAATTGCCTTTGTGTCCTCTGTGAAAGGAAGATATATTCCAGATAAAAGATAAAGTCAAGGCATTCTATAAGGTATGAATGACTGAATCGGTTGCTCGGGGTCACGCAATACTCATGTAAAATCGAAGTTCGTAGAAGAAAAAGGACTTATGAAGCCGCCGTTTTTTCAGAGCTGGATTTACCAGCTACTTTCTCTGCCGTTTCAATAATCGCATTTATATCGTAGCCGCAATCTGCCCACAGTTCTTTCTGAGTTCCATGATGGACATATTTGTCAGGAATTCCCAGACGAATGACTTGGGCTGCGTAATTTTGGTCGGCCATGAATTCCAAAACTGCTGAGCCAAATCCACCCATAATGCATCCGTCTTCTACAGTGATTACTTTATTGAATTTGGAGAATACTTCATGCAATAGTGTTTCATCGATCGGTTTCACGAAGCGCATGTCGTAATGAGCTGCAGATATGCCTTTTTCCTGTAGTTGTTTAATTGCCTCATGTGCAAAATTTCCGGGATGTCCGATAGTTAAGATCGCAACGTCTTCTCCGCTGGTCAATTTTCTTCCCTGTCCAACTTTAATTGGTTTCAAAGGTGTTTTCCACTCAGTCATTACTCCATTCCCTCTTGGGTAGCGAATGGTAAATGGTCCCATATTTTCTTGTTGAGCCGTAAACATCAGATTGCGCAGTTCCTCTTCATTCATAGGTGCACTCACCACCATATTCGGAATCATTCGCATGTAAGCCAGATCGTAAGCTCCATGGTGTGTTGCGCCATCGGCACCAACCAAACCACCGCGATCCAGACAGAAAACAACATTCAGGTTCTGTAAAGCTACGTCATGTAATACCTGATCAAATGCACGTTGCATGAATGATGAGTAAATATTACAAAACGGAACCATCCCCTGTGTTGCTAATCCCGCAGAGAATGTTACAGCGTGTTGTTCTGCAATACCCACATCAAAAGTGCGTTCCGGCATAGCTTCCATCATGATATTCAGGGAACATCCACTTGGCATTGCCGGTGTAATTCCCATGATCTTTTCATTTTTTTCCGCTAATTCCACAATGGTGTGGCCAAACACATCCTGGTATTTAGGTGGTTGAGGAGATTTAGGGACAACCTTAACAATCTCTCCTGTCTCTTTATTGAAAACTCCTGGGGCGTGCCATTGTGTTGGGTTTCCTTCTTCGGAAAATTTGTATCCCGCTCCTTTGCGGGTAATACAATGAAGAATTTTAGGTCCCGGAATATCTTTCAGGTCTTCCAGTATTTTTGCCAAGCCTATGGCATCATGCCCGTCTACCGGACCAAAATACCTGAAGTTAAGTGATTCAAATAAATTACTTTGCTTTAAAAGCGAACCCTTCAGCGCAGAAGATATTTTGGAAGCAACACTTTGAGCGTCAGGTCCAAATTTTGAAATTTTACCTAGTAAGTTCCAGACTTCATCCTTCACTTTGTTGTAAGTATGAGAAGTCGTTATATCTGTTAAATATTCTTTCAGTGCTCCAACATTCGGGTCAATTGACATACAATTGTCATTCAGGATCACTAAAAGGTTTGCATCTTTTTCAAATCCGGCGTGGTTCAATCCTTCAAAAGCCAAGCCTGCAGTCATCGCACCATCACCAATAACAGCGATGTGTTGACGTTCTTTCTCTCCCTTATAGCGATTGGCAACCGCCATTCCTAAAGCTGCACTGATTGAAGTGGAAGAATGTCCGACACCAAAAGTATCGTATTCACTTTCAGATCGTTTAGGGAATCCTGAAATTCCACCTTTTGTTCTGTTTGTAGGAAAAACATCCTTACGTCCGGTAAGAATCTTGTGTCCGTATGCCTGATGCCCGACATCCCAGACCAACTGATCATAAGGCGTATCAAAAACATAGTGTAACGCAACTGTTAATTCCACAACTCCAAGACTCGCTCCGAAGTGACTGTTACCGATCTCCGAAATAACATCCACAATATATTGGCGTACGTCATCTGCAACCCCCGGAAGGTCTTCGTGTTGGAACTTTGAACGGAGATCAGCCGGAATATCGATCTGACTTAAAAATGGTCCTGTTTGAAATTTTTTCATAAACGTTAAACAAAACAAAAATAGGTGAACATCTCCGGCAAACCAAAAAAGTGCACCTTTTATTGTACAAATGTAAGGAATTAACAAGTATTAAGAGTTTTCTTTGACGGCTATTTACGCTGCTAAGTTGATTTGGATTTGTTATCTTCGCACGATTCAAAGAAATGAAGATGTTGAAGAATTACGCGACATATAAAGGCCTTGATCTACCTACGGTAGCGGATGATGTATTGGCAAAGTGGAAAGAGAAATCTGTTTTTGAACGATCTATTAGCTCTCGTCCTGAAGATAAACAATTTGTTTTCTTCGAAGGTCCGCCTTCTGCCAACGGACTTCCGGGGATTCACCACGTTATGGGACGTACGATTAAGGATATTTTTTGTCGTTATAAGACATTAAAGGGATACCAGGTAAAGCGTAAAGCGGGATGGGATACACACGGACTGCCTGTTGAGTTAGGAGTGGAAAAGGAACTGGGGATCACGAAAGAAGATATTGGGAAGAAAATCACGGTTGAAGAGTACAATGATGCCTGCCGTAAAGCAGTGATGAAATACACGGACATCTGGAATGATCTGACCGAGAAAATGGGTTACTGGGTAGATATGAACGATCCGTACATTACCTATGAACCTAAGTACATGGAATCGGTTTGGTGGCTTTTGGGCCAATTGTACGATAAAGGGTTGTTATACAAAGGTTATACGATCCAACCGTATTCTCCTAAGGCAGGTACGGGACTATCGTCACATGAATTGAACCAACCGGGGTGTTACCGAGATGTGTCGGATACAACTGTTGTGGCACAATTTAAAATGGTTCCTGGCCAAACATCTCCCTTTGGAGGGTGGGCAGAGGGGGAGGATATTCATTTCCTTGCCTGGACAACAACTCCTTGGACTTTGCCTTCCAATACAGCGCTGACAGTTGGACAGAAGATCGAATATGTATTGGTGAAGAGTTTTAATCAATACACGAATGAACCAATCAATGTAATTCTGGCAAAAAATCTTGTTGGGTATCAATTCAGCAAAAATTTCTTCCAGGTAGAGTCTGTTGAAGAGTTGAAAGGATATAATTCCGGAGACAAAAAGATTCCGTACTATGTTGCAGGAAGTTGCTTAGGATCTGAATTAACCGGCTTAAAGTATGAGCAACTGCTTCCTTATGCTCTTCCATACGAGAATGCTGACAAGGCTTTTCAGGTAATTCCTGGAGATTTCGTTACAACGGAAGATGGTACCGGGATTGTTCATACCGCGCCTACATTTGGTGCGGATGATGCAAAGGTTGCTAATGATGCGGGTGTTCCGGGATTACTGGTGTTGGATGAGAATGGAAATCCTGTTCCATTAGTTGATTTACAAGGCAGATTCAGACCGGAAATGGGAGAATTTGCAGGGATGTATGTCAAGAATGAATACTATGATGAAGGTCAGGCACCTGAGAAATCTGTTGATGTTGAGATCGCTATCAAATTAAAAACAGAGAACAAAGCATTCAAAGTAGAGAAGTACGTCCACAGTTATCCGCATTGCTGGAGAACGGACAAACCGGTGTTGTATTACCCCCTGGATTCCTGGTTTATACGCACGACAAATGTGAAGGAGCGCATGATCGCTTTGAATAATACGATTAACTGGAAGCCGGAATCAACCGGGACAGGTCGCTTTGGAAAATGGTTGGAAAATGTGAATGACTGGAACCTTTCGCGTTCGCGTTACTGGGGTATTCCGATTCCGATCTGGTCGACTGAAGACGGAGATGAGCGGGTTTGTATCTCATCTGCAAAACAGTTGAAAGAAGAATGTCAACGTGCAGTAGACACAGGTCTAATGAGTGCGAATCCTTTAGCGGATTTCAATCCGGAGGATATGAGCACTAATAACTATGCGAAGATCGATTTTCATAAACATTACATGGATCAGATTATCCTTGTATCTCCAAGCGGTAAACCTATGAAACGTGAGGCGGACCTCATTGACGTTTGGTTTGATTCGGGATCGATGCCATACGCGCAATGGCACTATCCTTTCGAGAATAAGGAATTGATTGACAACCACCTTGCCTACCCTGCAGATTTCATCGCTGAAGGAGTGGATCAGACACGTGGTTGGTTCTATACCTTGCATGCAATTGCAACGATGGTATTTGATTCAGTTGCATACAAAGCAGTTGTTTCCAATGGATTGGTTTTGGATAAGAACGGGCAGAAAATGTCGAAGCGTTTAGGAAATGCGATCGATCCGTTCGAAACATTATCTAAATACGGACCGGATGCGACGCGTTGGTATATGATTACAAATGCGCAGCCATGGGATAACCTGCGTTTCGATCTAGACGGAATTACAGAAGTTCAACGGAAGTTCTTCGGAACACTTTACAACACGTATTCCTTCTTTGCTTTGTACGCTAATATTGATGGGTTCAATTATAGTGAAGAAGAAATTCCGGTTGCCGACAGACCTGAGATTGATCGTTGGATTATATCCAAGCTGAATACTTTGATAAAGGAAGTAAATATAGCATACGAATCATTCGAACCGACCAGGGCTGGACGTGCTATTCAGGACTTCCTCAATGATCAGTTATCAAACTGGTATGTACGTCTCTGTAGAAGACGTTATTGGAAAACAGGAGAAGATGAGGCAAGCCAGTGGGATAAATTGTCCGCATATCAGACACTTTATACGTGTTTGGAAACAATTTCAATTCTTGGTTCTCCGATTGCTCCATTCTACATGGATCAATTGTTTAATGATCTCAATGCCGTGTCAGGAAGATTTGCAATGGAATCTGTTCATCTTGCGGATTTCCCGGAAGCAAATGAGGATTACATAGATGCAAATCTGGAAGCGCAAATGGAAATTGCACAACGCGTGTCATCATTGGTACTTGGATTGAGGAAGAAAGAAAAAATTCGTGTGCGACAACCACTGCAGAAGATTATGGTTCCTGCATTGGATAAGCGTTTTGCTGAAAACCTGATGCATGTGACTGACTTGATTTTATCTGAAGTCAATGTGAAGGAGTTGGAATTGCTTTCTGAGGATAATACGGTATTAGTTAAAAGTATCAAGCCAAATTTCAAAACGATCGGACCGAAATACGGAAAACAAATGAAGGCGATTGCAGCCATGGTCGGACAAATGTCTGCCGAGCAAATTGCTATGGTGGAAGCAGAACACGGTTGGAAGGGCGAGATCGATGGTGAAATGATTGAATTGGAATTGACTGATTTTGAAATCACGGCTCAGGATATTCCAGGGTGGTTGGTAAGTTCTGAAGGAGGAATAACGGTTGCACTTGATATCACGCTTTCTGAAGAGTTGATTTCAGAAGGAATTGCACGTGAATTGGTGAATCGGGTTCAAAACCTTCGTAAGGACAGTGGATTGGATGTAACAGATCGAATCGTATTAAATATTGATACGAATGAAACAATCAAATCGGCTATCGTGAACAATCAAAGTTATGTAAAAGGTGAAGTACTTGCAGAAGACATCGCATTTACAGCTTTGGATAGTAGTGCATTATTGACAGATCTTGCTGAGCCGGAGGATACCAAGATTGCAATTGAAAAATACAATTGAGTTTTGTGTTCCTAAAACCTCATTGCACAGTATGAAGGATGTCTCGGTGTACTCTGTGAAAAGATAAAACTGCATCACAGAGAGAAGGAGGATTCACGGAGTATCCAGAGAGACCATGCTAAAACTTTCAGCATACTCTGTGTTTTAACCTCTGTGTTCACTGTGAATGGATAACACTGCATCACAGAGAAAAGGAGGAGTCACGGAGTTTCACAGAGAGGCCATACTTAAACTTTCAGTGTATACTCTGTGTTGTAACCTCGGGGCGCTCTGTGAAAAGATAACACTGCATCACAGAGAACAGGGAGGAGTCACAGAGTTTCACAGAGAGACTTTACTAAAACTTTCAGTATTCTCTGTTTTTTGACCTCTGTGTTCACTGTGAAAGGATAACAACCTATCGCAGAGAAGAGGAGGAGTCTCGGGATATTGTGAACATTTAGCCTATAAGATTGAGAATTGCCAAAACAACCATATCTCCTTCGTGTAGTTGAATGTTGATTAATTCAGATTTTCCAATCCAATATTCCGTCTCATCTAATTGGATCGCTTCAGTCGGAGAGTAAAGTGTTACATTTCCCTTTAATGGATAGATAATACTGAAATAATTGCTTTTTTCGATTGAAAATTGCGAATTAGATATCATTTTTAGTTCTGTTTTGAACTTTGACCTGTTGTACATCAAATTAAAATTGGTGGAAGTCCCGAAGCATTGCAAATGATCTGAACCGGAAAAGATATAACGATCACCTGGGCTGAGTTGGATGGATTCATTCATTGAAACGAGTGTAATCTTTCCATCTACAACTAAAAGATTGCGCATTACATCCGGAAATGGAGTATAAGTTGTTTCTTGTTTTTCAACTGTTGCAAGGCTGATTCTGAAATCGAATGCATCCTTTCCAAATACACGGCTTTCTGGTGAAATATAAATTTGACTGGTTTTGCCACCCGGCCATTTTGTTGTGATCATGTCGGATTTTTTTAAAATTCTGCCCATGGCTCAAATGAAATGAACTTTTTGCTTAAATTAAAGTACATGAACGAAAATAATACCACACAACTAACCGATAACATTGCTGAATTTGTAGAGCGATTTGTAAACCAAACCAATTCACCAATCTTTTTAACCGGAAAGGCAGGGACAGGTAAAACGACCTTGCTCAAGCGAATAGTTGACAGTACTCACAAACGGACAGTCATAGTTGCTCCTACAGGAATTGCAGCGTTAAATGCAGGAGGGGTGACCATTCATTCCTTTTTTCAATTGCCGTTTTCTGCATTTGTACCGGATTTTGATTTTCAACCTTTTGGAGGGAATGTGAAGATCGAGAACAAAAAGTCGCTGAAAATGCATTTTCGTCTGAATGCAAATCGGAAGTCTATGTTCCAGAATCTGGAATTATTAATCATAGATGAGGTGAGTATGTTGCGTGCTGATCTGCTGGATGCGATGGACTGGATGCTGCGAAATGTTCGGCAGATAAATGAACCCTTCGGTGGAGTTCAGGTTTTGTTTATTGGTGATCTTTTTCAGCTTCCACCGGTGGTAAAGTACGATGAGTGGAATTATCTCAATAAGTTTTACCGAAGTATTCATTTTTTCAGTGCAAGAGTTTTCGATGAAGTGAAACCTGTATATGTGGAGTTATGTAAAGTCTTTAGGCAGGAGGACGAGCATTTTCTGTCAATCCTGAACGCTTTACGAACGAATACACTCACCAGAAATGATATTGAAGTACTGAACCGGCATGTTGACCCTAACGCGACAGGCAAGCTCAAAGAATATGTTACATTGACCACGCATAATAAGGACGCGGATGTGATCAACCGGACGAAACTGGATGAGGTGCAATCTACGGTTTTCAGATACAAGGCAGAGATAACAGGGGAATTTCCACCACATATGTTTCCGTTGGATGCAGAAATGGAGTTAAAAAAGGGAGCGCAGGTCATGTTTATCAAAAATGATGTTTCAGGAAACCGTGCATACTACAACGGAAAAATGGGGGAGGTGGTTTATCTCGATGAAAACGAGATTGAGATTGAATTTTTCGAAGAGAAGAAGAAAATTACGGTTGAAAAATATGAATGGAACAATATTAAATACTCGTTCAATGAGCTAACAGGTGAAATGGAGGAGGAAGTACTCGGTACATTTGTTCAATATCCCCTCAAACTGGCATGGGCCATCACAGTGCATAAAAGCCAGGGGCTTACTTTCGACAAAGCGATCATAGATGTTTCGAAATCTTTTGTTCCGGGTCAGGCTTATGTGGCGTTATCACGTGTGCGCTCATTGGAAGGATTGGTGCTGCTGAATCCAATTCCACTGAATGGTATTTCCACCGATGCCGCTGTAATGAATTATTCTTCGAACGCCGGAGAAAGTGATCTGGAAGGCAGGTTGAATAAGGAAACCGCTGACTACCTGCATTATGTGATCCTGGATGCGTTTGACATGTTTGAAATTTATCAAAAATGGGCGTTACATGAACGCAGCTATGCCGGTTTATCATCTCGATCGATCAAGGGTGCATATAAGGCCTTTGCATATCAGCAATTTTCAGCTTTGGAAGGATTGCAGGAAGCTAGCCGATTATTTCGCGATGAATTGAAACGCTTATTTGAGAGGCAGGTTGATGTTGAAGGCTTGTTTGATTTATTGCAAACGCGTTACAAAGCATTTTTTGAGGTAATCGATAGAGTGACCGTTGCAACTTTGCGTGTTATGTATGAGATTCAGCGCAAACGAGGAGCTTCACACTTCAATGAAGAATTGGAGGTGCTGGATCAATTGAATACGGAGAAAGCAATCAAATTGAAAAGGGTGATGAATATGGTTGAAGCGGTTAGAAATGGCCGTGAATTGAATAAGTTCACCGTTGTCACTGATGAAATTAGAAACTACAAATTCACCAAGATCAACTTGGTAAAAAACGATGTGCGGACGAATGTGTCTCTGTTTGAAATGGAAGAAGAGGCTCTTCCATTGAGGACCTTGGATACAAAGCCTGAAAAGAAGGAGGTACGGAAACTACCAACACAACAGATCACATTGGAACTGATAAATTACGGTTTGACAATACCGGAAATCGCCCAAAAGCGTCAATTGACGGAATCTACGGTCTACGGACACTGCGCCCGTTTGATTACGGAAGAAAAATTAAATCTGGATCAGGTATTATCCGTCGAACGCATTGCTCAACTCAAAGAAATTTTTGGAGGAAGAGAAGGTCTGATCCTGAAGGAAATGAAAGAATTATCCGGAGAATTATTTACTTGGGATGAATTGCGTTTGTACCAGGCTTCCACGATTATTTGATCCGCTTGTAAACCTTGGCAGTGTCGAAAATCCCATATTGAAGAAGGGCATTAAATTCTTCTTCAGTTGGGTTGAGAAGCACCAGAGAAATTGTTGATTGGTTGTCTGAACGACGATCCGTAACCTGATCAAAAACAGTGGTTTCCGGCTCATAATCAAAACTGCTGATCTGGAGTTCACCTTTTACGAACTTCAAACGCATAAGATTATATACACCGTTCTCGTACAGATTAAGGTAATAGGTATCGGAGAATTTGGTCGAATGAACGAGTTTGTTTCTGGAATATTTCGAGACAAGTTCATCTCTATTGCGTACGCCAAAAATGTAGTTATCACCATCCTCAATGCATGGAATAGAATCATTTTTTACAACACCGTGAATATATCCGTTGGAAACCTGATAGGTAGAAGATTCTCTGACAGTTTCTCTGCTTATCGCAGAAACAGTTGTAGATAACAGAAACAGACCTGAATCGGAAAAAGAGTAAATTCGCCCCTTACCGTCTTCATAATTGCCATAGTATTGCGATGAAACATTGTGAACCACTTCTCCGGGAACAGGCGAAGAAAAATAATAGGACTTTACCTGAGCGTGGAGCGTGCCAATCGAAAAAAGCAGAACAAGGATTGAAATTATTTTCATAACTTAAAAATAAATACGTTTTTGAACCTAACCAAACCTAATATACAATGAAAGATAAGATGTGGATGATCAGGTCTGTGGAGAGTGATACACTTGTCGAAGAAATCCGTTCAAAACTTAAAGTTGACCCCATAATAGCTCGTTTGCTTGTTCAACGAGGAGTTACCACCTATGAAGAGGCAGAGCGATTTTTTAATCCGAGTTTGGAAGAATTGCACGATCCGTTTTTGATGAAGGGAATGCAGGAGGCCGTAACTCTCCTTTCGGAAGCAATAGAAAAAAATCAAAAGGTTTTACTCTACGGAGATTATGATGTTGATGGTACGACGGCAGTTGCAGTCATGCACAATGTTTTGTCAAATTGTACAACTAATCTTGGCTACTATATTCCGAATCGGTATTCAGAAGGATATGGTTTGAGTGATCAGGGGGTGGACTTTGCCATTGAGCATTCAGTGAATGTTATGATCCTTTTGGATTGTGGTATTAAAGCAGTGGAAAAGATTGCAAAACTGGAAGAAAATGGTGTACAGGTCATTGTCTGTGACCACCATACACCCGGAGAAGATCTACCAAATTGTATTGTGCTGGATCCCAAACAAAAGGATTGTAATTATCCCTACAAAGAATTATCAGGATGTGGAGTGGGATTTAAACTGGTACAAGGCTTGTCAGAGTGGGGAATAATTGATCGTAATCTGGTGTTTGACCAGTTGGACCTTCTGGCAATCAGTATCGGGGCAGATATTGTTGATGTAACAGGTGAAAACAGAATTCTCGCACATCAAGGTTTGGCGCAACTGAATAAAGATCCCAGAGCAGCTTTTTTGATGATGATGAGACAGGCGGGGAGAAGTTTTCCCTTGTCGCTTTCGGATGTGGTTTTTACAATAGCTCCCCGGATTAACGCTGCAGGAAGATTGAGAAGCGGAAGCTTTGCGGTAGAAATGATGATCCATCCGGATAACGATGAAATCGCGCGCCTGGTAAATGAAATAGAGTCTGATAATACGGAACGGCGACGTCTGGATAATGAAATCACAAAAGAGGCTTTGTCAATTATATACGGTTTAGGACTCGAGGAAAACAGAACGACAGTCCTTCACGGTACAAATTGGCACAAAGGAGTTGTTGGTATTGTTGCCTCCAGATTGATTGAGAATTTTTATCGCCCTACAATTGTATTTTCAGGAGATGGAGATGTACTTACAGGTTCTGCACGATCTATTCCGGGAATCAATATCTATGATATGATTGAGCAGTGCGAAGATCATTTGATTCAGTTCGGGGGACATGCGTTTGCGGCAGGGTTGACCATAGAGCGAAAAAAACTGGACGATTTTCGATCAGCCTTTGAAAAGGTAATAGGAGATAATTTTAACCAGAGTCTTTTTAAAGAAGTAGTGGAAGTAGATGCAGAATTGAGTTTCGGAGATCTTTTTGGCTCCGATGAAAATCGATTACGGATCCCTAGAATGAAGCGAATCATTGATCGGTTTGAACCTTTTGGACCCGGAAATATGAAACCGGTCTTCCTCTCCAAAAACCTGTACAGTACGGAAGCCAGGGTTTTGAAAGAAGAACACCTGAAACTAAAGGTAACTCAACCACCAAACGATCTTGTTATAGATGCTATTGGTTTCAGAATGGCAGAAAAAATGGACGAAGTAGCATCCGGATTGCCTTTCGATATGGTTTATACACTGGAGAATAATACCTGGAACGACAGGACTACTCTCCAGTTAATGATTCGAGATGTGAGGGAGGCACAGTTTTAAACTGTTTCCAACGCATTTGCGATATCGGCAATCAGATCACCGTAATACTCTACTCCGATAGAAAGACGAACTAATTTTTCAGTAATGCTCATTGTTGCTTTATCTTCCGGAGACACATCAGCATGCGTCATCGTTTGCGGATGTTCGGCTAAGCTTTCAGTACCACCTAGAGAAACTGCCAATTTGATTAATTTCAAGCTGTCCAGAAATCTGAACGCTTCGGCTTCTCCGCCTTTGATGTCAAAAGCAATCATTGCACCATAGGAACTGCACTGTTTTTCGATAATTGCCTTTTCTTCTGCAGAGCCAAATTGTGCAGTGTTTCCAATGTAATATACTTTCTCAACTTTAGGATGCTGATTGAGGAATGCAGCAACGTGCATCGCATTTTCCGCCTGTTTATCCATACGCACTTTTAGTGTTTCCAGGCTACGCATCAGTAACCATCCTGTCCATGGTCCGGCCATGTTTCCGAAGAAGGTACGCAATCCTTTTACTCTGGCCATTAACTCTTTGCTTCCCAGGCAGGCTCCTGCAATTACATCCGAATGACCACCAATGTATTTTGTTGCGGAATATAGTACGAGATCAGCTCCGTGTTTCAACGGATGTTGCCAAACCGGTCCCATGTAGGTATTGTCAACTGAAAACACCACGCGTGAATCTTCCGTACTTAATTCATCCCGAAGTTGCGCACACATTTCGATGTCAATTACGGTATTGGTTGGGTTGGCCGGAGTTTCAATGTGAATTAATTTCACCTTTCCTTCCATTCCCATTTCCTTAATCCTGTTTTTAATTGTCTCCTTTGATTCACCAGGATAAAAACCAACATGGCCAATGTTCATCTTTTTAAGAAAGTGATGAATAAAATGGTCTGTTCCGCCATACACTGGCTTACTATATAGAATAGCATCTCCCGGACTTAAAAATTCCATCATTACGGTTGAAATGGCTGACATACCACTTTCGAAAACGGCACAGTCTTCGGCTTCATCCCAAAGGCACAATCTGTTTTCCAAAATTTCCAGATCCGGATTGTTCAGACGGCTGTAGATCAATCCCAGTTCTTCGTCCTGTTCTTTTTCTCTCAGACCATAAGCTACTTCAAAAAAGCGCTTACCTTCCATTGCATTATGGAATACAAAAGTTGAGGTCTGAAAAATCGGACATTTGATCGCTCCCTCAGAGAGAGATGGTTTATATCCGTAACTCATCATTAAACTTTCCGGTTTCATATCAAAAGAAATTTGTTTGTATCAAACCTATTAAATTTCGGAATAATATAAGAAGTGAAGAATATTATTCTTAAAAATTGAAATATGTAGAATTTAATACTGAAAATATGTTATTTTACACGTAAAACAGAATAGCATGAGTAGTATGGATGAAATTGATTTCGCCATTTTGGAATGTTT
>QKAV01000160.1 GCA_003247185.1 Crocinitomicaceae bacterium
CTTGTCCAGTATCGGAGACATCACATCCAAATCACTGCACATCAAGGACATTAAACTGTTTGATAAGATTGGGAAAGTGACCAAGCTGGATAATCTGAACAATCAAACTTTGAAAGACTTTAAAACGAAGTTCTCCGTTCAGGATGGAAAAGTAACCTTACTACCATTTATTACGAAAATTGGCGGAATGAGTACAAGCGTATCCGGTTACACTACACTGGATCAACAACTGAACTACAACTTTAAAATGGACGTGCCGAAGGAAAAAATCCCGGCTTCCATGGTAAAAGAAGTAGAATCCGCAATGAGTAAACTGAATGCTCTGGTACCTAAACTGGACATCGGAAAACTTCCAGATTTTATCCCTGTAAACGTGATCGCAACAGGTGACACAAAAGATCCGAAGATCACTACCGACTTTAAAGAAGCTATTCTTAAAGCCACAGGTGATTTCAAAGACAATCTGATCAACAGTGTGACACAAACAGCTAAAGACACGGTCAAAGCAATTGTGAATGACAAGATCGATGACGCTAAAGAAGAGATCGAAAAACAAAAGCAAAAAATTCTGGCGGATGCGCAGAAACAAGCGGACAAAGTTGTTGCTGACGCAAAAATTGCCGCAGACAAGATTCGTGATGAAGCGAAGAAACAGGGCGATGCACTTATTCAGGAAGCTGGAAGTAATCCACTTAAGAAAAAAGCTGCAGAAGTATCAGCGAAAAAACTGAATGACGAAGCAGAGAAAAAAGCGAAAAAACTGGAAGATGAAGCACAGGTAAAAGCAGACGACATCATGCAGAAAGCGCGTGAGCGGGCCGATAAATTAGGCTAATAAACGCGTTAATAAAATTTAAATGGGTTGGAGTATTCTTCAACCCATTTTTTTTTCTGAAATAGATTAACTTCGGCCAAATAATTACACCCATGCAATGGTATGAGATAAGTATATCGATTATTGCTATGATCGCTTTATTCGTTCATAGTATGGATCACTTTGCCAATAATCTCAAGAAGAGAGCCAAAGGCAGGATGAATGGGCTCTTTACCTCTGTATCCAATAATCGGTACAAAGGTTTCCTGTTTGGGTTTATTGCAACCGGAATTGTACAATCCAGCTCTGTTGTCACCTCAATACTTGTTTCATTTGTAGATACCGGACTAATATCATTTTCAGGAAGTTTACCCATCCTGCTAGGAAGCAATCTTGGAACAACTGTTACGGCATGGTTAGTAACACTCGATATCAATTTTCTTGGCACCGTCCTTATCGTTATCGGTTTTATTGTTGGTTATTTTCCCGAGAGAATACGGCTTTTCTCGAAGCCATTGTTCTACCTCGGATTAATCCTGTTTAGCTTACAGTTGCTCGATCAGAGCCTGAACCCACTAAAGGACAGCGAAAAAATGATCCAGTTTTTAAGCTATGCCTCCCATCCTATCAGTGGAATTTTAATCGGGGTTTTGGTAACAGCTATCACGCAATCGAGTTCCGTGACTGTTGGTCTGGCTATCATTCTTACGGCCCAGAATGTCATTCAACTGGAAAGCGCAATTGGTATTATTGTCGGATCAAACGTCGGTACCACTTCAACCGCATTTCTGGCCTCTATCAAACTCAACCGGGTAGCTAAAAAGACGGCACTGCTGAATCTGTTCTTTAACCTGTTTGGGGCATTGATCTATCTACCTGTACATACCTTGTTCACCGAAATGATCCGATCCACCAGTTCAAACCCTTCCGTACAGGTAGCTCTTGCTCACCTGCTTTTCAATGTAGGAATTGGCATCCTCGTTTTACCGTTCACCAATCATATTTCTGCCTATTTTGAAGGCAAACAAAAAGGGTAGAATTAATTCCACCCTTTCTGATATTTTTAATCAATCAGAATTACAGACTCTCCAAAAAGTCGTCTACGTTTTTCTGAATGCGATCAGCTATATCGGAAGTATCTGATTTCACGAATGACTTCCCTGTAATTTTTTCATACAATTCGATGTAGCGATCGGTCACCGTCTGTACAAATTCATCCGGCATCACAGGCATTGTTTGTCCTTCCAATCCCTGGAATCCATTTTCAATCAACCACTGACGAACGAATTCTTTTGACAATTGCTTTTGCGCCTCACCTTTCGCCTGGCGCTCTTCATAACCATCAGCATAGAAATAGCGCGAAGAATCAGGTGTATGAATCTCATCTATCAAATAAATTTCACCATCTTTCAAACCAAACTCATACTTCGTGTCTACGAGAATAAGACCTTGTTTTGCCGCCATCTCCGTACCGCGTTGAAATAAAGCACGCGTATATTTTTCTAATTGCTGATACGTCTCTTCCGGTAAAATCCCTCTTGCAATAATCTCTTCACGGGAAATATCCTCATCATGACCTTCGTCAGCCTTCGTTGCCGGAGTAATTATAGGCTCAGGAAATCTATCATTTTCGATCATCCCTTCCGGCATCGTTACCCCACAAAGCACTCTTCTGCCCGCCTTGTATTCACGTGCGGCATGACCAGACAAATAACCACGGATCACCATTTCAATACGAATAGGCTCGCAAGCAATTCCAACCGCAACACTTGGATCCGGAGTAGCAATCAGCCAGTTCGGTACAATATCTTTTGTCGCTTCAAGAAACATCGTAGCTACCTGATTCAATACTTGTCCCTTGAACGGAATGCCTTTCGGAAGAATATGATCAAATGCCGAAATTCTATCAGACGCCACCATGACTAATAATCCATTATCCAGTGTATATACATCACGAACTTTTCCGTGGTACACACTTTTTTGTCCTTTGAAATGAAAATTACTTTCGGTTATCGCCTGACTCATCTCTGTTTTCGTTTTTACGTTGTTCTTTTTTTTCTTTATCGGCTTCATCTGCCTTATCAAAGGCGTCAATAATGCGTTTCACGAGCGTGTGACGGATCACATCCACCTGTCCCATGCGGACAATTCCTACCCCCGGCACTTCTTCCAGAGCATCTAATGCATAAGCCAATCCTGACGGTTGTTTATGAGGTAAGTCTATCTGAGACATATCTCCGGTAATGACAAACTTTGCTGTCATCCCCATACGGGTCAGGAACATTTTCATTTGCATTTTTGTTGTATTCTGAGCTTCATCCAAAATCACAAACGCCTTGTCTAATGTTCGTCCGCGCATAAAGGCCAAAGGAGCGATCTCAATGATTCCGAACTCGATCATGTCCGCCAGTTTTTCCGGTGGAATCATATCACGCAAGGCATCATACAGAGGCATTAAATACGGATCTAATTTTTCCTTCAGGTCTCCTGGCAGGAACCCCAAATTTTCTCCGGCTTCCACAGCAGGACGGGTTAAAATGATTCGTTTCACCTCTTTGTTCTTCAAAGCACGTACAGCAAGTGCAACAGCGGTATAGGTTTTTCCCGTACCGGCAGGACCAACGGCAAACACCATATCATTGCGATCCACCAACTCCACCAACTTCTTCTGATTGATGGTCTTTGCTTTGATTTTTGCTCCCTGATTCCCGTGAACCAGAGTAGCTGAACCATCGTCGTTGTTCAACATTTTTGATCCGTCTTCCATCATCAGGTTATCAATGTTGTTCTCTGTCAAATTATTGAACTTATGGTAGTGACGGATCAGCAGGTCGAATTTGCGTTCAAATTCATCCATCACTTCTTCATCTCCGGCTATGGTCAACACATTTCCGCGCGCCATGACCTTAAGTTTTGGAAAGAAACTCTTGATGTGTTTTAATTTGGAATTATTTACTCCAAATAGCTCTGCGGGATTCACCCCGGTAATTTCGATCTTACGTTCCAGCAAAGGATAAAATTATTTGTCGTTTATATTATTAGCCAATTAAACTTAAATTTGGTCAAATTTAGAAATAATTCGTTTCAGCGACCTCGAATAAATGGCAAGAAAACTCATCACATTAACCACTGACCTTGGAACATCAGATTACTATGTTGCCTCGATCAAGGGTTATCTGTATTCTAACGCAGAAAATGTGACTATAGTTGATATCTCGCATGATATCACGGCGTTTGATGTTGTTGAAGCCGCTTATCTGCTCCGTTCCTGCTACAAAGATTTCCCGGAAGGAACCATCCATATCATCGGTGTGGATTCCGAGCCGATTATCAACTTTGGGCCGAACAACGGAAGTTTCCCGTCGATTATGATCATGGACGGGCATTATTTCATAAGTAATGACAATGGCTTTTTCGGAACCTTTGCCGGTGAGCGTAGAGATTTTCAATTCTACCGACTGGATCATATTTTAAGTAACCCGAAGGCCTTCCAGTTTCCGACTAAGAACATCCTGTGCAAAACTGCTATTGAGTTGATGAATGGAAAAGCGATTGAAGAACTTGCCAGCCCGGAAGAAGGATTTAAAACGGCCTTTAGCCCACTTCCGATTATAGAAGATAAATTAATCAAGGGGCATATCATTCACATCGACAGCTACGGAAATGCGATCACCAACGTGACTCGCGAATTATTTGAGCGCGAAAAAGGAGAGTCTCAGTTTACGATCTACTTCAGAAGTAAAAGCTACTTTATCGATGAGATCAGCCCCTCCTATAACACGGTTCCTCCGGGAGAGCGCGTGGCGATATTCAATGAAAACGGTTTGTTGGAAATTGCCATCAACAGAGCCGCCAAAAACGGTACGGGAGGCGCAAACAAATTATTCGGATTAAACCGAAATGATCTTATTCGAATAGAATTTACTTCGCAGGGATCGCACAACACGCTAAACGAACTGTTTTAATGATCACCCGTATAGTTAAACTTCAATTCAGAGAAGAAAATCTAAGAGATTTCCTCTCCTATTTCGATACCATTTCTCATATCGTCAATAATTTCCCGGGATGTTACGGCATGAAACTGTATCAGGAAAAAGGTAACCCAACAACCGTTTTTACTTATAGTCATTGGGCATCAGAGCAAGATTTGGAAAACTATCGTTTATCTCCTGAATTCAGCGAAATCTGGCCGCACATCAAAGTGTGGTTCGATGGTAAACCCGAGGCATGGACAGTAGGCGCTTATTTCAACGGATTCGATCAAAAGCTCTGATCAGATAAATCATTAACAATTACACCTGAATAAATTAAGCGATCAAGGCTCATTTATCAAGGTACTGAATAAAAAGTAAATCGTATTTTTGAATTCAATTTCGAAAGAAAGTATGCGCGCACTTTACATCAAGGAAATAAGAAGTTTTCTCAGTTCCATTATTGGATACATCTTTATTTTGATCTTCCTTATTTCAGCAGGATTATTCCATTGGGTGATTACTGAAAACACCAATTTACTGGAAGGAACAGAAGCAGATTTGATTCCATTCTTCAACCTTGCTCCTATTATTTTCCTGATACTGATTCCCGCAATTACCATGCGTTCAATAGCTGAAGAGCGACGTACAGGTACTATTGAGCTACTGTTTACCCGTCCGATTTCTGACGTGAAAATTATTCTTGCGAAGTATTTTGCAGGTGTTACGTTATTGATCGTGGCCTTATTACCTACCATCGTCTATTATTTTTCTATGGTTTCACTATCACTTGATCCTGAGAAATTCGACCATGGTGCCACAATGACTTCCTACCTTGGCTTAATCCTCCTGGGAGCCACATTTGTTGCAATCGGAATCTTTGCATCATCTTTCACCAGCAGTCAAATCGTTGCATTTATATTGGCCATGTTCCTGAGCTGGTTATTTTATGATGGTTTTACATTGCTAGGATCCTTTAATCTGATGGGCAAGTTTGATAGTATTATTCAGTACTGTGGTATTTCCTACCATTACGAAGCGATAAAAAAAGGAGTGATCGACACGAAGAACATCGTTTATTTCTTAAGCGTGATCATCGTGTTCATCTATGCGGCATTGACAGTTGTTAAATCAATTAAGAAGTAAGAGATGGCAGAGAAAAAACGCGTAGTATCAGGTCTTTTTAATCTCACTTTCCTCGGAGTTGTTGTAGCTGCTGTTATTCTGGTGAATATCATTAGCTCATTTCTTTATGAACGCATAGACATGACCAGTGACCATCGTTATTCACTGGCAGAAGGAACGGTTGATTATCTCAAGAAATCAGAGAACTTCAAAAGTCGTTTGAGTTTGAAGATTTATCTGGCGGGAAATTTACCGGCTGAATTGTCTTATTTCCGCAACGCAGTAGAAGATAAACTGAAGGAATTCAAGCAATATGCAGGTGACCGCATCGAATATCAGTTTGTAGACCCGAATGCGGGAACAGAAGAAGAACAACGTGAACTTCAGGACCAGTTGTGGGCAAAAGGTGAAGGAATTCTTCCTATGACGGTCTTATATTCAAAAGACGGTGAACAGAGTCAGCTTTTGCTATGGCCGGGAGCAACAATCGATTATGGTGGTTCAACCGTTAGCACAGTGCAATTACTTCCCGGATCGAAATCAGGTCAGCCATTCCAGCTGAAAGGCATGGGAGACAAGATTCAGAATTCGATTAACAACCTGGAATACATCCTCATCAGTGCGATCCGTAAAGCTACGCAGGAGACCAAAAAACGAGTAGCCTTTCTTCAAGGTCATGATGAATTAACATTTGCGCAAACACAGCGTGTCCGTGCCTTACTTTCGCCGTATTACAATGTAGTCGATGTATCGCTCAACGATTCTATTCACGCATTGGACAATGTTGATGGTTTGATTATTGCCCGACCACGTGATGTGTTTAGTGATAAGGATTTGTATCTCATCGATCAGTTTGTAATGAAAGGCGGGCGATTGATGTGCTTCCTCGAACAACTCTATCTTCCTCAGGATACATTGATGCGCTATGGTCAGACAAACACCGTGCGCTACGAAACAAGACTGGATCGTTTGCTGTTTGATTATGGTTTAAAAGTCAATGATAACTATGTAATTGATGCGCAATGCTTGCCACTTCAGGTTCCGTTAGCGAATAAACCGATTATTCCGTGGTTCTATTATGTTCTGGCAACTCCCACTTCTCATCCGATTTCCCGAAATGTGGAGCCGGTGTCCCTTAAGTATTGTAATGAAGTTCAGTTTGTTGGAAACGACCCGCAAATTGCCTTAACCCCTATCCTAACATCTTCAACCAATGCAACAGCAACCGGACTGGCACCGCTTGTGAGTCTGGCGATGCCATTGAACTACGGTAATAATCCGGAACTGGTTCCAAACCCTGAAAGCGAAAGCAATAAAAAATGTTTGGCAGGACTGGCCGAAGGACATTTCACTTCCTATTTCAAAAACAGACTGGTAGAGGAATTTGCCAATAACCCGGATGCCGGATATACGGATAAAAGTGTGAAGGAAGGGAAGATTATTGTAGTGGGTAATGCGCAGTTTATTGCCAACCAATACGACTCTATGCCGAAGAAGATCGGTGAAGGATTCATGTACAAACCGAAAGCTTTGAACGACCTGCAATTCAGTGAAGACCTCATGCGTATTCAGTTCCCTCATTTCTTCGGAAACCAGGAATTTTTCCAAAACCTTACGGATTACATGATGGGCGACAATTCCGTATTGGACATTCGTTCGCGACAAATAGACATTAACCGGATTGATCAGCAAAAAGTTATTGAATCAGCGAGTTTTTATAAGATTGTTAACTTATTGATACCGGTAGGAATCATTGTCATCCTCGCATTTTTGATGCATTATTTGAGACGACGCAAATTCGCAAGATAATTGAACTATGAAGAAATTAATTGTACTGATTGTAGCACTTGGAATATTGGGAACATTAGGTTGGTTTGCCCTCGATCTGATCCAAAACAAAGATAAATCAGATAAAGAGCTCATCGATTTCGCTATTGAGGACATTGAGTCTGTGGACAAGGTCATCATAACCGATGCTTTTAATCAGACATTTGAGATCAGAAAAACCAACGGCGAATGGACGGATAAGGATGGCGGATGCGTTGTTCCTGAAAGCGTAGAATTTGTATTGGATGCGATCAAAAAAATTGAATTTAAGGGATATCTTCCGGATGGATCGATTGAGCGATTTGTAAACATGATGGCCAGTCAGCATACAAAAGTAGAAATCTATCAAAACGGCGAATGGTCAAAAACATGGTATATCGGGCCGGCTGCCCAGGATCACATGGGACAGATCATGCTTCTGGATGACAGTGAAGCAGGGAAAAGCGACATTCCGGTACTTATGCGTATCAAAGGGGTTCACGGTATTATTGATCCGCGCTTTTTCGCCGATCCTAAAAAATGGATGTGCACGAATATTTTCAGTTTGCAATTGAGCGATATCGCTAAAGTTGACCTGAAATTCAACGATGAGCCAGAACGTAGCTTTACAGTTACGAAGGACAAAAATAAACTCAACGTCTACCAGCAAGGAAAAAAACTTCCGATAGTAGACACTTCCATGATCTTCCGATATCTGGACAAATACAAAAAGATCAATTTCGATATTCCGAACTATGAGTTAAGCGATAAGCAGGTTGACAGTGTGAAACATACCAAACCTTTCTGTGAACTGACTGTTACTGAAACGAATGGGAAATCGAAAAAATTAAAATGTTTTAGGATAATCGCACATCAACCTGAAGCTGTTGGACATTTGAACCTTCTTGACGTGAACCGAGACAAATTCTGGTGTGAATTACCAAACGGAGAATTGGTAAAATGCCAGTACTTTGTTTTCAACCCGTTGTTTTTCGGTCACTTGTATTTTCCACTTGATTTGAGCAATGTAAAAACGCATGACGGGGTTTTGCCAATTGAGTAATGTTAATAACTCGGGAAAAAACCTGCCACACATAGCCTGAGGCTTTCGATCTAATTTGATAGTTTTGAAGACTAATTAAATGATTGAAAAGATGAACTTTGTTATTTCAAGTGCTTCACTTTTAAAACATCTTCAAAGTATTTCAGGTGTATTAAGTACAAGTAATACGCTTCCCATACTCGATAATTTTTTGTTCGAGATCAATGAGGGGCAATTGACTGCTTCTGCTTCAGATCTTGAGACTACGATGAGAACTACAATGGATGTTGAAGCGAATGAGTCAGGAAACATAGCTGTCCCTGCCAAATTACTTCTTGATGTCCTAAAAAACCTTCCGGATCAACCATGTACCTTTTCAGTTGACCCGAAAAACTTCGGAATTGAAATTGCCTACGATAACGGTAAATCAAAAATGGTAGGTTTCAACGGGGATGATTTTCCGAGAGTTCCTTCTTTGGAAAATGCATCTTCTATTAAAGTTTCAGGAGAGATCATTTCAAGTGCAATCAATAAAACGCTTTTTGCTACCGGTGTAGACGATTTACGTCCGGTTATGAGCGGGGTTTTCTGCCAGTTCTCACCCGAAAACATCACATTTGTAGCTACTGATGCGCATAAATTGGTTCGTTATACAAGAACAGATTCACAAGCAAATGGTTCAGGGTCGTTTATTCTCCCTAAAAAACCATTGAACATGCTGAAGTCAAACATCAGAGGTGACGAAGAAGTTCTTTTGGAATACAATGATTCAAACGCCGTTTTCACTTTTGGTGATATTGTATTGATCTGTCGTTTGATTGACGGGAAATATCCGAACTATGAGGCGGTTATTCCTAAAGAGAATCCGAACGTATTGGTAATCGATCGTCTGCAATTCTTAAGTTCTATCAAACGCGTTTCTATTTTCGCAAACAAAACTACGCATCAGATTAAATTGCGTCTCGCAGGTTCTGAACTGTCGTTGTCTGCAGAAGATATAGACTTTGCAAACGAAGCCAATGAACGTCTTACCTGTAATTACGACGGAGATGATATGGAAATCGGATTCAACTCTCGTTTCCTGATGGAAATGCTGAATAATCTTGATTCTACGGAAGTAAAACTGGAAATGAGTGAGCCAAGCAGAGCAGGATTGCTTAAACCATTCGAATCTTCGGAAAATGAGGATATTCTAATGCTGGTTATGCCGGTAATGTTGAATAGATAATTTCAATAAGCGATACAGGAAGCCATCTCAATAAGGGGTGGCTTTTTTTGTCTTAAACTCTTTGCACTTTATATCTCCGTAAGGCCGTCCTCCGTATGACCTGTTTTATGTTGATAGATAAACACACAAACATCATCAACCTGCTCGTTTTCCCCCTTCCAATCATTCCAGGTATTCTCCAGTTCCCGCATCTGATCTGTATGATCTCCTGACAAGCATGCCATCAACTCTTTGAATCTTTTGTATCCGAATTTCTTATTCAACTCCCCGCCAAATTGGTCCGCAAGCCCGTCACTCATTAACACAACCGTATCGCCATCCTGCAATGTAAATTGAATTGTATCGAACTCATGGGGTGCATCCCCTATTCCATTTCTGTTTGATTTCAATTCGACCACTTCCTTTTCTAAATGTTCTCCTTCCCGAAAGATCCAGCAGCTTTGCTTTGCTCCTGAGTAGTATAATTGGTTTCTATCTTTCGAATCCAAAAAGGCGATCGCACAATCCAACCCATCTGTTTTCCCATCTCTTCTGGCTTGCTGCAACATACGTGGCAACTCCACACTCAAACGCGACAGCAGTTCACCCGGATCGGAAATCTTTCTTTCGTAGATCATTTTCTGAAAAGCCTGAAAAGCAACAAGACTTACCATTGCTCCCGGCACTCCGTGTCCGGTACAATCAACCGTACCAAAAAAGATTCCTGCAGGGACCTCCTCGATCAAATAAAAGTCTCCTGACACGATATCTCTTGGCAATAGCCTCACTGCAGCCGTAGGTAGAATCTTTTCAATGATATCCTGCGGAGCAAGAATTCCTTTTTGGATATCACTTGCATAATTGATACTATCAATGATCTGTTTGTTTTTTTCATTGATGACCTCATTTTTGTGTGCCAGCTCTGCATTTACTTTTTTCTTTGTCACCACATTTCTCCATACAAAGAATACGAGTAACAACAACAAAAATACGCCTGCGATCAGTAGTGAGTTGATCCATTTCTGAAACCCGATCCGCTCATCTTTAGCCTTCAGCAGTTTCTGATCCATTTCGGTCTTTATATTCAAAGATCTGATCTCAGATTCTCTTTGTTCTGCCTGAAATTTAGCGGAAAGCTCCCTGGACTCGGTTCGCTGACGAACTCCGTCTAAAGAATCTTTTAAATTGTAAAAAGACTTGTGATACTTGTAGGCATTATTAATATCTCCCAAATCTTCATAAGTAATCGAAATATTGAGCAGTGTCAACACCAATCCTTCATCATCCTGTATTTCTTCCTTGATTGATTTACTCCTAAGAAAATAATCCAGCGCCTTGTTGTAGTCCTTTTTTTCAAGAAAGTAATTCCCGATATTATTGTAGTTGTAACTTAACCATCTTCTATTGCCGGATTTGTTGTTCATTTCGACAGCCTTCAAATAATAAGAATAAGCTTTATCACTTTTTCCCACCATCCGATACAGACTTCCGATATTATTATAAACCCCGGCCAGTACTGCAACATCATTATTCTTCTTCGCCAACCGGATACTCTCCTCATAACTTCTCTCAGCCTCTTCAAATCTTTTCTGGTCCTTGTAAACATTTCCAAGGCTCATATAACAATTAGACTTCAGATGCGTGTCGTGCGCCTTGTCGGAATAATCTATTCCATTCTTCAAATAATAGATCGCATTGGGGTAGTCATCCACTTTAAGGAAAAACACGCCTATTTTTCTCGAAAGCTCAGCTGCCCTATCGTATTTGTGTCTCGACTCATAAATTTTAAGCAATTCAAAAAGTCGCTTCATCGATTCTTCTCCTTCTCCGTTTTCCTTGACCCAAAAAGCTGTCATTTCCTTTAAGTCAAAGTATCGCTCATCATCCACTTTACCCTTATAAATTTCAGCTATTGAATCTCCATAGCGAATACTTTCGTCTTTGCGTTGAAGACTATTGATCAGCTTTGCATAATTCACCTCCTGATCAAAACGCATGGTATCCGGCTTATTCTTCAGGAGATGTAAGATCCGTTTCTGAGTAACAATTCTCAGGCTATCCTCTAATTCACCGTCAGCAACAACCAGCTCCAAACTGTCTATTCTGGCCGCTAAATTCTGACCAAAGAGCTTCCCATGAAGGAAAATCAGAACCAGAAATGACAAAAGAGTTATTGAACCGCGCATTTAACAAATGTAACAGGAAAGGATTTAATTCTGTTAAACAGACTATTTGTATTCAAAAAACACGAATTAATCCCATTCTGTGTCACCGGAATTACTTTATTCAAATATTTGTTTATCAGTAATTTAAAGGTGTATATTTTAATTTTCTGTCATACAATTGTTAACTTTTTTTTCCGGACTGTCAAACGAACGGATTTTTTAATACTTTCGCTTCCCGTTTTCAAGATGGAAGAGAAGAGAATAATAGGACGTTGTGAAATGGCTGGTTTTCCGAACCTTAAGGTAGGAAAGTTGAAGACCAAAGTAGACACCGGAGCATATACGTCAAGTATACATTGTTCATCAATCATTAAAGTTGATGATCATCTTGTCCGATGCGTTTTCTTAGACCCTAGCTATCCTGAATATACCGGTAAAGAATTTGAATTTAAAATATTAAAGGAAGTAATGGTGAAGAGTTCAAACGGATACGCTGAAAAGCGATTCATGATTCGCACCACTATTGAATTGTTGGGACAGGAGTATACAATTGATCTTACTCTTACTCACAGAGACAAAATGAAATACGGCGCACTGATCGGCAGAAAGTTTTTACATCGCAAGTTTATCGTTGATGTCGATCGAAAATATCAATCCATACAAGAATGAAAATTGTCATCTTATCTACAAACCCACGACTCTACTCTACAAGAAGATTGAAGGAGGCGGGTGAATTACGCGGTCATGAAATGTTGGTGGTAGACCACACTAAATGTGATATTGTGATCGAGCGACGTAAGCCGACGATATTCTACAAAGGGAAAGAATTGAGTGATGTAGATGCCGTAATTCCAAGGATTGGAGCTTCCGTAACATTTTACGGTGCATCGGTTGTGAGACAATTTGAAATGATGAAAGTATTTTCTGCAATCGAATCTCAGGCTCTTGTGCGTTCCAGAGACAAACTAAGAAGTTTACAGATTCTTTCCAGAGCAGGTTTAATGTTGCCCAAAACTGCGTTTACCAATTACTCAAAAGATGCAAAACGTATCATTGACCAGGTTGGTGGTGCACCATGCGTTTTAAAATTATTGGAAGGAACACAAGGAGTTGGAGTTGTTCTTGC
>QKAV01000189.1 GCA_003247185.1 Crocinitomicaceae bacterium
TCCGCTTGGTTCCCATTTTAATGTCCCTTCCTTGTCCTTTCCATAAAATTCAAGTGCTTTTTTATTGATCAGGTTCAACAGTTCATCATTCCCGCATTTTCTGGCGTGATCATGAATAAAACTAAATGCGAATGCTGTATTTGTGTGCGTCCCCTCACGAATCGGATAAGCCAGCTTGGGTAAAAATTCAATGATTGCTTCTTCCACCCAATGCGTCAGTGGTCTCAGGTTCAGGTGCAAATCTCCTGCTATCGGATCATGCCATTCCGCCAATTCATCATCCAGTTTCAGCAACCAGGCCCAGCCGTACATTCGTTCAAACCCTCCATTAATATCCTTCTCGAAATACGCTACTTCCTTCGTTATATTTTCCGGTGTGATGTTGTCATGCAGCAATTGTCTCAAGGAATCAGCATGATCCACATTCGGAAATAAGCTGAGAATCCGAACAATAGACCAATGCCCGTGAACAGATGAATGCCAGTCAAAACACCCATAAAATGCGGGGTGTAGCGCTTGGGGTGATTTCAGGTCTTTTGCATCTCCGATAACCTGATTCAGCTTATTCGGATATTCCTGATCCACACATTTCAGCGGTAATTCTGACAAACTGTTCGCCTCATCAAAATTAAGACGCATGCGATCCTGTGGTTTTGCATCATCAACGGCATCCTGATTCTCTAGCACACAAGCCGAAAGAAGCAGTGAAATAAAACCAAAAAATACCCACTTATTCATGCGACAAATATAGAAGAAAGAACAGGTTGGCAAACATTTTGTTACTTTACAAATAAAAACGTACAAAAATGAAACGATTTTTCCTTCTCGCAGCACTTTCAACATTAGCTCTAAACCTTATTTCCTGTGCAGAAAGCAGAAAAATGGCTAAGAACGAAAAAGAGAATACAGAGTCTTATCAGAACCAGACCGAAGAGAGCGTTTTCGCGACTATTTCAAAGTCACCATGTTATGGAAAATGTCCGGTTTATACCATGACCATTTATTCGGATGGACGTGCAGTATTGGAAGGTAAATTCAATATCGATTATATCGGCATATACGAAACGAAGCTTTCTGAAGAAGAACTTCAGGAATTTACCGAAACGGCAAAAAGAATCGATTACTTCGGTCTTGAAGATAAATATGACAGTGAAGTAACAGATCTCCCGTCAACAACAACCAGTATTGTGATTGACGGTGAAAAGAAAGAAGTCTATCGACGAGCTAATTATCCGCAAAAGATTTTAACCTTCGAGAAATTGTTCACGCAGTTGCTTGAAAACAAAAAATGGGAGAAGGTAGACGCACAAAATTAATGTGCATCCAACCAGTTCTGACCTGTTTCTACTTCCACCGATAACGGAACAGTCAATTTAACCGCATTTTCCATTTCCTCCTGCACCAATTGGCGCATTTGATCTACTTCGGTTTTGTGCACATCGAAGACCAATTCATCGTGTACCTGCAACAACATTTTTGATTGTTTGATCTCTTTATCCATTCTGGCTTTGACTTTGATCATCGCCATTTTGATAATATCAGCAGCGGAACCCTGAATCGGAGCATTAATCGCATTTCGTTCTGCGAATCCTCGTACAACAGCGTTGGCAGAATTGATGTCTTTTAAATATCTGCGGCGTTTCCTGATTGTTTCAACATAACCTTTTTCCCGGGCATCCGCAATTGCCTTGTCCATATATGCTTTGATCGTCGGATACTGCTCAAAGTAACTGTCAATGATCTGCTTTGCCTCCGTTCTTGAAATTCCCAGGTTCTGAGACAAACCAAAAGCACTCTGACCATAGATAATTCCAAAGTTTACAGCTTTTGCGGCACTTCTTTGTTCACGAGTAACTTCGTCCACATTAACATTAAATACCTTCGCCGCTGTAGCCGCGTGAATATCAACACCATGTTTAAACGCAGCAATCATGTTTTTATCCTGGCTAAGCGCAGCAATAATGCGTAATTCAATCTGCGAATAATCCGCTGCCATCAAAATAAAGTCATCATTTCTCGCAATAAATGCTTTTCTGATCTCTCTTCCCTTTTCCGTACGGATCGGGATATTCTGAAGATTCGGATTGTTCGAACTCAGACGACCTGTAGCCGCAACAGTTTGCATATAACTTGTATGAATTCTGCCGTCTACCGGATCTCTCAATTCAGGAAGCGGATCAACATAGGTATTCTTCAATTTACGCAGCTGACGGTACTCCAAAATAAGTTCTATAATCGGGTGTGCATGCTTCAGGCCTTGTAACACATCTTCACCCGTTGCATATTGTCCTGTTTTTGTCTTCTTTGCTTTTGAGGAGATTTTTAAATGTTCAAAAAGCACCTCTCCCAGTTGGCGGGGTGAATCGATATTAAAACTCACTCCGGCGGCATCCGTGATCTCTTTCTCCAATCGCTCCAGAGAAACAGCCAGTTCTTTCGAATATTCGGCCAGACCTTTTGCATCGATGGCAATTCCTTCCTTTTCCATGTCGCTTAGCACATAAAGCAACGGCATTTCCATGTTCCAGAACAAATCCTTCAGGTGGTCTTTTTCAATCTCTTTTTCAAACAATTTCTTTAACTGGAAAGTAATGTCTGCATCTTCACTGGCATAATCCTTTATCTCTTCAGGAGATAAATCCCGCATACTGCGCTGATTCTTTCCTTTTTTACCTATCAATGTTTCGATGGAAACCGGCTGATATCCGAGGTAAAATTCCGACAGAAAATCCATCCCCTGTTTTGAATCCGGATTAATCAGGTAATGCGCGATCATTGTATCAAAAGCCGGCATCGCCACACGAATACCATAGCGCTCGATTACCTGCAGATCATACTTTAAATTATGTGCAATCTTCAGAATCTCCTTAGAAGTAAAGAAATCCGCAAATTCGTGAACGATTTTCTTCGCCTCATCAAAATCTTCCGGAACAGCCACGTAATAGGCTTCCCTCTCCTTAAAGGAGAAAGACATTCCTACCAGATTCGCGTGACGTGATTCCAGGCTATCGGTCTCGGTATCAAAACAAACCTCTTTTTGTTGGCGCAATAAATCCATTAATTTTTTACGCTCCTCCGGTAAATTCACCAAATGATAGTTCGGCTTCTCCGTTGCAATTGTCTTGTAACCATTCGTTTCCTGCGGAGCCTGCTCAACAACCATGCTTTGCATTCCGAAAAGGTCTAACTGTCCGCTCTCACCAACCGGTTGAGCCGAAACAACGATCTCTTCCCCGATTACCCGTTTTGCGAGATTTCTGAATTCCAATTCCGTAAAGACCTCTTTGATCGCATCGGGATTCAGTTCACACATTTTAAGATCTTCCTCATCGAAATCAACTTCGATATCCGTAATGATAGTAGCCAGTTTTTTGGAAAGTAATCCCTGCTCCGCAAAATTCTCTACATTCTCCCGTTGTTTCCCCTTTAATTCATGTGCGTGAGCAATCAATCCCTCAACAGAGCCGTACTCAGCCACTAATTTCTTGGCCGTCTTTTCACCAATCCCCGGAATCCCCGGAATATTATCCGC
>QKAV01000105.1 GCA_003247185.1 Crocinitomicaceae bacterium
GAGGATTCTGGGGAGGTTATTTCTTAGGACAGGAGTTGGGTGAATGGACGGATGCCAGCGGGTCAAAAGCTACACAGAAAAAGGTCTACCTGGGCAAAGGAATGCACTATTATCCAAAGGCAGGTATTGCACAATTCAAGATTGAAGCACAACAACTGCGTAAAGGAGATAAAATACTAATCACTGGTCCAACTACAGGAGTGGTTGAGAGTGAAATCCTGTCTATGCGTGTAGATGATATGGAAGCAGATGTAGCGCCAAGAGGAAGCGAAGTTACTTTTGCCCTGGGACAAATGATCCGTTCATCAGACAAATTATACAAAGTAGTTCCTTCTGAAGAAGTAGAAAGCTGATTATGGTCATTATTACACATCAACGGGAAAAGTGTATCGGATGTAATTACTGCGTGGAATTCGCTTTTCAACGCTGGCGGATGTCCAAAAAAGACGGAAAGGCAACTTTACTTGGTGGTGAAAACAAAAAGGGATTCTATACCGTTCGTGTCGACGATGCTGAATTTGATGAAAACGAACGGGCAGCAAAAGCATGTCCCGTCAATATCATTCAGGTTAAACAGATTTAATCGTTTCTTCCAGTTCTTTGGCTAATTCGTCGTAATCAAGACCATCAAAATTCCCCGAAGACATCAACAAAAGAACATCTCCCGAGTTGGTGTGTTCTCGTATGAAAGCTTTTACTAATTCTGATGAAGTAACCACATTGGTATCTCCTCCGAACTCATCTCTGACATAATTCGGATCCAGTTCCGGGAGTCTTTTATGGGAAACCACTTCCGGACTGAAATAAACCATGGCTACATCAGCAGTGCTCATTGCTCCGCTATACTGAGGAATGAAATTATGCTGAAGCGAAGAAAAGGTATGAAGCTCCATGCAAGCAACAAGTTTTCGGTCAGGATACTGTTCTTTCACTGCTTTGGTGGTAGCTTTTAATTTGGAAGGCGAATGTGCGAAATCCTTGTATACGAGAAGCTGATCTGATTCCCACACTTTTTGCAATCGTTTACCTGCCCCGGTAAATCCTTGCATTACATGAAGAAAATCAGAATTACTCACTCCCATTTGTTCTGCCACCTTCATTGCCCCCATCAGGTTTTGAAGATTATGTCCTCCAAAGACAGATAGCGGATATGCCGTACCCTCATGATGTACAACTGTACCTGTTTCCGTAATGGAATAATCGGGAGTAGCGTATGGAATCCTGCGAATTTGACTTCCTGCATTTTCTCCCAGCCCGCGAACTTCTTCATCCTCGGTATTGAATACCAAAGCTCCCCCGTCTTCAATCAGATCAATAAATTGTCTGAATTGATCCACATAGTTCTCAAACGTTGGAAAAACATTGATATGATCCCATGCAATTCCGCTGATCAGGGCAATATTGGGATAATACAGGTGAAACTTCGGTCTTCTGTCAATCGGTGAACTCAGGTATTCATCCCCCTCCAGAATCATGTATTTTGCCTCGTCCGTGATTTTTACCATGCAATCATAGCCCTCCAATTGTGCTCCGACCATATAGTCTACATCAATATTCAGTTCCTTCATGGCATGTAAAAGCATCGAAGTAATTGTCGTCTTACCGTGAGACCCTCCAATTACCACACGAATTTTATTCTTCGATTGCTCGTACAAATACTCCGGATAAGAGTAAATCTTCAGACCTAATCCCTTTGCTTTAATTAATTCAGGATTATCCTCGCGTGCATGCATCCCCAGAATCACTGCCTCGAGATCTTCCGTTATTTTATCCGCATTCCAACCTATTGCATCAGGAAGTATTCCTTCACGATTCAATCGGCTGCGGGACGGTTCAAAAATCTCATCATCAGAACCGCTTACCTCATATCCGTTTCTGTTTAGTGCAATCGCCAAATTATGCATTGCACTTCCCCCTATTGCTATAAAATGAATTTTACCTTTCATTCTTAATCAAATTAATGCCATCTAATACCGGCGGAAACATTAAAAAAAGTGACCCTAACCAGGTTATTCTTAAAAAAGTCGGAACAGTAAAGAGGTTTTCAAAAAACATAGGAAGTATGGTACTTATCAAAGAAACGTAGTAAAGCCAATCCCACCAATTCCTGTACTTCAGAAATACTCTTTTTACCAGTTGAAGACAGATGTATATTAAAAGTACGAAGAGTAACAATGTCGGAATGTATTTTATTCCTTCCAAAGAATCCTGGGTCAGATAATATTGTGATACCGCAATCCCTGTGACTACAAGAAGAGCATTAATAAAAATAAGACTATAGATTCTTTTTTTCTTCACCCTAGGCTAAACTACTGAAGAAAGATAGTCAGAAATCAGGGGAAACTTTAAGTTTATCACAACTGTCCGTTAATAGCCATCAATTGGTCAGGTATTTTTTAAACCCGGGTGTCATCCAATGATCAAATCCCTCATTACCATCATCGTAGATAAAATAGACATCTAACTCCTGATCCAGACCGGATTCCAGCAATTTTATCGCTTCCTCTTTTCCTATGACCATAAAGGCCGTTGCCCAGGCATCAGCCAGCCCTGTTGAATTGCATATTACAGTTGCACTCAACAAACTATGTTCCACAGGTCTACCGGTTCGGGGATCAATTGTATGTGCATACTTGATTCCGTCTACCACATAAAACTTCCTGTAATTACCGCTTGTTGCAATTCCTTTATCACTAATAGCAATTACCTGATCCAAAAGACGAACCGAATCAGATATCTGAGGTGAATCTATGCCGATTCTCCAATTCTCTCCTTCACGATTTTTGCCTGCAACACGTATTTCTCCTCCGATTTCAACATAATAATTCTTTGCGCCTTTATCTCTGATGTAATCCGCCAGTACATCAACTGCCAGCCCCTGGGCAACAGCGTTAAAATCAAGGCGGAAATCTTTTGCATTTTTATGAAATCTGATCTTTCCATTTCTAAAAGAATAGGAATAAATCCTTCCGTTGTCGAAAGAAACCAGATTCAATAAGGAATCGATTGCTTTCTGATCGGGTATTTGTCCACGATTCCGATAAAAGCCCCAGGCGTCCACCAAAGGCATAATCGAAGGATCAAAAGCTCCGTTACTTCGTTTATAAACCGTTTCCGACAACTTGAAGCAATCGTCAAACCAGTTGGAAGGATCATCTATCTGAATTGAATCTTTGGACTCATTGATTCTGGAAATGATGCTGTTCTCTTTATAAGTTGACAAAACATCGTCAAAATGATCCAGCACCGAATCAATTTCAGATTGAACCAAATCGATATTCGTATCTGCAATAATGATTGAATATGTCGTCCCCTGTGCGGAACCAAAAAGCTCCGTAAAACTTCTGTGTTGGCTTTCTTTATCTACTCCTCCGCAAGAAAAGAGAAGACTAATAGTGGCGCTCCAAATGAGGGCCTTGTGTTTCACTATTCCAAACATGCTCCAAAGTTGGATTTCCATTTTTCGTATAGGTGATCGCATTTAACGTCTGTGTTCTGACATAGACATCCGCATGACCGTCAATCACAACTA
>QKAV01000207.1 GCA_003247185.1 Crocinitomicaceae bacterium
GGAAAAGTACATGGTTCTGTATTCTGTGGAAAGAGATGATGATTCAGGCGAGTACAATTTTTATTTTACATCCGAAGAGCCGAAAGAGTATGAATTCATGTTATTGAATGAGGAGATGAAACTGGTGAGTGTTATCGCATCCGGTACATCATCGTCAGGGGGGAATATCGTTAGGATGTCACCTGACAAAAAGACGGAAGAGATCGCTTTTTACTGCTTGCAGACAGGGAATCAAAAAACAATGAAGCGTTTTTAGATGCTGTTAGCCTGACAATAATGCCGGATATTTTTCCTGGCAAAGTTGTTGTCGGAAAAGGAAAAAACTAAATTTACGTTTAATTAAAAGCAACTAACAACTAAAAATTATAGAAATGGCATTAGAGATTACAGATGCAAACTTCGAAGAAATTGTATTAAAGTCAGATAAACCGGTAGTGGTAGATTTTTGGGCAGAATGGTGTGGACCATGTCGTATGATCGGACCTTCTATTGAAGATATGGCAGGAGAGTATGATGGTCGTGCGATCGTTGGGAAAGTTAATGTAGACCACAATCCTGGAGTTTCAGCTCAATTTGGAGTGAGAAACATTCCAACGGTATTGTTTATTAAAGGAGGAGAAGTAGCTGACAAAGTGGTTGGTGCTGTTCCGAAGGCACAATTGACACAAAAATTGGATGCAATCCTTTAATTTTTTTGATATTCAAAGGAAAGCTGCTTCATTACGGAGCAGCTTTTTTATTTTTGCACAAAATTCTACAAGATGACCAACTTCTGGCGACGATTGAAATATTATGGTTTTGGTTTTTTACTGGGAATGATTTTCCTTGTTTTCTTCTTTCAGAACAGAGGTTGTTCCTGGCTTCCTTCAAATAGGGTGAAGAACGCTGTAATGGATAGATTGATAGTGGTGTCTGAATCAACGGCTGCTGATTTGAAAGAAAAAGGAATTTCTTTTGATGAGGTGGTACAGGTCCTGAATGATGGTGATGTGGACTTCGGTAAAAGCAATAAGGAAGGTGACGATAAGGTATATCTTATTGAAAAGGATGGTCTTAATTACATGTTCTCTTTACCGTATGAAAGTTTTATCAGTGAGGTTTTTATTGGTTCTGATGTGAATGGACTTCAGACAAGTAAAGAAGGGTTTGGTACAATTATTCATTATCCGAATGATGATAATATGGTGTATCCGGATTCCTCCGCATTGGTAACCTGTCAGCAACAAAAGTTAGGCTTGATTGCACCAAAGGAGATTTTGAAATTGATCAAGAAAACCGGTAAGATAGATTTTAAGAAATGTGACCTTTCCAAACGTCCGAAACCGGAACAATACATTTGGTTTGAAAATAAAGACGGTCAACTGATTGGAATCAGTGCCATCTGGTATAAAAATAAAATTAACATCACCCGTTTTGATGATGAAAACGGATCAGTTAAATGCGATTGAAGGGTTTTAAAGAAAGGGTGTTGATAAAACAGATTCGGAGCATCATTAACAATGTTCGGATTTTATATTTTTGATAAATGAAGTTTAGCGCAGAACAAATTGCTGGAATATTAGAAGGTACGGTTGAGGGGAACGCGGCGGTTGAAGTACATGGACTGGCAAAAATTGAGGAGGGGAAGTCCGGTGAACTTTCATTCCTCTCTAACCCGAAATACGAAGAGTATATCTACGTCACTAATTCGAGTATTTGTATTGTAAATGAAGATTTTAAACCTTCAAAAGAATTACCGAAAACGCTTACTTTGATTCGGGTTGAAAATGCTTACGCATGCTTTGCTAAGTTACTGGAATTCTACGATCAGATGAAACGACCGCAACCGGAGATACAATCCCCTTCTTTTATCAGTGAGGATGCTGTTATTGGTGAAGGATGCTTCGTAGGAGCTTTTGCGTATATCTCGAAGGGAGCCAAAATCGGAAATAATGTTGTGATCTATTCCGGAGTAAATGTCGGGGAGAATGTTACAATCGGGGACAATACCACTTTACATCCGAATGCAGTTATTTACAGAGATTGCGTCATCGGACAAGGTTGTACGATTCATTCCGGTGCAGTTATTGGTGCGGATGGATTTGGGTTTGCTCCGGATGAAAAAGGAGTGTTCCAGCGTATTCCTCAGATTGGGAATGTTATTTTGGAAGACAATGTGGATATAGGTGCCAATACGACAGTGGACAGAGCAACTATGGGAAGTACAATTGTTCGCAAAGGAGCAAAACTCGATAATCTCGTTCAAATCGGCCATAACGTTGAGCTAGGCTCCAATACCGCGCTTGCAGCGCAGGCTGGAATCGCGGGGTCTACAAAAGTGGGCTCGAATGTGTTGATAGGAGGACAGGTTGGTTTGGCCGGACATATCAAAATCGGTGATCGCGTAATGATAGCCGCTCAATCCGGAGTAGGAGGAAATGTGGAAGATGATAAAGTGATTATGGGATCCCCTGCTTTTGATAATAAAGAGTACAAAAAATCGTATATAGGCTTCCGTAAATTACCAGATATTATGGATCGCCTGAAAGAACTGGAAAAGAGTATTAAAAACCAAGCAAAAGGAGAATAATGACTGAAATGCAACGTACCCTCGCAGGGACTGCTACTTTTGAAGGAATTGGGTTACACACAGGTGAAAAGGTAAAGATGGAAATCGTTCCTGCACCTGAAAACCACGGATATAAATTTCAACGTGTAGATGTAGAAGGAGAACCTGTTATTCCTGCTGATTGTGATCTCGTAGTGGGAACAGAACGCGGAACGACTTTGGAAAAGAATGGTGTACGCGTTTATACTACGGAACATATCTTAGCGGCAATTTATGGTTGTCGTATTGATAATGCACTGATCAGGATAAACGGACCGGAAATTCCTATTATGGATGGGAGTTCCATGTTGTACGTTGATGCCTTCGAAAAGATCGGTTATGTAGATCAGAACGCAGAACGCGAATATTTGGAATTGGATGAGAATATTCCATGGGAAGATGTGGAGAAGGGAATCGAATTTCTTGCCGTTCCGGATGTGAACTATCGTTTGACCGTGATGGTGGATTATAAATCACCGGTTCTGGGAACACAACACGCAACGATCTATAATATCGAACAATTTAAAACGGAAATAGCTCCTTGCAGAACTTTCGTATTCCTCAGAGAATTGGAATATCTTGCTACGCATAACCTGATCAAAGGAGGAGATCTGGATAATGCAATTGTACTTGTAGAGCGCGAAGAGGTTTCACAGGAAGAGTTGGATCATTTGGCAAAACTACTCGGTAAGGAAGGGTTGAAAGTTTCAATCAGTGGAATCGGCGTTTTGAACAGTACCAAGCTGAAGTTTGAAAATGAACCGGCACGTCATAAACTACTGGACATTGTCGGCGACCTTGCGTTGGTAGGTAAACCGATTAGAGCGCATATTTTGGGAGCACGCCCTGGTCACTATGGTAATGTGAAGTTTGCGCAGGTATTGAAACAATACATGAAAGACAAACAAAAGGCACCTCGTAAATTCGATCTTGAAAAAACGGTTTATGATATCAATGATATCGAAAGAATGTTGCCACATCGCTATCCTTTCCTGATGATCGATCGTATATTGGATATCGGAGAAGATTTCATCGTAGGAATCAAGAATATTACAATGAATGAGCCGATCTTTACAGGTCATTTCCCCGGTAATCCGGTTTTTCCGGGGGTATTACAAGTGGAGGCCATGGCCCAGGTAGGTGGTATTTTTGCACTGAGTCAGGTTGATGAACCACATTTGTATTCCACTTACTTTATGAAAATTGACGGGGTGAAATTCAAACAAAAGGTTCTTCCCGGTGATACGATCGTTTTTGAATTGAAATTGATCTCACCGATTCGAAGAGGATTGGTAAACATGAGAGGGGAAGGATTTGTAAATGGAAAACCTGTAGTAGAAGCCGAAATGCTCGCACAGGTCATTAAAGATAAAGTATGATTCATCAATTAGCAGTTGTATCTGAAACCGCGACTATCGGTAACGATGTTCACATTGGGCCATTCTCCAGCATTGGTGATGATGTTGTAATTGGTGACGGAACATATATTCATCCTAACGTAACGATTTATTCCGGGACAAGAATAGGAAAGAACTGTCAGGTGTTTCCCGGTGCTGTTATTGGAGTAATACCACAAGATCTAAAGTTTGATGGTGAAGCTACAACAGTTGAAATTGGTGATAATACGGTTATTCGCGAATGCGTGACTATTCACAGAGGAACCAAAGACAAGTGGAAAACAGTAATCGGAAGCAATTGCCTTTTGATGACTTATGTTCATATTGCGCATGACTGTATTATAGGTAATAATGTAATTCTTGCCAGCTATGTAGGCTTGTCCGGACATTGTTTGATAGATGATTATGCTATTCTGGAAGGGAAATCCGCAACACAACAATTTGTGCGTGTAGGAAGACATGCTTTTGTTGCCGGAGGATCGCTGATACGGAAAAATATACCTCCTTTTGTTAAGGCGGCGAGAGAGCCGATTGGCTTTGCAGGAGTAAACGCCGTTGGATTGAGAAGAAAAGGATACTCTGATGATGATGTGAAACTGATAGAGGATATTTACAGAGTTTTATATGTTATGAATAATTCTGTCAGCAAAGGGATTGAGATGATCAACGCAACACTTCCTGATTCGGAATTCCGTCAGGAAATACTTGATTTTATTGCGGCTTCTGACAAGGGAATTATTAGAGGAATGATCTGATCCATGGAATTAAGAAGAGGTGGAATAGTAGAACTTGAAATCAGGGACTACGCCTTCGGAGGAAGAGGAATAGCCAGAGTAGCGTCGGAAGGAGGAGATTATATTGTATTTATTGATAATGCCTTCCCCGGTCAGGTGGTTAAGGCTCAGATTACAAAAAAAAGAAAGCGGCACGCTGAAGGAAAGCTCCTGGAAGTTGTGAAGCATGCGGATATTGAAGAAACAGGTAGATTTCAACAGATTTCAGGGAGTCCATACATCTATGTCCCGGTTGAAATTCAGGAGAAAGTAAAAAAGGAGTCGACACTTGAGGTGTATCGTCGCCTGGGAAATGTGAAAAATGTAGAAAGTCTGTTTGATACATTTATATCATCACCTTCGCATTACTTCTATCGAAATAAAATGGAGTACAGTTTTTCCTCCATTGAACATGTGATAGAAACCGGAGAGGAGAAAGACGATGCATTTGCATTGGGGTTCAAACGCAGAGGGACCTGGTGGAAAGTGGAGTCTCTGGATAAGCCAAGCGGGCTGTTCGATGAGCAATGGGAAACTTTTGTTTCAGAGTTGAGAAAATATCTGGAGTCAACCGGGCTTCCGGCATGGCATCCGCCCGGAAAACATGGTTTTTTCAGACATATAGTACTGCGCAAGAGTTTTTATCAGGATCAGTTGTTAATCAATCTGGTTACATCATCCGAAGGATTAAAGGATTTTGATGCGGAGGCATTCGTTAAGTTTGTTTTGGCGGGAATGGGAGATCGGATAGCAGGTATCCAGCACACGGTGAATGATAATGTTGCTGATCGTGCAAAGATCGAAAACGGGACCTGGAAATTGCTTTACGGTAAGCCTTTTGTGGTAGAGAAACTATTGGGGCTGGAGTTTGAGATTTCAATGGAGTCTTTTTTTCAGACCAACCCGGCTTCAGCAGAACGACTGTATACACAGGCGCTGGATTATGTATTTGAATCTGAACACAAAGAAGGAGATGTTGTAATGGATCTTTTTTGTGGGACGGGCACGATTGGACAACTGGCAGCAAAGAGAAGTCCGGGAGTGAGGATCGTTGGAGTTGATATTGTGCAAGAGGCGATCGAAGATGCAAAACGAAATGCGCAACGAAATGGGATAGACCAGGTGGAATTTTATGCAGCTGATGTCGGAAAATTCTTATTGGCACATCCTGAATTCGTTGGTAAAATAAAAACAATAATTCTGGACCCTCCAAGAGCCGGTATTGCACCTAAAACCTTGCGGAAGGTTATTGAGCTTGGAGCGGATAGAATCGTCTATATTTCATGTAATCCGGCCACTCAGGCAAGAGATACGGAAACATTGACGGAAGCGGGCTATGTGGTTCGGAAAATCACCCTGGTAGATCAGTTTCCGCATACCGGGCATATTGAGGCCATTGTCTTATACGAAAAACCATGAAAGTAGCTTTTATCTCGATCGGCGATGAATTATTGATAGGACAAACAATCAATACCAATGCAGTCTGGTTGGGTAAGGAATTTTCTGAACGGGGTTTTGTTGTTGAGAAGGTTCTGACAATAAAGGATAAAAGTGCGGAGATCATCAAGGCACTTGATCAGGTATCGAAAGAAGTTGAGGTTGTTATAATCACAGGAGGACTTGGTCCGACCAAGGATGATATTACGAAAAAGGTTCTCACAACGTATTTTAACACAACACTTGAGCTGCACACGGAAACCTTACAGAGAATAGAAGCGTTCTTTGAATCGGTGGGGAGACCCATGCTTCAGGTGAATATAGATCAGGCGCTTTTGCCGGTAGATGCTACTATTTTGAAAAATGAAATGGGAACAGCTGCAGGAATGTTGTTTGAGAGAGATAATGTGATTACAATTTCGCTTCCAGGGGTGCCATACGAAATGAAACATCTGATGACAGAGCGTGTCTTTCCCATTATTGAAAAACGCTTTCCGGTTGTTTCGAGTTACTATGAAACTATTCTGACTCAGGGAATAGGGGAGTCGTTTCTGGCCGATCGGATGTCGGATATAGAGGACGAACTAAGAGCGGAAGGTCTGGAATTGGCGTACTTGCCAAGTCCGGGTATGGTTCGGCTACGCATTACAGGGGAGAAAAGTGCTGAAGGAATTGATCGTGTAAAGTTTTATGTCGGACAAATTGAAGATAGATTTCCGCAGTATGTATTTGGCAGGAATGAAGACGAATTAAGTGCGGTAGTAGGACAATTGTTAAAACAGGAAGGCGCTACGGTTACCACTGTAGAAAGCTGTACAGGTGGAAGAATTGCTTCGGAAATAGTTAAGATTGCGGGAGCGTCAGAATATTTTAACGGAGGCTTCATTACCTACTCTAATGAACTGAAAATGCGATTAGTTCATGTTCAGGAAGAAACGCTCCTGAAGTACGGGGCGGTTAGCCAACAAACAGTAGAGGAAATGGCGTTAGGAGGGAGAAGGGTTTTAGAGTCTGATTACGCAATAGCAGTTAGTGGAATAGCCGGTCCGGATGGAGGTTCGGATGAAAAGCCGGTAGGGACGGTGTGGATTTCAGTTGCCGGTCCGAATGAGGTCCTAACGAAGCGATTTTTATTTGGAAATGATCGTTCCAGAACGATCGAGAAATCAGTATTGACAGCGTTAAACCTGTTGCGATGCATGATTTCTAAAATTAATTTTGAAAAAAGTAACTGAATACTTGTAATTTTGTTTCTTTATTGGTTACTTTGCACCCGCTTTTATCGAAAAGTATAAAAAATAATAAGAGATGTCAAGAGTTTGTCAGATAACAGGAAAGTCGGTGATGGTAGGAAACAATGTTTCTCACTCTCAACGTAAAACGAAACGCAGGTTTTATCCAAACCTGATCACAAAGAAATTCTATATTCCGGAAGAGGATCAGTATGTAACATTGAAGATTTCTACTTCAGCGTTGAGAACGATCAACAAGAAAGGGATTTATACCTGTGTGAAGGAAGCTCGCGAAAAGGGATATATTAAATAATCATCCGAAGGGATAAAAAGAATTTAAAATGGCAAAGAAAGGAAATAGAATTCAGGTGATCCTTGAGTGTACTGAGCACAAGGAGTCTGGAATGCCTGGAACATCTCGTTACATTACAACGAAAAACCGTAAAAATACGCCGGATCGTATGGAGATTAAAAAATACAATCCGATCTTGAAGCGTTACACGATTCATAAAGAAATTAAATAAGCTGAATTATGGCAAAGAAGGTAGTAGCATCATTGCAAAAAGGAGGAGGTAAGGAGCACACTAAAGTGATCAAGATGGTTAAGTCTGATAAAACTGGTGGCTATACCTTCAAAGAAGAGATTGTACACAACGATAAAGTAAAAGATTGGTTTACTAAAAACTAATCATCACTATGATATTCTCTTAAAGCTTCTATCTTTGATGGGAGCTTTTTTTATTTAAAGTTATGGGCTTATTTGATTTGTTTTCACGCGACAAGAAAGAGTCGCTGGATAAAGGGTTGGAGAAGACGAAACAGAGTTTTCTGTCGAAGTTGGCACGTACTGTTGCCGGGAAATCCAAGGTAGATGATGAGGTGCTGGATGAATTGGAAGAGGTATTGATAACTTCCGACGTTGGTGTTGAGACAACATTGAAGATAATAGGCCGTATTGAGGAGCGTGTGGCACGGGATAAGGTTATGAATGCATCCGAACTGGATGTGATCCTTAAGGAAGAAATCGCAGCACTGTTGGAAGAGAATGAAGCGGAAAGTACAGTACTTGAACCAATCGATGAAACAAAGAAGCCTTATGTTATTATGGTTGTTGGTGTGAATGGAGTAGGTAAGACGACAACCATAGGAAAACTGGCCAATCAATTTAAACAAGCGGGAAAAAAGGTAGTGCTTGGTGCGGCTGATACGTTCAGGGCAGCGGCTGTTGATCAGTTGATCATTTGGTCGGAGCGCGTTGGAGTGGATATCGTTCAGCAAGGTATGGGAGCTGACCCGGCTTCCGTTGCATTTGATACCCTGCAGTCTGCCAAGGCTGGTAATGCGGATGTTGTGATTATTGATACAGCTGGTCGATTACACAATAAAGTCAATTTGATGAACGAGCTGAGTAAGATTAAAAGAGTGATGGATAAAGTTATTCCAGGCGCTCCGCATGAGGTTTTACTTGTTTTGGATGGGTCTACAGGGCAGAATGCTTACGAGCAGGCCAAGCAATTTGCAGCAGCTACAGATATTAATGCATTGGCAATTACGAAATTGGATGGCACGGCTAAAGGAGGCGTTGTTATTGGTATTTCGGATCAGATGAAAATTCCGGTGAAGTATATTGGTGTGGGCGAAAAGATGGAAGATTTGCAATTTTTTAATAAGCAGGCTTTCGTGGATTCATTGTTTAATTAATTGTCCTCGTCGAATATTTGCCGTTTTTTTATTAACATTTATATAAAGTAATGTTTGTTTTTCATATATTGGTCTAGCTAAAACTAGATACTAATGAAACGAATTACTACCTACTCGCCGGTATTGGCGTTTATTTTATTCTTCATTTTTAATTTCGGGAACAGCACATTTGCGCAACAACAAGTGATACGTTGTTACTCATCTGAGTACGATTCAATTCGTCATGCACAAAATCCGGAAATTCAATCCAATGAAGACTTCGAAAACTGGTTAGCTCGTCTGATCGAAGAGAAAAAACAACGGGCACAAACACAACACATTGTTGATGGGGTATACTACATTCCTGTAGTATTCCATGTTGTTCACAACGGAGAAACTGTTGGGTCTGGTACAAACATCAGCCAGGCTGCTATTCAGTCTCAACTGGATGTGTTGAATGAGGATTTCAGAAAATTACTGGGGTCAAACGGATATAACACGCATCCGGATGGAGCGGATACGCAAATTGAATTTTGTTTAGCTCGCAGAAGACCGGATGGAACTGCTTTCCCTGGTGGAGAAGATGGAATTAACCGTGTGAACAGAAGTTCAAATGGGTGGTCCACACCACCTTATACAACTACCTATATTGATGCTACAATCAAACCTTGGTTTACAGGAACACAATTTGGAGGTTGGGATCCTGCTAAATATATGAATATATGGATTTGTAATATTTCAGGAGGAATTCTGGGATATGCACAATTCCCGACTACAGTTTTAGGAGGTATGAGTTGTACACCTGATGCAACGAATACAGATGGTGTAGTGTTTTTGTACTCTTCAATCGGGAAAAGCTCGGTAACAGGATTTGCCGGTCCGTATAATGAAGGACGTACTGCAACGCATGAGATTGGACACTGGCTTGGTCTTCGTCATATATGGGGAGACGGAGGTTGTGGAATAGATGACTTTTGTTTGGATACTCCGCTTTCTGATGCAGCAAACTATGGTTGTCCGACAACAAATAGTTGTACGGATCCTGGCTCTGACCCGAACGACATGGTTGAAAACTATATGGACTACACGGATGACCTGTGTATGAATATCTTCACATACGACCAGAAAATGCGTATGCGGACCGTTTTGGAGAACAGTCCGCTGAGAGCCTCTCTGATTGTTTCGGATGCCTGTACGCCTCCAACAACAAATGATGCGTCGGTTATTGCCATAACTGAACCATTTGGTGATAATTGTCCAGGAGCAATTACGCCTCAGGTGACATTACGAAACCGAGGAGGGAATACACTGACTTCTGCAGTTATTAATTATACCTTGAATGGCGGGACTCCTACAACATTTAACTGGACAGGAAGTATTGCTCCCGGAGCAGAAGCTCTTGTTACACTACCTTCTTTTACAGCTCCTTTAGGTGTTCATTTGTTTAAGGCATATCCAACAATGCCAAATGGTACGACTGATCCGGATCCGACATGGGATACAACCGGGATTTATTTTGCAGTATCGAACGGATATCAACCGAATTATTCTCAGAATTTTGATGGCGGAATCTTCCCTCCGGATGCAAGATGGTATGTAGATAATCCAAATGGAGATTGTTATGAGTGGGTTGGAGGTCCATGTACATCCAGCACAGGGAACTCTAACAACGTTGCCGCTTTGATGACTAATTACGGTAACCCGACTACACAGGATGAGTATTTGTATACACCATTCTTTATTCTGCCATGTAATGCATCATCTGCGACTCTCTCGTTTGATAAGGCGTACAGAAGAAGAGCTACAGGTGTTAATGATCGTTTAAGAGTGGATGTATCGTTTGATTGCGGTTCTACATGGACAAATATCTTTGACCAATCCGGGACTACATTACAATCTGTAACTACTACGTCTAATACGTATTGGATTCCAAGTGCTGCAAGTGATTGGGCTGCGGTTAATTTGAACTTAAGTTCATACGTAACAAGTACGTCTCAATCCATGCAGTTCAGATTTAGAGCAACATGTGCCGGAAATGGCGGTAACCTGTATGTTGACAATGTAAATTACACAGCTGTAACGCCTGGAGAGATCAATGTTTCCGTATCTGGTACAGATGTGCTGGATGGTGGTTACTATGATTATGGAAATCAACCAATTGGTTCTCCGACTACTGCAACATTTACAGTTTCAAATACAGGATCATCAAGTCTTACGCTAACGCCTCCGATTACAATTTCCGGCGCTGCGGAATTTACGTTGAATTCAAGTTTTGGAGCAACAACTATTCCTGCTGGTGGTTCAACAACTTTCTCTATTGATTTTACTCCTACAGGAGCAGGACCATTCACAGCAACAGTTTCATTTGCGAACAATGATTGTGATGAATCAACTTACGATTTTACATTGAATGGTGGCGGAAATGTTTCACCTCCTACAGCAGGCTTTACGGCTTCGCCAACATTGATTTGTGAAGGAGCTACTGTAACATACACGGATGCATCAACTGCAGCTACTTCATGGACATGGACATTTACAGGAGGTACTCCTTCTTCAGCAACAGGTCAGGGACCTCATACGATTACATATCCGACAGCAGGTACATATAATGCTACGTTGGATGTAACGAATGCTTATGGTTCAAACTCTAATACTCAGACCGGAGTTGTAACAGTTGTAGCGGCAGGTACCGCAACAGCGCCTCCGATTACAGAAGGTTTTACGCTTGCAACTTTCCCTCCGGCTAACTGGACGATTGTTAACGGTGGTACTGCTGCAACATGGGTGAGAAGTGCGTCACAAGGAAATGCACCTACTGCAGGTAACTCAACTTATATTGATAACTACAATACGCCAAACCCATCAGGTTCTATCGATGATCTTATCATGCCACATGCGAATTTGTCTGGAATTACCTCTACACAGTTACAATTTGATGTAGCTTATAAAGTGTACACAGGGTATTCTGATAAATTAGAGGTACTGGTTTCAGATGATTGCGGAGGGTCTTACACAACTGTTTATTCTAAGGCAGGTACGACACTAGCAACAGATGGTTCGGGAACAACTGCATATACAGCTCCTGCTACATGGAGAACCGAAACGATTGATCTTTCAGCTTTTGATGGATCATCGAACCTTGAAGTAATCTTTAGAAATACTTCCGGATACGGTAACTACATGTATTTGGATAATATTAATTTGACAGGAGTGGTTTCAGCTTGTATTGATCCTGATGTACCTACTATTACTTCTAGTGCTGTTTCATGTGAAGGTGATGTAGCAACATTAACAATTTCAGGAAACTTAAACGATGCAACGGCATGGTATGTATATGAGGGCTCTTGTGGCGGAACTTTAGTAGGTTCTACAGCTTCTACGACATTCAATGTGACTCCTGCAGCGCCTGGAACTACTTATTACATAAGAGGAGAAGACGGAGCAGGCTGTGTGAATGAAGCAGCAATTTCTTGTGGAAGTATTGCGGTTAACGTAAATGCTATTCCATCCGCTCCAGTGGTAACAGTAACAGACGGCTGTGGTTCATCTACATTGACAGCGACAGGATCAAACTTGTTATGGTCAACTGGAGAAACAACTGCATCAATTACGGTAACAACAGGTGGAACATACACAGTAACTCAAACAGTGGGAGGATGTACATCAGCTAACGGATCAGGCGTAGCAAGTCCGACAGCAGTACCATCCGCTCCAGTGGTAACAGTAACAGACGGCTGTGGTTCATCTACATTGACAGCGACAGGATCAAACTTGTTATGGTCAACTGGAGAAACAACTGCATCAATTACGGTAACAACAGGTGGAACATACACAGTAA
>QKAV01000159.1 GCA_003247185.1 Crocinitomicaceae bacterium
CAATTATCAGACTTCTTTAAACGGAAATGCACTAAGCAGTTATTTTACTTATACGGATCTGGATAAAAACAATTATGAAAATCAGGCACTCGATGTTTCATTCATCGATTTGCCATACGGAATTACAAGTATCTCCAAAAGTGGAAACTTCTTTCTACCATGGAATGGTGATGTCGTAAGAAATGGTGAAACGGTAAAAGTGATGATTAAAAGTAAGGATGGCGGAAGTGAAAAAAACTGGACAGTCTCAACCGTAAATTCTAATCACATCACACTGGATTCATATACTCTGAGCCAATTACCTGCCGGAAATGCTGAGATCTGGATAGAAAGAATAAAGAGCACAGGATTAACAATAGTACCGGATGCAGGAGGAAGAATAAGCAGTACCTGGAAAAGCAACGTACAAATTATACAAATCACAAACTAAGAAAAGGCCCTGATGATTACTTCGCAGGGCTTTTTTATGCAAATTCAGAAAGCTCCAGCCAACGATCCGTCTTCTCTTCGATAGAACTGACTATCTCAGATAAGCGTTGGCCTGCATCGATTAGTGCATCACTATCCGCTGCCGGGTCGCTCAAAATTTCAGTAAGCTTCAGTTTTTCTTCTTCGAGTTGTTCCAACTCACCTTCCAGCGCATTAAACTCTTGCTGTTCTTTGTAAGTTAGTTTGCGCTTATCTTTAACCGGTTCAACAGCTTTGACTACCGGTTCCGCTACTCTTTCTTGTTTACGTTCTTCACGTTTCGTTTCCTGCTGAACCTTTCTATAAGCAGAATAGTTTCCTAAGATGTCAGCTATTTTTCCCTGACCTTCAAACACGAATAAATGATCAACCATTTTATCCATGAAGTAACGGTCGTGAGAAACGACAATCAAACACCCTCCAAAATTTCTGAGGTACTCTTCCAGTACGCCCATAACGAAGATATCCAGATCATTCGTCGGCTCATCCAGGATCAGGAAGTTGGGATTTGACATCAGAATTGTCATCAAATGCAAGCGTCTCAGCTCTCCTCCACTCAGCTTCTTAACGAAATTGTAGTGCATATCTCTTGGAAACAGAAAGCGCTCCAGAAACTGAGCCGCACTCATTTGCCGTCCCTTTTCCAACGGAATAAATTCGGCGATATCCCGTATGACGTCAATCACTTTCTTGTCTTCCTCATATTGGGGTAAGTTCTGATCGTAATATCCAAAGACAACCGTATCTCCTACAACAACTTTTCCTCCATCTACGTTTTCCTGTCCCAACAGAATTTTCAGAAAAGTAGATTTCCCGGTTCCATTATCCCCTACAATTCCCAAACGTTCATTGCGTTTGAAAACGTAAGAAAAATCATCCAGAATCTTCAATTCACCAAAAGTCTTTTTGATATGATGCAACTCCAGAATTTTCGTGCCGAGGCGTTCCATTTTTACCGGAATGTCCAGTTCATCCTCTTCTATGCGCTGTTTCGCAACCTTTTTCGTCTCGTGAAAAGCATCTATTCTAGCCTTTTGCTTCGTTCCCCTTGCTTTCGGTTGGCGACGCATCCACTCCAGTTCCTTACGGAATTGATTTCTCGCCTTTTCGATTGTTGCAACTTGCTGATCTTCTCTCTCTGCCTTTTTCTCCAGGTAATAGGAGAAATTCCCTTTGTATTTGTAAATCGTATTATTCTCCAGTTCCAGGATGGTATCACACACTACTTCCAGAAAATAACGATCGTGAGTTACCATTAATATCGTTGATCTGGATTTGGACAGGTATTCCTCCAACCATTCAATCATATCCAGGTCCAGATGATTCGTTGGCTCATCGAGTATCAGGAAATCAGGTTCGGCAATCAATACCTTAGCTAATGCCACACGTTTTTTCTGTCCACCCGAAAGTGTACTGATTTTCCGAAGAGAATCATCCAGTTTCAGGACGGAGAGAATCTGATTCACCTTTGCCTCCAAATCCCATGAATTGAGCTCTGAAACAGCCTGAAACGTTTCCTTTATTCTGCTCTCTTCTCCTGAACGTAAGGCAGCATTGTACTTTTTCACCGCCATCAATTCCGGCAGATCATGCGAAAAAACTTCATCAAGAATAGTATGCCCGGGATCCAGATCATCTACTTGCTCCATAAAAGCAATCCGAATGTCTTTTCTGAAAACAATGCGACCATCATCGACAGGCTCCATATTCAACAAACAGCGTAAAAGCGTTGTTTTTCCACTTCCGTTTTTTGCAACGATGGCTACCTTTTGTCCCTGATCAATACCAAAGCTCAGGTTTTCAAAAATTACTCTTTCACCAAATGACTTGGTGATTTCTTCTACTGAAAGGAAATTCATAATTAACGCAAACGATCCAGTGAATCGAGTAGTTTTTTGTCTCTTTTAATCCCCGTATTTGCCAAAAAGGTGAATGGGAAACCACAAATAAAAAGAATGAAACCGAGTCCCATTTCTCTGCTGTGCGTTTCAACATCAATCATACGCCCGCCGAAATTCGCCATCAAAATTACTGCGGCAACAGCCAGGAAATAAAGGTAAAAAACCATCCGCCCCAACTTAAACTGACGATTCAGGTTTTTATATGACATCAGACACAGGAAAGTAAGCAGTACGAGAGCAATAGTCCCGATAAACATGGGAAAAAACTGATTCCCAACTACCTTTCCTGTTTCCAGAGAGTACTCAGTTATACCATAGGAGCTGAAGGTGAATCTCGACTTTTCGCCCACAAAACTAAATAGTTCCACACCAACAGTTACAATTGACAATAGCACGATCACTATTCCCAAATAAATACTTTGTATTCTCTGTATCATACGTAAATTTGATACAAAGATAAAGGAATCTTCCTGATGCCTGTTTAAATTTTGAGGTATGAAAAGAATTCAATTATTCGAATTTGAAGATCAGAAATGGTTTAGTCCGTCGTTCAGAGTAGCACTTACAAAAGTACTGGCAGTTTTAGACAAAGTAACCGGACTTCATGGTGTTCTGGCTATTGAACTGGATCGGTTAATCTGTAAAACGGATCAAAAGAAACTATTTGATTATGGTTCAGGGTCCGGAGGTGCCATGCCCGAAACGCTCCGACTGCTAAAGGAAAAACATCCGGAAGTTCAATTGGAATTATCCGATCTCTTCCCTGATCCGAAATATGCTCGACCATACAATGATAACCCAACTGATAGTATTGTGTATAACCTTACACCAGTAGATGCTTCAGATGCGAACCATAAACACGAAGGAATTAAAACTCTAATTAATTCCTTCCATCATCTGCCTCCCCATGTTGCTGCAAAAGTTTTGAAAACAGCGCAGGACAATAACGATACGATCCTGATTTATGAAATGGCGGAAAACAAAATCCCTACCGTTATTTGGTGGCTGGGACTTCCGATTGGACTTTCTATCGTTACTCTAATGGCGCTATTAATGACTCCTTTTGTCAAA
>QKAV01000166.1 GCA_003247185.1 Crocinitomicaceae bacterium
TAGTCTTCTATCTATTGTCTTACAGCTTTAGGTGTTTATTGCGGCAAGGTCCACCTCTTCCCATTCCGAACAGAGAAGTTAAGCCTGCTTGCGCTGATGGTACTGCCCTTTTGAGGGTGGGAGAGTAAGTCGACGCCACTTTTAAGAAACCCTGACATCCTTTGGATCGTTAGGGTTTTTTTATGCGCACAAGTCAAGCTGAGCTGGTTTTGCCTCAAGAAAATCACAAGCATTTATTATCAAGGGTTTTTTGGTTTTACGGGAATAACCTTTATCTCTCTATCACAAAACGGGTATCACTTTAATACTACAGGGAGAGTAGCGGACCGGCATCTCTTATCATTGTTCGTGTAACTACGTTATTCGACAAGGAACTTTTCTTTAATCTGAAGTACCGGGAAGTAGAGGGCAGGAGAACAGATCTTTAAATGAAGCTTGAATGGATACCTGATGTTAGTTGTCCGATAAATAGAAGAATGTGATCATCATGTACTCACTCTGAGACGAAAAGGTGGTGCCAGGAGAGTAGAGGTTACTTAATTGCAAAACTCAATCAGGAACTCATATTGGCCGATGAGCAATTGATAATTGCCTGATCATATTATTTTATATAGTCACAACGCAACAGATAATTGACACTGTTGCAGTGCACCAACAATATACATATTATTATTTGCTGCACTCATTATTAAACTCTTCCACAATATGATCAAATCGATCATAAGTGTAACCAGATACTTTTTGTTTAATACGATTAGACAGCTCCTTATTGCTTCTGACAAGTTTAGACATCAGTTTGTCAAATTCTTCCTGCATCTCTTCAACTTTATAAATTTCTTCTGATCCTCGTTCTCTTATCAATAATGTCTCGGGGTATTTTCTGTCACCAAATTCGTCACTTTCTTCTTCGTTTCCCTGCACGAGTTTATTGTATTCGGAAGATCGCTCGTAATAAACGTATGTCATCAGACAACCATCATTTCTAACTAATACTGCCTTTGGTGAAAAACCAACCTTGCTGCCATAATTACTAAGACAATGATAATATTTATCGCCGACCTGATATTCAACTAAGTCTTTTGGGTAATAACGTTTTTTCGTACCTGCAACATCTTTATCACGGTAAAAAACGATCTCATCCTGCATTTTAACACGATTCTGATATTTGATATGACCATGAATCTTTTCTCCATCTTGTAAAACAATGAAGCCTTCATATAGTTCACCATATTGATAGGTGTCGGTACTCCAATCCTGAGCGTATCCCAGAGAAGTTAAAAACAGGAAAATAGGTAGCAGATTTTTCATTTCTTAGTTTAACACAGTTACATGTAAAAATAAACAACCGTCTATTGAGAGACAAGCTTCACAAGAATACTTATTCACAATTTAAAATTCACTTAAACAGGATTTAGTCCAAGCAGATTTTTTGAGCAGAAATCAACTATTTTACAATTATAGACGTTACCATAACATAATGTGTTTTGCTATCTATAGGGATTCATGTTATACATTATTTGCTAATTGCTTAAAACTGAAAAATTGAATTTTAAAGGATCTCTAGGGAATGATTCCCTAATAGAACGAATTCTTCTGATAAGTGGTTTTATATTGTTTATCATTACCGCGATTAATAGTTCGGGTTACTTCCATATGGATGAGCATTATCAGGTGGTAGAATTCGCTTACTATGGAATTGGTAAAGGTCCGGAATGGGCTTTGCCGTGGGAATATATAGATAAAATCCGACCAACAGTTCAGCCTGTTATCTTAATGATCATACTCAAATTATGTTACCTGTTGAAGATTAGTGACCCGTATACGATCATGACAATAGTTCGTATTATTGGTGGTCTTCTGCTTTTTTATGCAATAGCTGTTTTTAGAAAGAGAACCGAATCAGTTTTAGTCGAAAATTATTCAAAGAGAATATACCTGTTTCTATCCTGTTTTTTATGGTTTATTCCTTTTATTGCCGTTCGATATAGTTCCGAAACATGGTCAGCATTATTTTTGTTACTGGGGACAGGATTAGCATTAAAAGACGGGAATACCAAAGCGTTTTATTGGAGGGTGGGAATTCTATTTGGATTAAGTTTCATTATGAGATTTCAAACGGCTTTCTATATTGCCCCTTTCCTATTGTGGTTAGTATTTAAAAGTGGGGAGTTTATTAAATCTGCAATTTTTGTATTTATAGGTCTTTCGACTGTAGTATTAGCAGGAATTATCTCGGATTCGTGGTTTTATGGAGATGAATGGATTATTACTCCATATAGATATTTTGTAGCTTTTAAGAATAGTGGATCTCATGCAAATTTTGCAGTAGAACCATGGTACTTTTTTTTAAAGAGTATATTATATTATCCGGGGGTAATAGTTGGAGGTTCAATACTGTTTTTGTCCGTTTTTGGAATCTTGTCACGACCGAAAGACCCAATAATTTGGGCTACAATTAGTTTTGTTTTTTTTCATTCCCTTGTAGGTCATAAAGAAGAGCGATTTCTCTTTCCAATTGTGTTCATGGTGCCTTACATTATGTCATTAGGGATAGATTTTCTTTTAAATCTAAGCAAAGAGAAAGTTCGTAGCATTCTTAAGGGGGGAATATTTTTGCTTTTAGTTCCTATAAATCTATTTGGTAGTAGTTTAATTTCTGTAACTCCGGCAGGCTCAGGGAAAATGAATTTTACACAATATGTACGAAGACATTATGGAAATAAGCCTATCCGGGCATTTGCGCCATTGTATGGAAACCCCTACAGTATGTGGGGGGAGTTTACAGCTTATTACCGGGAAAACGACATGGAAAATCTTCGGATTGACAATTTTATAATTGAAGATTCTCTTTACAGGGATGATGCCGTCAATTTTTTTATGATTCGAAAAATGGATCTTTACTCTCCTGAATGTAAAAAGTTGATTGCAGATAAGAAAATGAAACTTTTATTTTCAAGTCACTCAGATTTTATTCGAAAAATTAACACCAGGTTCAGAAAAGAATACGAGCGCGAGAATGATGAAGTCTTTATGTTATATCTATGGGAGAAAGATAGTTTGAAGTGATGCAATTATCGTTTCGCAGATTTACCTTTATCCAGACTAAAGGTAAATGTAGATCCGACGCCTACAGTTGATCGTACATTAATCGTCTGTCCATGCGCTTCTATTATCTTTTTTGCAATAGCAAGTCCGAGCCCTGACCCCCCTTCATTGCGGTTACGACTTTTTTCCACACGATAAAAACGCTCAAACAATCTGGAAAGGTGCTGTTCTTCTATTCCCGGCCCATTGTCCGAAACTTCCACAGTGATGATGTCATCCATATTATAGAAGCGGACTACAGTTTGGCCTTTTTCATTGCCGTAGTAGATGGAATTACCAATGATGTTTGTTAGGACCTGACCAATTTTTGCCCTGTCAGCTTTAACCTTTATAACATCATAATCCTTCGCAAATTTCAATTTGATCTTTTTCTTTTTCGCTTTCATTTCGAGTTCTTCGAAAATGTCATTCACAAGGTCAACAATATCAAAGTTTTCAATGTCGATTCTGATATCGTTTACTTCCATGCGCGTGAGCTGGTCAAGATCCTCTAAGATTGCAGTCATCCTTTCCGTTGCCTTTGATGCACGTTCCAAAAATGATCTGTTTACGGTATCATCTTCCAATCCGCCTTCCAATAAAGTAAGAATGTATCCCTGAATTGAAAATACAGGCGTTTTTAATTCGTGAGCAAGATTCCCTATGAATTCTCGGCGGAATTCTTCCTGTTCCTTTAATTTGGAAATTTCCTCACTTTGATCCATCGACCACTTTTGGGCTTCACGTTCCACCTTTTCAATGATGTCTTCCGTTAACTTCATCTGGGTAGGAGCCTGCCCGGAGAACTTTCCTTTACGGATGGAGCGATATAATATACTTAAGCGATCTGTGATGTATTTCTTGAGGAGTAAATAGTAAATGAAAAAAGAGAATATGGAGATACTTAGAAGAAGAAGTAAACTCTCTACAAACCAGTTTAAATGGAATGGTAAGAATAGAATAAAAAAAAGCACACTCCCCAATGAAGTGGTAAGTGCGCCAAGTAGAATGATATAAATTGGTTTTGTGCTTTTCAATCTTCGTTGAATGTATATCCGACTCCTTTTATAGTGCGAATATAGTCATTCCCTATTTTTTCTCTCAACTTTCTGATATGAACGTCAATAGTTCGCTCTCCAACAATTGTATCATTACCCCAGACAATAGATAAAATTTGCTCGCGCTTGAATACTTTACCTGGTCTGCTAGCTAGTAATTCCAATAGTTCGAATTCTTTTTTAGGAAGGACTTTACTTTCACCTTTAACATGAACCAAATATTTTTCTCTATCGATCAGGATGTCATTATCTGTTTCCGGAGCAATTGATTTATTGGTTCTGCGCAACAGAGATTCTACTTTACTAAGTAATAATCTTGGTCGGATAGGCTTGGTAATATAATCGTCAGCACCTGCTTCAAACCCTGCTATTTGAGAATAATCTTCAGCTCGGGAAGTCAAAAATGCAATGATAGGTTGATTCAATGAAAGTTCCCGACGAATAATCTGACAGGCTTCAATCCCATCCATTTCCGGCATCATGACGTCCAAAATAATTAATGAAGGATTGATGTCTTTTGCAGCCTGGATTCCTTCATTTCCATTCTTTGCAGTAAAAACCCGGTATCCCTCCTTTTTTAGGTTGTAAGAAAGAAAATCTAAAATGTCCTGCTCGTCATCTACGATTAATATTGTTTGCTCCTGTGCAGCTTTGACCATGTTGTTTTGATTTGGTATACGCAAAATTAGTGGTCAGGGCAACCATCGCTGTTAGGCTGTATTTACAGTTATGTTAAAGAATGAGGAACTGAGTTTAATTAAATGTTAGTGAATATCAGAGACAGGAATATCCAATCATCCAATATGTAAAAACGTTTTAGTAACATGTTAACAATTACATAAACTAAAGTTGATGCAATCATAAGTTTTTGTAAAACCTCCTTTCGGTTAAATCGTTTCACCTTTGCATCGTCGAAAACAAAAAAACTAATAAAAATGAAAGCAAACAGTATGAAAATCGGAGTGATGTTACTTGCATCAAGCCTTGCTTTAGGAACAGTATCTTGTAAGAAAAAAGGATGTACTGATCCAACAGCTAACAATTACAGCGATAGTGCAAAGAAAGATGATGGTTCATGTACTTATGACGAAGAGCCAACAACTACTACTCAAACAATCACTAAAGCTGGATCAATTACTGCTAACGAAACTTGGACAGCAAACAATATTTACAAAATCGTAGGTAAAGTTGTTGTTGAAGATGGTGTTACTTTAACTATCGAAGCAGGAACAATTATTAAAGGTGAACAAGGAACAGGAACTTTAGCTTCTGCTTTAGTTGTTGCTCAAGGAGGTAAAGTTAATGCAGTTGGTACTGCTTCAGCACCAATTATCTTCACTTCTATCTTAGATAACATCCAACCTGGACAATTGACAGGAACAAACCTGGATGAGAATGATGCAGGACTTTGGGGTGGTGTGATCATTTGTGGTCGTGCTCCTATCTCTGCAGCTGATGGTGATGTTTTAGCACAAATCGAAGGTATTCCGGTTGATGATTCATTCGGTGCTTACGGTGGTTCTATCGCTAACGATAACTCAGGAACATTGTCTTACGTATCTATCCGTCACGGTGGTGCTGTTATCGGTGCTGGTAACGAAATCAACGGTTTGACTCTTGGTGGAGTTGGTTCAGGAACAACAATCAACAACATCGAAATCATCGCTAACCTTGATGATGGAATCGAATTCTTTGGTGGTACAGTTGCTATCTCTAACATTCTTATTGGTTACCAAGGTGATGATGGTTTGGATATCGACCAAAACTTCGCAGGTTCAATTTCTGATTTCTGGGTTGTGAATGGTACAATGTCTGATGAGTCTCTTGAAATCGACGGACCAGAAGGTACAACTAACGTTAACGGTTTGTTTACTTTGACTAACGGTACTTGTAACTCAACTGCTGATTTGAAAGATAAAGCACAAGGAACATTCAACAATATCGTTCTTACAACTCCTAAAGTAAGAGCTTCTTACCAAAATGACTGTGTTGATCCAAAGACAGATGCATTTACTCACTTGACTGCAGGATCTCCAACTTTGGTGTTCAATAACTCTCAGTTCAGTACAGTATCTGTTTATACAGCTTCAACTGATAATGCAGGTGTTAACGCGTGTACTGTTCCTACAGTAGACCAAACTTCTGCTGAAGGTGTAGCAATATCAACTACTGCAACTGGAAGTAACACTTCAAGCTACTCTTGGACTTGGATGTCAGTTAACGGTCATCTTTAATCTTTATCAAAAAAAAGATAATTAATTGATTTTGAGAAGTGTCTGTCAGGGGAATCCTGACAGACCTTTTTAGTAAATAATAGTTTATGCAACCAAAAAATCTTATTCTTTCATTCATCTTTCTAATCATTTCTATTTTATCATTCGGACAAGAAATTGTGCGGGGAGAAGTAAAAGATGATGTAACTGCCGAACCGGTTTATAACGCTACTGTCAAAGTTGACGGTGTAGGAAAGGCACGAACAGATTTTGAAGGAGCTTTCACTTTGAGACTGGCACCAGGGACTTATACCCTTACGATTTCTAATCCGACTGAGGGGTATATTGATGCGGAACAGTTGATTGAAGTGACCGCAGGTAACGTAACCAATGTCTCTATCCAGATTGGTAAGAGCAAAGCGGTACAAGATTTAACTTCGGTTAAGGTGGTTGCGAAAAAAAGCGTTGGATCACCAACAACATTGGAAGGATCGGATAAAAGAAGAATGGAGGAAAGTGCTGCTTCTGATGAACTTCCGAAGGAAACAATTAAAAATTCAGGTGTAACAAATGCTGCGGATGCGGTACAAATGGTTCCGGCAGCTTCGGTTGAACAAGGAAAAAATGTTTACATCCGTGGGCTTGGAGACCGATATACAAAAACAATACTTAATGGAATGGATATCCCTGGACTGGATCCGGATAGAAATTCCGTTCAAATGGACATTTTCCCTGCTGTGATGATCGATAACATTACAGTTTATAAAACATTTACGCCTAACCTGTCTGCAGATTTTACAGGAGGTTTGGTGAACATTCAGACAAAAGATTTTCCAGGTCGTCATACATTATATGTTAAAGCGGGTCTGGGTTATAATAATAGGGCAAGTTTTAATAGTGATTTCCTTACTTATCAAGGAGGTAAACTTGACTTTTTAGGATTTGATGACGGGACAAGAGCTCTTCCGATTAGTCCGACAGCTACAATTCCTCACCCTGCAGAGGGTAATACTGCGACAACAACTTTTACTGGAGCATTTTCTGACATCATGTCTAATATGCGTAAAACAGCATTTTTGAATCAAAACTATGCTTTTGCGGAAGGAAATCAGATTAACATTCCACGTAAGAAGGATAGTACTCAAAATATTACCTACGGATATAATGCGGTAATTAACTACAGAACGAATAATACATTCTATAAGGATGTTGAATACAACGAATTTCAGAGAGATACGGATCTTTCGGAAACTCAACTTTTCAGAGACCGTACTTCACGAGGTGAGTTAGGAGTACAGGATGTAATGTGGACTGCATTGTTGGGACAATCCATAAAATTCAATAGAAATAAAATTTCCCTGGTTGCCTTCCGAACACAGAATGGAACTTCTTCATCTGCTATTTTGGATGAGCGTAACTTTAATTCCAATCAGGCAGTTCTTAAAAAGCATGCACTTCAGTATACACAGCGTTCAGTTACAAACCTGAATCTGTCAGGATTGCATTTCCTTGATAAAGAGAGTAACTGGAAATTGAACTGGACATTATCACCTACGGCTTCCCGTATTTCGGATCCGGACATCAGATCAACAGCGCTTGAAGTAGCTGATTATACTGACGCGAATGGTCAACCGGTATATTTATGGGAAGAGTCGGTAGGAGCTGAAGTCAGAAGAATATTCCGTGACCTTAAAGAATACAATGCGAGTGGAAAGTTTGATTTCAACTATAAATTCCACCAATGGGATTCATTGGAAAGTAACATATCTTTTGGAGGTAAGGCAACTTACAAGAACAGATCTTTTGACGTAAGTGAGTACGTGTTCAGATTGGATAATATGTCTCATGTAGTACCTGATAATCCGGATTTCTTCTTTGATCCTGTGAATATCTGGACAATTGCAAAAGACTCGGGTGTGTATGCGGTTGGACAATTGGAAAAAGCGAATATCTATCAGGCTAACCAGTTAACTTCAGCTTTTTATGTAATGAATGAACTGCCTATAACAGAAAAATTTGTGATAACTTATGGGGTTAGAGCGGAACACAACATCAACCGGTATACCGGACAGGCAAACGATGCGGATTATAATCCGAAAGCATTGCGCTATGAAAATGAAGTTGTGTTGAATAAGCTCAATATTTTACCTTCTGCAAACTTTATTTATAAGATCAGAAAGGAGGCGGATTCACTGCATGCCGAAAGAAGTACGAATTTCAGATGGGCTTATACACAGACATTGGCCAGACCTTCATTCCGTGAAATCTCCATTTCTCAGATATATGATCCGATTCAGGGACGACGATACCTTGGAAATATCAATTTGAAACAGACATTAATTCACAATGCCGATGTTAGATGGGAGCATTTCTTCGGTAGAACGGAAATTATTTCAGCAAGTGCATTCTATAAGCGTTTTATTAACCCGATAGAAGTAGTGGCAAACGTTGCAGCACCAAATGAGTTTAAACCGGTAAATGCCGGAACAGCAAACGTGTATGGAGCGGAGTTTGAGATCAGAAAGGCTGTAGGGTTTAAACAAAAAGAACATGTTGGTTTATTGTTCGGTTCCAATTTTGCCTACATCATTTCACAGATCGATATGCGTCAGATTCAGACAAAAGTCGGGGATACGGTATACACAGAAAAGGAAGTTCGTCAGGCGAATGCCCGTGACGGTGAAGTTATCGGAAATTACAGACCAATGTACGGACAGGCACCATGGATCGTTAATGCTTATGTAACCTTTAGAAATGATTCTCTGGGTGTAATGTTCAATCTTACATACAACGTACAAGGGAAACGTTTAGCTGTGATAGGTGTTGGTTCTTTACCGGATGTTTATGATCAACCATTCCACAGTTTGAACTTTAAAGCAACAAAAACAGTAGGTAAGATTCATGAGGGTGAAAGTGCACCACGATGGGAGATTGGAGTTAGAGGTCAGAACCTGTTGAATTTTGCCCGCAGACAGTTTTATGAGGCATATAATGCCGATCCTCAAATATTCTCGTACCTGAACCCAGGAATTACGATATCCGGTCAAATAACCTATACTATTCGATAATAATTTAATGTTTGGAACGAAAAGCCCGAAATATAAATTTCGGGCTTTTTCATTATTTGGATTTTTTCTTCTTGCTTTTGGGCTGTTTGAATTTATATCCGACTCCCTTCACTGTCTTGATGTAATCATCGCCGATCTTCTCTCTTAGTTTTCTAATGTGAACATCGATCGTACGATCACCTACAACAACACCATCTCCCCAAACTTTCTCAAGAATCACTTCCCGATCGAAAACTTTTTCCGGCTTTGAAGATAAAAGTGCCAATAATTCAAATTCTTTTCTGGGGAAATGAATCTGCTCCCCGTCTTTGATCACGACATAACGATCCCGGTCTATGATTAACCCGGATTCTACGTCTTCAGGTATTTCAAACTGATCGTTCGACATTGCACCACGTCTCAACATTGCTTTTAATTTGGAGATCAATACACGTGGTTTAATAGGTTTGGCTATGTAGTCATCTGCCCCGGCTTCCAGACCTGCAATTTGACTGTAGTCTTCATTTCGGGCAGATAAAAAGCAGATGAACAAATTCTTTGTGCTTTCATCAGCTCTGAGTTGTTCACAGACTTCAACACCATCCATTTCCGGCATCATAACATCTAATAAAATGATATCCGGCAAATGCTTCTTTGCTAATTCAATGCCCTTAGCACCGTTATTGGCGGATAGAACATTGTATCCTTCCTTTACGAGGTTGTATTCTAGAAGATCTCGAATATCATCTTCGTCGTCGATTAAGAGAATTGTATGCATAACATGAATTTAACCTATATCTAACAAACAAATGTATAGATATTCAACTAATATAGGATTCTTAATTTTTTAAAATAGACGAAATGATTGCATGCTTTGGATGCTAAACGTGTTTAGTACAGTTTATATGGGCTAAATAGGGGAGACAATATTCCTGTAATTATTGGAGTCTAATTATATGCATGCCTAAATTAAAATCTCATCTGCCTTGGATTTTCAGCTGTCAAGCTATACATTTGTGCCGTAGTAGTAGGTTAGGTTGATTAGTGTACAAGAGCCGGAGACGCCCGTTTCCGGCTCTTGTTATTTGACAATATTAAGTTTGTGTAAATTCAGGAGTTCAACCTGATAAACTTTGATTCCTTCCATTACTTTTGCTGAAAAGCTTACGAATGGCAAGAATAATTGCTCTCTTTTCTCTCCTTTTTCTGGTTAGTTGGAATCTTAATGCAACAACTGTTGAAAATATTCACTCTTCGGTCGATGTAGATGAAGCTACAATTACCTGGAACATTGATTATTCGGATATTCCAACCGACGAGAGACTGGTCATCAGGTACCTGCCTGCTAATCTTACAAAATTGGCGATATCTCCAAACTGGAAATATACGGATCTGATAGACGGAAATAAGACATCGTTCACGATTAAAGGTCTGGAGGTTAATGAAAAATATAGTTTCGCTATAGGTGTTGTTCCTGCTGATTTTAAAGGGAAGAACTATAAAGATGAAGTAATCACCTGGTCGAAATCAAAATCGTTCAATACGGAGCGAGGCTGGTCTTTTGGAAAGGGGTTAATCATGCGGATTTTAATGTTGCTGGGGTCACTTGCTTTGTTCATATATGGTATGAAGGTTATGAGCGAGGGGATCCAAAAAGCTGCTGGTCAGAAATTGCGTGAGATCCTGGGAGCGATAACAAAAAACAGACTTAAGGGGATCTTTACCGGATTCATTACAACGGCAATCATTCAATCTTCGTCTGCAACAACTGTGATGATCGTGAGTTTCGTAAATGCGGGGTTGCTTTCACTGAAACAGAGTTTGGGAGTGATTATGGGAGCCAATATTGGTACCACAGTAACTGCCTGGATTGTTGCTTTTCTTGGATTCTCCGTTTCAATGTCGGATTATGCATTACCACTTTTTCTGGTTGCCATAATTTTACTTTTCTCCAATAAAAGTACCTCAAGATCATGGGGTGAAATGCTTGCCGGATTTGCAATTTTGTTTCTTGGACTGGAATTACTGAAATCCGGCGTGCCTGATGTTAAGGGAAGTGTTGATTCATTGGCGTTTTTACAGTCTCTTACGGGGCATGGTATTTTTTCTGTGATGATCTTCGTGCTGATTGGTACTTTGGTTACGATTATCGTTCAGTCATCTTCCGCTGCAATGGCAGTGACAATTCTTCTGTGTGAAAGAGGAGTGATTCCTTTTGAAATGGCGGCAGGAATGGTCTTGGGGGAAAATATAGGTACAACAATTACAGCGAATCTGGCTGCAATAGTGGGGAATGTTCATGCAAAACGTGCTGCAAGAGCTCACTTCCTTTTCAATGTATTCGGAGTTTTCTGGATGGTACTCGTATTTCCGTTTTTCCTGCAGTTGATTGATTATTTGGTATCTCTCGAAATGGCTAGTCCTATGGTATCACAGGAGAGCCGACCAATTGCCCTGGCTTTGTTCCATACCATCTTTAACATCTTAAACGTGTTAATCCTTGTTTGGTTTACGCCATTAATGGCCAAGTTGGTGATCAAGATGGTTCCAACGAAGTCGTCTTCGGATGAAGATTTTCACCTGGATTACATTTCTGCTGGAATATTGGTTACGCCGGAATTATTCCTGCTTGAAGCACAAAAGGAACTGGCAAAATTCGGTAAGATTACTTCGAAAATGTCCAAATTCGTTCAGAGTTTGTTGTTTGAGCAGGATAAGAAAGAAAAGAAACGTCTCTACGAACGGATTAGTAAATACGAAGAAATTACCGATAGAGTTGAATTGGAAATTTCGAGTTATTTAAGTGACTGCGCAGAGCATGACCTCTCTCACGAATCAACGTTAAAAGTTAGAGGTATGCTTGCAATTACGAGTGAGCTGGAACGTATCGGGGATATTTTCTATCACATGTCACTCACTATAAAGCGTAGAGAAGAGGAGAAAATCTGGTTTACTCCTGAACAACGAGACAATGTGAAAATGATGTTGAGTGCAGTGGATTCCGCATTTGAGGAAATGGTGAAAAATCTCCGAAAAGAAGTAAAAGAGATAGATATCACTGCAGCAATGAATAAAGAACATGAACTGAATAGATTGAGAGACCGTTTCAGAGCTGAACATTTGTCGAGTATTGAACAGCAGGAATTCAATGTGAAGAGCGGGATTATTTATACGGACCTGATCTATTCATGTGAAAAAGTCGGTGATCACATCATTAGCGTCTCTGAGGCACTTCTTGGCAAAAACATCATTGGAGAATAAGTCCTGAAAACTTATTATCTTGTGTCCCAATTGAAAGACACATGGAAGTAAAGATCTTACTGGTTGAAGACGATACGAGTTTGGGGTTTGTGATATCTGATCAACTTCGCTCGGATGGTTATCACGTTACTTTGTGCACGGATGGAGCGGAAGCCTTTCAACGGTTTAATCAGGATAAGTTTCATCTCTGTATTTTTGATGTCATGATGCCAAAAAAGGACGGGTTTACTTTAGCAAAGGACATTCGTCAACTGGATCATCAAATACCAATTTTATTCCTTACAGCCAAAGGAAACGATGAAGATAAGGTAGAAGGATTCAGATCCGGAGGAGATGACTATCTGACAAAACCTTTTAATTCGGAAGAGCTGCAGTTAAGAGTTGCGGCCTTGTTACGAAGAGTGAATATCACTTCCGAAGAAGAAAACAATGACGTTGTTAAGATTGGTAAATATTCGTTCGATACAATTAACTACCTCTTGAAACATTCGAAATTTGAGAAGGTGCTTACCAAGAAGGAAGCGATGGTTCTCAAATTATTGAGTAAAAATCTCAATGAAGTGGTAACAAGAGAATTGATTCTGAATGCGGTATGGGGTCAGGACGATTATTTCGTGGGGCGGAGTCTGGATGTTTTTATCACAAAATTGAGAAAGTACTTTAAGGAAGACCCGAAAATCCAGATTATTAATGTGCATGGTATCGGTTTTAAATTGACGGATAAGTAAGGACATTCTGCTGATTGCAGTACATTTGTACTATGGCAATTATCCTTCACATTGAGACGGCAACAAAAGTATGTTCTGTGGCGATCTCCAGAGACGGGGAACTACTGGGGTATAAAGAAAATGAAGGACTCGATTTCTCTCATGGAGAAGAATTAACCAACTATATAGATGAAGTAGTTCGTCATTCTGAATTGCAATTCAGTGACTTGAATGCTGTATCTATTTCATCTGGCCCGGGTTCATACACAGGGCTGCGGATTGGAGCAGCAACGGCGAAAGGTTTGTGTTTTGCCTTGAATATTCCCCTGATCGCAATCGATTCTCTGACGGCACTGGCAAGTTTGGCGAAAGATAAGTTTCCCGGATATAATATCGCTCCCGTAATTGATGCAAGAAGAATGGAGGTTTACAATCAGATCTTTGATCAGAATATGAAACCACTCAAACCAATCTCTGCAGACATTATTGATGAGAAATCCTATGAAGAATATGAGCCATTTGTGATTTTGGGTGATGGTATGGAGAAGCTTCAATCTATCTGGGAAGGCCGGGATATTTTGTTTGAGGACAAGATCGTTTCTTCTGCGCGGGGTCAGGTTGATCTTGCCTTTGAAGCATTTAAACAATCTGATTTTGTAGATACCGCTTATTGGGAACCCTTCTACTTGAAGGATTTTGTTGCCGGTGTAAAGAAAAAGGTAAGCTGATATGTTAAAGGACGATATATTAAATTTTAACAGGCCTTTTGTTATTGCCGGGCCATGCAGTGCTGAAACAGAAGAGCAGGTAATTTCGACGTGCAATCGTATTGCCGGATATGATGATGTTCAGATGCTTAGAGCGGGTATTTGGAAACCGCGAACAAGACCGGATAGCTTTGAGGGACTTGGTAGCGAGGCTTTACCTTGGTTGGTAGAAGCAGGACGTCAAACCGGATTAAGAACTACGACTGAAGTTGCGAATACAAAACATGTGGAAGAGGCCTTAAAGGCTGGTGTAGATGTTCTTTGGATTGGAGCAAGAACTACAGTTAATCCGTTTGCAGTGCAGGAAATTGCAGATTCGTTGAAAGGAGTAGATATTCCGGTAATGATAAAAAATCCGGTAAATCCGGATCTGAGTTTGTGGATTGGAGCCTTTGAGCGTTTCAAAAATGCAGGTCTGAATGATCTGGTGGCGATCCACAGAGGGTTTTCCATTTATCGGCACCCAAAGTATAGAAATGTTCCGAACTGGGAGATCCCGATTGCTTTGAAAGAAGAATTACCGGATGTTCCAATGATCTGTGATCCAAGTCATATTACAGGAAATAGAAATCTGCTGCTTGAGGTGAGTCAAAAGGCGTTGGATCTGGACTTCAATGGCTTGATGATAGAGGTTCATCCTACTCCGGATCTTGCCTGGAGTGATCGCGAACAACAGATTGAACCGGACAAGTTTGGAGCGCTGCTTTCAGCTCTCATTAGAAGAAAAAAGAATTTGGATCCGGATGTGAAGGAGATGATGGCGGAAGTGCGAAATAAGGTACGTACATTGGACGACCGTATTTTTGAGTTGCTGAGCGAACGGATGCGCCTAAGCCAGGAAATGGGTAAGATCAAAGACGAAAACAATATTACGATACTTCAGCAGGGGCATTGGTCTAAACTTTTGAATGAACGTCTTGATCAGGCAGAATCCTATGGTCTGAGTCAAAAATTTGTGCGAAATTTATTGGATGCCATCCATCAGGAGTCAATTCGACACCAGACGAAGGTGATGAACACTGAAAATAAAAATGATAAGACCGATCACTAGTCGAAAACTGTTTGGAACCATTTTGATTCCACCGTCAAAAAGCGATACTCAAAGAGCGTTGCTGGCGGCAGCACTTAGTAAGGATTCCTCTCATATTTATAATGTCGGACAAAGTGATGATGAGCGGTCTATGCTTGGAAATATTCAACACCTTGGAGCTTCTGTGATTGAAAAGAAGGATTATCTGGAAATCCGGGGACCCTTACAGAAAAATGAAAGAATAATACTTAATGTTGGGGAAAGTGGCTTAGGACTAAGATTAATGACCCCTGTTTCGCTCTTGTTTTCATCTAATATCTCCATTGATGGAAGAGGAAGTCTGCTGGAAAGATCGCAGCAATTTCTTGAGCAACAACTTCTGGACCTTGGAGTAAATGCAACGAGTAACAATGGTTTTCTGCCAATTCAGCTAAAAGGAAAGCTAACAGGAGGTAAACACACACTTGATGGAAGCATTTCTTCTCAATTTCTGAGTGGATTATTAATGACATTGCCCCTTTTGGAAGACGATTCGGAACTGTATGTAGATAATCTGAGAAGTATTCCTTACATAAAAATGACTTTGAATACCTTAAAACAGTTTGGAATCCAAATTGAACAGACAGGATATGAGTACTTCAGAATCCCCGGAAATCAACATTATGCTGCTGCGAAATATGCAGTGGAAGGAGATTGGAGTTCTGCTTCATACTGGCTGGTAGCATCCGCATTAGGACATAAAGTAAATGTACTTGGATTATCTCTGGATAGCGAACAGGCAGATACGGCTATTTTGGATGCTTTGGAATCTGCAAACTGTGTAATCAGTATCGATGAGGGAGGAATAAGTGTGGATGGAAGTAACAGAAAGGCATTTTCATTTGATTGCACGCATTGTCCTGATCTGTTTCCTGCGCTGGTCGCATTTGCATCGCAATGTGAGGGGACTACAATTTTAGAAGGAACAGATCGATTAATTCACAAAGAAAGTAACAGAGCCAGTGCTTTGGTAGAAGAATTTTCAAAACTTGGAATCGAAATTTCTTACAGGGAAAACGTGATGTATATAACCGGAGGCGAACCAAAAGGAGGCGTCAGATTAAACAGCCATCGGGATCACAGGATAGCAATGTGTCTGGCAATCATATCACTTGGTTGTACTGAGGCAAATGAGGTAGAAGGAGCTAACGCTGTGGAGAAAAGTTATCCTGAATTTTGGGGTCATCTGGAAGATTTGACCATTTCATGATGTAACCGGACTCGTTTTTGGAGTTATTTGTTCAAACTTACTTTTATGAGAATAACAGCCAAAATCACATTCATCACTTTATTATTTGTTACATTATCAATTCAAAAACAAAAGCACAGCAAAACCTATAAACATGCGTTAAAAGTTCTGGAAGGATTTTGCGCATTCATACCATCAGGTAATGCGCTCGTTGGGAGAGATACAATTTCTGTTCAATCCTTTTACATGAGCAAAACTGAAATTTCCAACTTCAATTATCAGGAGTTTCTTTCGGCACTGAAAAGACAAGGTAGAATAGAGGACCTGAAAAATGCTGCAATTGATACTTCGTTATGGAATATGCCTTCAGGATTGGATAACAAGATGAAAGACTATTATCATAGCCATCCTGCGTATCGCGATTATCCTGTTGTAAACATAACGAAGAAAGGAGCCGAGTTATACTGTAACTGGCTGACCGAAATGTATGATAGTCTTTCCGGTGGCGAAATGAAGATTAAATTCCGATTGCCAACGGAGGCGGAGTTTATACGCGCTGCAAGAGGTGATCATCATATGCGCAGATATCCATGGGGAGGCCCTAATCTCCAAAATACGCAAGGACAGGTACTGTGTAATTTTTTAAGGCTGGATGCGACCAATATTGCGCGTACGGAAAATGGATTTGAAGTGAAATTGATTCCGAACCTGGCAATGTCTGAAAATGTGTATAATGATATATTGGCGCCGGCAAAGTCGTATTGGCCAAACGAATTTGGATTGTATAATATGAGCGGTAATGTAGCAGAAATGTTAGGGGACAGAGATGAAGTAATCGGAGGAGACTGGAGGTCGCCCGGTTATGATGTTCGAATTGAAAGCAAGCGGCCATACAAAACTGCAGAACCCAGCACCGGATTCAGAGTCGTGGCAACAGTTATAAAATAGAACTCTTTTTGCTCTGAAGTGACTTTATTACTCCTTCAAAACAGTTTAAAATTCTGTTTTTTTAATAACAAATTATAGGTATTTTGGAGCTCTTTTTAGGAGGGGGAGAGTGTCACATCGGGCGCACCTTGTCGATAAATAGAGATGAAATAGAATTTGTAGAAATGAGTGATATGACTTTGAAGGATACGATTGCAGCTGTAGAGACCTTTCACAATGCATTTGGTATCGAAAACAATTATAAGCCGACTGTGGATTTGTCCGAAAACGAAATACTGTTGCGCTATAAACTAATGAGAGAAGAGAACGAGGAGTATCTGGAAGCAGCGCAAAATGGAGATTTGGTAGAGGTGGCTGATGCGCTTGGTGATATGTTGTACATTTTGTGCGGAACAATACTGAAACATGGCTTACAGGATAAAATAGCGGAGGTTTTTCAGGAGATTCAACGCTCGAATATGAGTAAGTTGGACAAGGACGGAAATCCCATTTATCGTGAAGACGGTAAAGTAATGAAATCCGAATTGTATTTCAGACCTGATATTGCTACAATTCTTGGTAAATAATGCGTTTCAATGTTCGCGTTTATGCAATAATATTGAATGATGAAGGAGAAGTTCTTTTATCACATGAAAGACGTTTTGGGACTTCATTCTCCAAATTTCCTGGTGGCGGAGTTGAGTGGGGAGAGGGATTGAAAGATGCGTTGAAGCGTGAGCTAATGGAAGAACTTGGACTGGAAGCTGAAATAGGAGAATTACGCTATGTAAATGACTTTTTCCAGCAATCTGCTTTCAGAGAGGCAGATCAAATTATTTCATTTTATTTTTCAGTGGATTCCATCGATATACAGGCCATTGATCTGCGAAATTTCGAGCAAAAAAATGAGTTGGAGGGAGAGACGTTTAAATGGGAAGTAATTCGCCCCGAATTGATGGATATACTTACCTTTCCGATTGATCAAAAGATGGCATCAATATTAATTGATAAGGGGTAAATATTCTATGGGAACTGAGTTCTGTGTCTCTTAACAATCTGAATGTTAAAAAGCATGGATTAGGACATTATTTTGTTCGTGTTTTTGATTTACATTCGCTCCATAATAATCTAATTACTTATGAAAAACAATTACTTAACTCTTGTGGTTCTACTAATGAGCTACATTTCCTTCTCACAGACTTATGAGCAGTGGGGAGTGACCTCGATCGGTTCCGATTGGGATACTACTTACAATTACGGTGAGTATTTTGAGTTTGACTTTTCGGGTATGCCGATGGGCGCACACGGTACAGCCTCACTCGTAATTTATCAGGACGGTGATTTTGGGGACAATGGTGAATACTGTGAAGCGTATGATTTAAACAGTATGACAAGCCTTGGAATTACTTCAAACAACCCGATGGGGGATTGTACACTCGATTCCATGATTGTCAACTTTAATGCTGTTGACTTGGATACATGGCAATCTTCAGGTACCTGGTCACTGAGAGTAGGTACATCTTCAATGGTAGATTACTTCTGTGGTACCATGGGAGACCAATGCCGCGTTAAGGTAAGATTGATCTATAATTACTGTACATTTGGTGTACCTGTTGAGTATGCTGCTATTGATGCTGATACAAATGCGGTTTGTCCTCACAGTTCTTTGACTTTGACAGGAACTCCATCAGGAGGGTCATTTTCAGGTCCGGGAATGTCAGGAAACGTTTTCAATCCGATGGCGCTCTCAGCTGGAAATTACACGGTTTCCTATACGGGTACTGATGGTATCGGATGTGAGACAACTGCTAACTTCGTGATTCGTGTACTTAAAACTCCGGGTAATCTTTCTTACCTGGTTTGTGAGGGAGGTAATTCCCCTGTAATGGAACCGGTATCAACTGTTTTTGCTTATTCTCAGGACATTGATTTCAATTCGCCAATCGATACTGTTGCAGGATATTCTTACGGTCCTGTTACACAGTCTCCTGAAATTATATATTATGCGAATTTCATCACGAATGATAAGTTCGTTTTGGATACGGTAACACAAGACAACTCGTATGTAATTGATCACGACATGATCACATCAGATGATAGAGGAGGTATTGCTATTACGGATTCAACTGTTTATGTGATAGGGGATTCTTATACAGGAAGATATGATCTTGAGTTGTTAAATCCTGGAGTACAATTGCCAGTTCGTGACGGATTATTCTCAGACATGAAAGAACGAAAACTGTGGTCTTTATACAACATAGGAAATGATGAAATGCCTTATGATTGGCCGACTAGCTTTGTTGTAGACGGATTGATTGCTCTTGATCAGGACTTAAATCAAACAACCGAGATCATTGCATTAAGCTCACCTATTACGATGGGGAATTATAGTACGCAAAACAATGGAATCTTTGCAGGATACGGGAAAGTAGGTTTGTATAATGGAGATAGTGGAGATTTCTTTGTGATCGATATTGCATCCGGAACCGTAGAAACTGTAGCGAACCTCTACCTTTCTTTGTATTGGTCAGAAAACTGGGCTGACTGGGGTACATTAAGTTTTGATGGTACGGATTATTATGCGAATTACAGATCAGGAAACTCTTATCAAATTGTTGCACATAACCTAAGTACGGATGTAGCTACAGATATTACATCTTTCTCAGATGTGAGTGATATGGCTACTTTTATATACCATCCTGTAAATAATCGTCTTTACTTCCATTATGAAAGTTCAGGACAATTTGGTGGATCATCCGAAACTTTAGGATATGTAGATGCTTCGGCAACAATTGTAGAGAATCCAAACGGAACGATAGGGTGTCCTTCTGAAATTGAGATGACATTCAACTCTATCAATCTTGGAAACGATACAACTGTTTGTGAGTACAATACGCCACTCGTTCTTGAAGCAGGATTTGGTTACAATTCTTACACATGGAACGGTGTGAACAACAACTGGAACGTATATCCTGTATCTACTTCCGGTACTTACACAGTTGTTGCAGTAGATGATGCGAACTGTAATGTTACAGATCAAATTGTTGTAACAGTTGATGCATGTGCAGGATTGAACGAAGATCAATTGGAGCAATTGTCAGTGTATCCTAATCCAAACAACGGTGAATTTACAGTTCAGGTTCCATCGAATCTTACTGAAGGAACAATGGTTGTTATGGATTTGAACGGACGAATTGTAATCGAAGAAACATTCAATAACAATTCGAATGGCATTGAGATCAATGTTAAAGGTGTTGAAAATGGAATGTACATCGTTCGTATCGCAACGAATGATGCACAATACCAAACACAAGTTGTTGTTCAGAAATAATTCTTGATACAATAAAAGAAAAGGGCGAATTTACATTCGCCCTTTTTTTATTTCAATTTTTCATTGTCGAGATGCCTTGTTTTATCTCGGTCGTTCTTCTTCTCAAAGTTCCGTTGGATCGCTTCCTCTAAATCCACCCCTGTCTGATTGGCAATGCAGGTCAAAACAAAAAGGACATCAGCAAGTTCATCTCCCAGATCTTTGTGCTTATCACTTTCTTTTTCGCTTTGTTCACCATAACGACGAGCCATTATCCGGGCTACTTCACCAACTTCTTCCATGAGCATAGCAGTATTGGTCAATTCGTCAAAATAACGAACGCCAACGGTTTTAATCCACTCGTCTACTTGTTGTTGGTATCCTTTAATTTCCATTACTCTCTGTTTTTTGAATCGATCCAGATTGTTACAGGACCATCATTGATCAAACTAACTTTCATATCGGCACCAAATTCGCCGCTTTCTACAGGGATGTTTTGCGCTAGTTCCCGTTTAAAACTTTCATATAAAGGAATAGCTTGCTCAGGTCTGGCTGCACGAATAAAACTCGGACGGTTTCCTTTCTTCGTTGAGGCATGCAGGGTAAACTGACTTACAACCAGCGCTGCACCATTCACATCTTGCACGGATAAGTTCATTTTTCCTTCCGTGTCACTGAAGATACGCATGTTGGTAATTTTCGCTACGAGCCAGTCAATATCATCTTTTGCGTCATCTTCTTCAATTCCCAAAAGGATCAGCAAACCTGTATCGATTTTTCCCTTTGTTCTTCCGCCGATCACAACAGATGCCTCACTAACACGTTGTATTAATGCTCTCATCCGAACACACTTTTTCTATAAACCTCCGTTTCATCCTCTTCCATTAACTGTACATACGTCTGATAACGGCTTTCATATATTTCGCCCGATTCTACCGCAGCTTTTACTGCGCATCCCGGTTCTTTCAAATGAAGGCAATTATTAAATCTGCATGCATTGAGCAACGCACGCATTTCCGGAAAATAATGGGAAATTACCGGTTTATCCAGTTCAACTATTCCAAAGGCACGTATTCCGGGGGTATCAATAATAAAACCACCGCTTTGCAAAGCATGCATTTCAGCAAAAGTAGTCGTATGCTGTCCTTGTAAGTGCACTCTTGAAATTTCACCCGTTTTCAAATCCAGTCCCGGATCCAATGAATTGATCAATGTTGACTTTCCTACGCCGCTGTGCCCGGAAATCATAACTTGTTTGTCTTTGATTTCTGCACGTAATGCATCTATTGTAGAAGGGTCGGTAGCCTGTATTTTTTGGCAGGGATATCCGATCGACTCATACATGTACATCAGAGCATCAACATATTCCATTTCATCTTCGTCGTATTGATCAATTTTATTGAACAAAATTTTGGTTGGGATCCGAAATGATTCTGCGGAAACTAAAAAACGATCAATGAATGCCAGATGTGTCATTGGCGAATGAATCGTAACCATCAAATAGGCCAGATCAACATTTGCAGCAAGGATTTGTTTTTGTTTAGAAAGATTCGTGGATTTACGGATAATTGCATTTCGCCGTTTTTCAAAATCAAGAATCACTCTGTTGCCTTCTTCATCAACCTCGCCTGCAACAACAACACGATCTCCTACTGCAATCGGATTAGTCGTCTTCAGGCCTTCCAAACGCAAACGACCTCTGATACGACAATTACAAGTCTCACCGGAGTCCAGTAACACATTGTACCACTTCCCGGTAGATTTCAGAACAACACCATTTGCTTTTTGCATACCCAAATATAAGTTAAACTGTTCCGACAACTCTGTTTAAGGGAAGAGTTTTGTGAGATATTCATTAAATTCGTGACTCAAAATCACTTTATGTCTATCGAAGTAAAAAACCTGTTTAAATACTTTGGCGATCAGGCCGCGGTAAAAGATGTTTCTTTTAACGTCAAGAAGGGGGAGATTGTAGGTTTTCTTGGCCCGAATGGTGCAGGAAAATCGACTACAATGAAAGTGATAACGGGATATATTTCGGCGAGTAGTGGAGAGGTGAAGGTGTGTGGAATGCCCGTTACGGTTGATTCATTAGAAACCCGAAAAGTGATCGGATATTTACCGGAACACAATCCGTTGTACCTGGATATGTATGTAAAAGAGTACCTGACGTTCATCGGGAGTATTTACAAGGTGAAAAATATCAAAGACAAGGTTGCTGAAATGATCAAAAAGGTTGGGCTGGAAGTGGAACAAAATAAAAAGATCGGAGCCCTTTCAAAAGGATATCGTCAGCGTGTGGGACTGGCACAGGCAATCATTCATGACCCGGAAGTTCTGATTCTGGATGAGCCGACTTCAGGTCTCGATCCAAACCAGTTGGTGGAGATTCGCGAATTGATCCGATCGATAGGTAAAGAGAAAACGGTGATGTTGTCAACGCACATCATGCAGGAAGTTGAAGCAATATGTGATCGTGTGATCATTATCAATAAAGGTGAAATCGTTGCAGATGATACTGCGGCACATTTACAGTTTAGTTCTGCTGTTCAGACAGTTTATGTAGAGTTGGAAGGAACTTTATCCAAAGCGATGTTGAAGAAAATCAACGGTGTGAACAAGATCGAGCAGTTTAAAGAAGGATGGTTGCTGGAGTCTTTACTGGAAGATGATCTTAGAAAATCTGTCTCAAAATTTGCACAGGAAAATGACCTGTTGATCGTTACTCTGCGCAGAGAAGAGAAATCACTGGAAGAAGTATTTAAACAATTGACAAAATAAGCATGAAATTTAACCCCTGGCACCACGTGTCATTCGGAGAAGAAGCTCCGGAGTTTGTAAATGGGATTGTAGAAATTCCGAAGAATAGCAGAGCAAAATATGAATTGGATAAAGACTCGGGTATGATCATGCTCGATCGCGTACTTTACTCTTCGATCAATTATCCGGCAAACTATGGGTTTATTCCAAAAACATATTGTGATGATGGTGATCCGCTGGACATTTTAGTTATCTCGCAGGTAACCATTGTACCGATGTGCCTGGTGAAAGCAAAGGTTATTGGTGTAATGCGCATGCTTGACGGAGGTGAAATGGATGATAAAATCATCGCTGTAGCGGCTAATGACATGAGTGTGAATCATTACAATGACATTTCCGAACTTCCACCGCATACTTTATTGGAATTGCGTAGTTTCTTTGAGGATTACAAGAAATTGGAGAACAAGGAGGTTGTTGTAGAAGAATTTCAGGACAAAAGCACGGCAATGGAGGTAATCAATCAGGCAGTTGCCGATTACAATGAGAAATTCGTAGTGCCGAAGAAGGAAAAGAAAAAGAATAAAGAATTAGACCGTGGTTAAGAATTTTATAGAAGAGTTAACTTGGAGAGGGATGATCCATGATATCATGCCCGGAACAGAAGAAGCATTAAACAAGGGTGTCTCTTCCGGATATATCGGATTTGATCCTACTGCAGATTCATTGCATGTAGGCCATCTGGTGCAGATTATGACACTGGTTCATTTTCAACGATCCGGACATCGTCCGTTTGCATTGGTAGGCGGAGCCACAGGTATGGTAGGAGATCCTTCTGGTAAATCCCAGGAAAGGAATTTGTTGGATGAAGCTACTCTTCAGCATAATGTAGCATGTGTTCGTGGTCAGTTAGAGAAGTTTTTGGATTTCAATACAGGAGATAATTCAGCGCAATTGGTAAACAATTATGACTGGTTCAAAGAAATGAGTTTTCTGGATTTTATCCGGGATGTTGGGAAACACATTACTGTCAATTATATGATGGCTAAAGATTCGGTGAAAAAGCGTCTGGAAACAGGCATGTCTTTTACAGAGTTTAGTTATCAATTGGTACAGGGATACGATTTCTATCATTTGAACAAGGAATATGGTTGTATCATTCAGTTAGGAGGTTCAGACCAATGGGGGAACATTGTGACGGGAACAGAGTTGATCCGAAGAAAAGGCGGAGGAGAAGCGTACGCTGTTACCACACCACTCATAAAAAAGGCTGACGGAACAAAGTTTGGAAAAACGGAAAGTGGAAGCGTCTGGCTGGATCCTGAAAAAACATCGCCATATCAGTTTTATCAGTTTTGGTTAAATGCGAGTGATGCTGATGCGCCTAATTACATCCGGATTTTCACATTGAAATCCAGGGAAGAAATTGAGGCATTGGAAGTTCAACACAATGAAGCTCCTCATTTGCGTATTCTGCAAAAAGCGATCGCAGAAGATATTACTGTAAGAGTTCATGGTGAAGGAGCACTGAAGACAGCTATTGCTGCATCTAATATTCTATTTGGTAAATCTACGGAAGAAGACTTGCGTTCTTTGTCTGAAAAAGATTTCCTAACAGTATTTGAAGGCGTTCCGAGTGCAACGATTTCAAAAGCAGATTTTGAAGAAGGAGTTGGGATTATAGATGGATTATCTGCAAAAACCGGATTCCTTGCCTCAAATGGAGAAGCACGCCGCGAGCTTAAGGCGAATGCAGTCTCCGTTAATAAAGCAAAGGTAGATGACACCTATATGTTGACAGCAAGTGATCTGATCAACGATAAATATATTTTGCTTGGAAAAGGTAAAAAGAACAATTACCTGATCATTGTAGAGTAATTAGTACTCGATCTTCCAAAGAAACAGACCTTGAGGAGGGACACTGATAGATGCTTCTCCTCGGTCTTTTTTCTCCAATATTGTCAAAATGTCCTCGGGGCTTATTTTTTTTAATCCGACATCAAGTAGCGTTCCGACTGTCGCACGCACCATATTTCGTAAAAAACGGTCGGCGGAGATTTCAAAATAAAGTTTGGAATCATCGGTTCTTGTCCATTTCGCAGAGCTGACATCGCAAATATTCGTCTTGACATCGGTATGCAATTTGGAGAATGACGTGAAATCTTTTCTGCCGATTAAAAGTGCAGCAGCATGGTTCATGGCTTCAAAGTCCAGCTCCTGCTGAAAATACCACGATAAAGGGTAATGAAAAGGATCTTTTTGCTGATGAATGAAATACCTGTAAGTACGTTTGGTGGCGCCAAATCTCGCATGGAATTCTCCGGAAACCAACTTCATAGATTGGATAGCTATTCCGTCCGGGAGCATTCGGTTCAGTTTGAAAACAAATTGATGCTCATCTACTTCTGCCGGCAGGTCAGCATGCATGACATAATGATAAGCATGAACGCCGGTATCTGTTCTCCCGCATCCAACAACCTGAACACTCTGGTCTGAGTTTAACCGGGTTAGCGCAGATTCAATTTCCTCCTGAACTGAAATCTGTTTCGGCTGACGTTGCCATCCAAAATAGTTGCTTCCGTTGTAGGAAAGATCAAATCTGTATCGGGGCATTCCTCAAATTAGTTCTTTGGAATCGTAAAGTTTGTAAGATCAAGAACAAAAATGTCAAGACTTGCTTTGTTCCCTTCTATTTGAATCCCGGAAATATAAGCTTTGTTTTGTTCCTTCGCATACACGAAATGAGAATCATTGTTTACCGTATTTACAAGATTTCCCATATTAACAGGATCTCCCCAGCCGTCACCCAGATTTTCGGCTACGAAAATATCCAGTCCTCCAAAGCCGGTGTGGCCGTCAGAACTAAAGAAAAGGTATTTTCCGTCAGGAGAAATAAATGGTGTTGTTTCACGACCAACTGTGTTGATGTTACCCGGTAAAGGTTTCGCAGTTCCCCATGCTTTACCTTCCTTCTGAACAACGTAAATATCAGTAGAACTTTTTTCACCCTTGCGATCAGTTACGAAATACATGGTATTACCATCAGCAGTCAAAGTAGCGGAACCTTCAAAATAAGAAGTGTTGATCGATTTGTTTTTGATCGGTTTTGGAGTGTTCCAGGTATCCTTAGAGTTCTTCTTTGTTTCGCAAAGATCGGAACCTTTGGTCGTTTTCTTTTCTTCTGTTGCTGTTGTATTCAATGTCATTACAGCATATAAACCATCCGGAGAGATATAGTTCAAAGCATCAAAACCATCTGAATTAAGTTTTCCCAATTCATTAGACGGATCACTCCAGTCATTTTCCGCATCGTTCCATGTAACGCGATAGGTATCTTCAAAGTACAATTGATCGTCCGGGTTTAAACCTCCACCTGTAGTATTACTTCTTCTGGAAGTGAAATAAAGCGACTTTCCTCCGTCTGCAACAACCACATTGTATTCATCATACCCAGAATTGATATGATCCCCCGCACTTGTACGAACAGAGACAGTAGTGTCCATGTGCTCCTGCGCATATTTGCAGTTCGCAATCATCTGATCAATTCTTAAAGTCTTTGCACGTGCAGCTCCGATCTTTTCCATACAAGCGTTGTAATTGATCATTGCCGAATCCAGATTTCCTACCCTGTGATACGATTCAGCCAATAGAAGGTAAACTTCTTCATCGAATTTTTCATCGATAGTTGCTGCTAAGTTGGCATACTTTAATGCGTAACCGTAATTATTCAAAACGTAATGACATTTTCCAATCCAGTAATGCGCTTTCCAGCTATTTGGATCCTTTACGGATGCTTCTCTGAATTTGATCAAGGCATTTTTTACCTTTCCCTCAAGGTAAAGTGTTTTACCTTCATCAACCATGTATGCAGCGGTTGTTTTGTCTACAATACTTGTTGTTGTATCCGGTGGCAATACAGGATTGTATGCTAAAGCCAGATTACCTGTCGAAAGGAACAAAATTGAAAAGAATAAGATCGATCTTATCATAGTAATTGATTTTCAGTTGGACTAGTATGTACAAATGTTGTGCAAAGAAACTAAATTACCTTTTTTTATGAAATTTTAGTCTTCAGATTTTGAAATTCTTTTTACATCAGCAGGATTCCTATCCTCAAGTTCGTTCATGGAGATCGTAGCCATAACAATTGTTACCACAGGAGCAGCAGATGCCAGTAGCCAAAGTATGAGATGAAGTAAAAAATAGGCGATAAACTCCAGGGGGTCTTCAAAAAATATGGACCAATTGAACATTCGTCCAAGGTCTACCGGGAGGAGAATCATTACGGAATAAACAAAACCGATAGATACAGCTAATCCCCTGTGTTTCCGTACAAAAGAGACGCTCTCATCAATATCCATTCTTCTTCGCTCTAATATGTAGTCCAGGAACCCAAATCCGTAATAGAAAAAACCGATGACAAAGGTAAGATAGAATACAGGCGATTTTCTTGGTTCCTCCCATCCAAAATAAGAGACAACAAAGATGATGAGAAAGAAGGTGTATTCCCAAAGTATATTTCTCAGAATGATGCGGTACGCACGTTTCAGATCATGAATCAGCTGCTGGCGGGTAAACGTATATGTTCTGCCCGTTAGTATTTTGTCTGTTTTTCTACTGATAGCGGATATCAGTGGAGATAGTATTGCGATAACCAGATACTTGGCAAATTTCATCATTAATACGGCAATCGAAATTTCAATCAACAGGTATAGTAAAAACCAGGTGATTTCATTCATATTCGTTACCTCTACGGTATTTTGACGGCTAAGCAGGATCGATCCGAGATAATAAATGAAGAGCATCAAAATTGCAGGGATGATCATGTAATAGTAGAACTTATACTCTTTAATAAATCGGATCGCCTTGATCAAAGATCGAAATCCCAGTAAAAGATCTGTAAAAAATCGCATGATCAAAAATAATCAAAGCCATTGAAATCCTCTCATTAAAGTGGCTTTTGTATCTTTGTCCCTTTCAATTTTAAATGCTTGGACATGGAATTTAATAGCCTGACTGCGATTTCCCCTATTGATGGGCGTTATCAACGAAAAACTGCCGCTCTTCAATCCTACTTTTCAGAGTTTGGATTAATACGCTATCGCGTTTTAGTTGAAGTGGAATATTTAATTGCATTAGCGGCGTCCGGCATTAAAGGAATGGAAGATTTTCCGGTTTCTTCTTATGATACGTTGAGAAAGATCTACAAGGATTTTTCGGAAGCAGATGCAAACTGGATTAAGGATAAGGAAAAGATCACCAACCATGATGTGAAAGCTGTAGAGTACTTTTTGAAAGACCAGATGTCGCGTTTGGGACTGGACAAGTATCTTGAGTTTGTTCATTTTGGTCTGACTTCTCAGGACATTAATAATACAGCGATTCCTTTATCATTAAAGGATGGATTGAATGAAGTGATCATTCCAGAAATAGAGGCTGTAATTGCAAACCTGGAAGAGAAAGCAAACGCATGGAAGAACATTCCTATGTTGGCTAAGACACATGGACAACCAGCTTCTCCAACGCGTTTGGGAAAGGAAATCTTTGTATTTGCAGAACGTTTAAAGATTCAGTTAAATCAATTGAAACAAGTTCCGGTGTCTGCAAAATTTGGTGGTGCGACAGGTAATTTTAATGCGCACCATGTGGCATATCCGGATGTTAACTGGGTGGAATTTGCCAATGCATTTGTAGGAAGTATTTTAGGATTAAACAGAAGTCAGACAACTACGCAGATTGAACATTATGATAATCTGGCTGCCATGTTTGATGCGTTAAAACGTATAAACACGATTATTTTGGATTTGGACCGGGATATGTGGACCTACATTTCAATGGAATATTTCAAGCAAAAACTGAAAGAAGGAGAAGTAGGTTCATCTGCAATGCCGCATAAAGTAAATCCGATTGATTTTGAAAACTCAGAAGGAAATATTGGTGTTGCGAATGCCTTGTATGAACATCTTTCGGCAAAACTACCTGTATCGAGATTGCAAAGGGATCTTACGGATTCGACTGTGCTGAGAACAATTGGTATGCCTTTGGCGCACACGCTGATTGCATTAAAATCCACATTGACAGGATTGGACAAGTTATTATTAAATGAAAGTGCTTTTGAGCGTGATCTTGAAAATAACTGGGCAGTTGTGGCGGAGGCTATTCAAACGGTATTGAGAAGAGAAGGTTATCCTCAACCGTATGAAGCCCTGAAAGGATTGACACGTAAGAATGAAGCCGTAACAAAGCAAACAGTTCACGAATTTATTGATACATTAGAGGTTGATGGTATAATCAAGGAGGAATTGAAGAAAATTACGCCTTCGAATTATACCGGAATACAACTTGTGTAATCTATGCGCTACTCTTTCTTCCTGTTATTGCTGTTCACAGGCACTGTAAGTTTTGCTCAGTTTGGAGAACCGGAGTGGAGTGAGCTTTCGAATAGGAAGGGACAGCTGCTAAGATTTTTACCGACTTCTGATTCGTCTTCTTTTTATGCGCTAAGATGGTCCGGTAACAGGATGTTCGGGAATTATCTGATCACACTGCATGACGATCTTAAAGTTGTTGCAGACAGAAGACTGAAGATTCATATTGACAAATCTATTTGTAGCTATGTCTCGGTAGATATGATTGATGATCAGTGCGCTTTGTTCTTATCTGACATCAGAGAAAACAAAAATCATCTCTTTGTAAGACTCTACAGTAGAGACCTGCAAACGGTCGTAAAAGAAGAGGAACTTGCTGTCTATGAATTCGAGAAAGGACATCAGAAAGGGGTATATGGAGTCCGCTTTTCAGAAGATAGACGCTTTATGGCTGTCGTTTGGGAAAAGTTGGGAAAGAAGAATACGGAACACGTTTATGGATACCGTGTGTTTAATACCAATCTGGAATTGAAGCACGAAGGAGAGTATTCTTTGCCGTTTAGATCTGATCTCTCCGAAATTCAGGGGCACTACTTATCCAATAAGGGAGGTTATTTTATGGCAGTAACCGAATATGATCTCGACTCAACGAAAATGTTGTATAGAAATCAGAAGTACTTCAAATCTCTGCATATCTATCATATTGATGAGACAGGTCTGATTGATTATCCGGTTGATCTTGAAAATAAGAAGATTTATACCATGATCATGTCTTCCGAGGATAGTTCAATGGTGAGTGTTTCCGGTTTATACGGCCTGCAGGATGAAGTGGGAATCCGGGGAGTCTTTTATCAGAAATTGGATATGTTGCGCGAGCGTGAGATCGATAAAGGATTCTGCGAATTGAAAACGGATATCATAACAGAGGGATGGACAGACCGGGCAAAGAAAAAGCTGAAGAAAAAGGAGGAGAGGGGGAAGGAAGATGCTATTTTCTTTAATTATGAAATGCGTGCAACAATACCTTTTGAAGATAGCAGCCTGGTGGGAACAATGGAGCAGCATTTTATTCAGGAGCGTATGACAGATATGCAACAGGGAGGATTAAGCTCCAATACCTTCTATTATTACTATAATGATATTATCGTATATAAGATCAATAGTAAAGGTAGTTTCGACTGGACCAAAAAGATCAGAAAGTACCAGGTTTCCACAAACGACGGAGGACCATTCAGTGGTTATATCGGTTACAATAATGATACAACCATGTACTTTTTGTTCAATGATCACTTGGATAACTATGATACCCTGGGACAATTCATTGACACGGATGAGGTTTACATCACCAATTACGGCAGGCATAAGAATGTGGTCGCGAGAACTCAATTGGACATGCGCACCGGGAAATTGAAGAGAAGTATTCTGTACAAGAGAACGGATAACAATCTTCTGTTTGTACCAAAATTAAGCATGGACGATAAACTCCATCACCGTGTTCTCCTGTACGGAATCAAAGGTCGTAAAGAAAAAATAGGGGTTATTTACTATTAAATATTCGATTGTAAATGATCTACCAGCGCTTGTTTTTCCTCGGCGCTATATACAAGTGTATTTCCTTGAGAGATTGATTTTTTCAGCATTTTATCCAGTAAAAGACTGGTGCGTTCATAATCACGACAGTTCTTACAGTAACTCAAATGAAATCGAATGGCAAAATTGTCTGAACTGCTAATATTCCCGAAGGAACGCTTCTCTATTTTTTTAATGATTCGTCTGCAATTCATGACTTTCCACTTGTTAAACAATCCTTTAATAATATTTTGGCGCGATGTACGATTACCCAAAGGTTAGATGCGCTTAGCGAAAGTTCCTTACAAACTTCTTCACTCTTTTTTTCTTCCAGATAGCGCAATGCGATTACAGCTTTCCATTTTTCAGGAAGTTTGTCGATACAATCGTTTAATTGCTGAATTAATTCCGCTTTTTCGATAACAGTTTCCGCGTTTTCATCGGTTACGCCTATATATTCGCTTAAATCCGGAGAATCACTGTTTTTGGATAAATTTGAAATATTAGTCGTATACTTTGTTTCGGCTTTTCGCCAATGGTCAATAATTTTCCGGTTCAGAATACTCGTTAACCACGTTCGAAGGGAGCTTCTTTGCTCAAATTCATGATAATTTTTCAACGCAGCAAGGAATGTATCCTGTACCAAGTCTTTGGCAAGATCTTCATCACGCAGTTTCGAAAAAGCAAAACTCAAAAGGTAATCTGCGTGTTCTGAGACGAGTTCTTCACGATTGATCATTCTTTACTAAAATAACGTTTAAATCGTTTCACGAAAGAATAGAGAACTAATAAGACGGATACAAAGGAAAAGCTTCTTCCAAAAACGTCTCCGAATTGGGTGTAAAATGTTTGTTCCTGATTGCGTTTTATGGTACCTGAGATAACGTCCGGAACCCACCATTCCGTTGCAGACAACAAGTCTCCACGCTGGTTTACGAAACAACTGGTTCCTGTATTTGCAGCACGAACAACCGATCTGCGATTCTCAATTGCTCTCAGACTTGCAAAACTCGCATGTTGCTTATACCCGGGGGTGTTTTTCCACCAACCGTCATTCGTGATAATACAGATAAACTCGGCTCCTTTTCGACACTGTTGAGAGACAAATTCACCAAAAGCAGACTCGTAGCAGATAACCGGAGCGAATCGTACTCCTTTGAGATCGAATACGCGTGGTTCCTTCTCTATTCCCAATGTCCCTGTTGTACCGCCCAGATCAATCGAAAGATCTTCCAGGAATGGGAGTGAAGACGCAAATGGTATTTTTTCAACTCCGGGAACGAGTTTTGATTTATGGATGAACGCAAATTCCGAAGAATCAATCAGTACAGATGTGTTATAATTTTCTACGTACCTTCCCTGATGTTCGAGGTAGAAGGAAGCATAGGAATGCTTTTGATCAAAAAACTCATGCGTGCTGGCTCCGATGCAAATAGGTTTCCGGTGCAGTCTGCCTGATTGAGATAGAAAATAACTTTTCAGCATATTTCCATAAGAATAGGGTCGGTCCGTTTCGCTCTCGTCAAAGCTTGAACTGATAGCCGTTTCCGGAGCAACAATCAAATCGGTTTCATCAGTGACTTTCGTTGCGGCCAGATCAACCAATTTATCCAATTGAGAAAAGACGTCACTTGCAAATTTCTCATTGTAAGGATCAATATTAGGTTGAACTGCAACAACATTATAATTGCTTCCCTTTTCTTCTACCGTGAAATATTTAATCAGGGAAAAGATAAGCGGAGCAAAGAGAAAGAACCCGAGAACATAAAACAATGGCGTTTGAATTCTTCGGCTTTCTTTAAGCACATATATATTGCTTATTATGCGGAAGACCATCAAGTTGATAATCAAGATCCACATACTTCCTCCAAGTGCTCCTGTATGGTCATACCATTGGATCCAACTTGGACGGATGCTAAATGTATTTCCGAGCGTTAACCAGGGCCATGAACTTTCCCAGTTGTAATGGAAATACTCAAAACTAATCCAGTAGATAATCAATGCAATATAACCTTCCTTTCTTCCCAGGCTTCGTTTCGTAAAGTGGAAGACCTGAAAAACAACGGTCATGATAAGCGTGTTGAGGACAAATGCCATGATGGCCCCTTCGGCACTGGCGTAATATACCCACCAGGTCGTTCCGATGTTATAGATGAAAAAGGTAAGGTAGCTATGAATAAAAAGCTTTCGGGCTCTGTATCCGTTTCGATGGATATTGTCTTCCACCAGTAATAATGGAACCCATGCAATAAAAACCAAAGGTGTCAGGCTTCCGGTGAATGGAAATGAGATGACCATCAGGAGACCTGAAAGCAGGCTAAGCAAATAGCGATGTTTTCGTTCTAACTTCATAAAAAAAGGGGCCGGTTAAACCGACCCCTCAAAGTTATAGACTTATTTGAAAATGATGGTCATTTCCACCCTTCTGTTCTTTTGTCGACCTTCAGGTGTATTGTTGTCGGCAATCGGTTGCGTTTCACCGAAGTAAAGTGCAACTAATCTGTCCGCAGCAATTCCTTTCGATTCCATGAAGCGTTTCACAGCTTCTGCACGTTTTTTCGAAAGAACCAGGTTAGCCTGAGCATCACCAACGTTATCCGTGTGACCGGAAATCTGAAGTCTCCAATCCGGTTTTTTGTTCAGTACTTCTGCAAGTTCTGTCAACGATGGGATTGAGCTTTCCTTAATGATATCCTTACCTGTTTCGAATTCAAGGTTTTCGAATGCAGTTTTAAGGATTTCTTCCACTTCTTTCTCAATCTCAGGACATCCTTCATTTGATACCGGACCAGGAGTATTCGGACACTTATCATCTTTGTCTAATACACCATCTTCGTCTGTATCCTGGTAAGGACAACCTTTGTTAGCGATTGGTCCCGCAAGTGTAGGACATTGGTCGTCTTTATCTAATAATCCGTCACCATCAGTATCCGGCCATGGACAACCATTGTTTTCTTTTGGACCAGCTTCAGTAGGACAATTGTCAATGAAGTCGAACAATCCGTCGTTATCCGTGTCAGGACAACCATTGTTCACCAATGGACCTGCAACATCCGGACATGCATCTTCGTCATCAATGATTCCATCACCATCCGTATCAGGACAACCATCGAATTTTGCCAAACCGGCAACATCCGGACATTTGTCTTTAGGGTCAATAATGCTATCGTTATCTCTATCCGGACATCCTTTGAATGCAGGGTCACCTGCAAGTTCAGGGCAATCGTCATCTTTATCCGGAATCTTATCACCATCTGTATCCGGACATCCGTTGAATTCAGCAAGGCCTGGCTCGTTCGGACAAAGATCATCCAAATCTTTAATACCATCACGGTCAGTATCCGGACATCCACGGAATTCCCAAACACCAGGAACTACCTCACATTCATCCAGTTTGTCAGAAACAAGGTCACCATCAATATCGCTAGGATGACCGTAAAGAACCGGAACACGAAGGCCAGCATAAATTCCTGCTCCCCGTACTTTTCCGGAAGCAAATAATGTTCTGAAATCCGTAAATCCAACTGTCAGAGGTCCAAGACGTGTACCGATACCTGCTTTGAATCCTGAATATTTGTTGTACGATAGTGGTAAATGTACACCAAACCATGAGTGATCAAAACTTGGCGTGATTGAGAATTGATTAGCAGTTCTTACACGGTGAGGATTCTTTCTGTTTTGAATACTCAACATTCCGGTAGCGTTTACGTAGAAGTACTTCCAGATATGGTAGTCAAACTGAAGACTAGCCGCTGTTGGCAACTGCATAAAGAACGTTTTGTCATCACTCACTGAGTTCCAGTCCGGATCATTGGTAATCAAAGAGTCGATAATACTATCCACTCCCTGCAAACTTCCGGCGTGATCAAATACTTTTAGGTTAAACAGATTCTGCTCGTTAACCGTAAAATCCTGACTTAAGCTTCCTTTGGCAAACTTCATTCCCCCGATATCCAGGATTGAAGCACCTACACGAATTTTATATTTTTCTTTATCCTGACGCCAGATGTTTGTTTTACCATCCATGTCATATTTGTACTCTTTCCAGTCCGGACGCCATTCGTAAACGAATCCAAGGTCCATTCCAAGACCAAATTTAGAAGCGACCTGTACATTATCTCCATTTAATATTCCCTGTGAGTGACCATAAGAGAAATCTCCTGACAAATATTGCGATGTATCTCCATTGAACAGGTTGTAGGAGAAGTTGCTGGTGTTGATATAAGCTGCCGTATAACCGCTTAACCATTTTGCTTTACCTCCGGCTTTCATGAAGTGCTCTCCGTCGTCTTTGATCACCTGAGAGTAGATCAAACCATATTCCATCCAGGACATGTGGTTCAAACTCAATAGTTTTTCGTCGAACTTGGCATTCCATAATTGCGAGTATTCCAAAGAGTTTTCGGACAATACCGCCAATTTCGGATCCACGTCGTCCAGGTTTGTTATCGATCTGAATTTTACAGCAGCTCCCACTGCAATTTTCGGATTGATGTGGAACATGAAGTTTAGTACATCAACCTGAATATTGTTGTATACGCCAAAACGTTTTTTTGTATTCAGATCTTCAGCGTAGTATTTTGTGATGTATCGATCCATAAATGTGGAATCCGGAATCATCCAGTCGTTGTACGGGTTAGATCCGCCCGGGATAAGACCTGAAGAATCGGTTGCAGTAGGATCATCTGATTTGAATGATTTTACCCACCATTTCGGCATGTCTCGTGTGTCAAAACTGGCAGCATTGGTCCATGCGCTAAAGTTAAAAGAGGCCAGATTCATATCGAAGACAAAACGTCCGTCTACGAAACTGGCAGGGTTTAAATCCGTACCCATTACACCGCTATAGTTGCTCTGAGGTATTCCCAGGTAATTCTGAGATTGCGCAAAAAACAACGTCCCTAGTGTAAAGGCACCGGAAATCATGAACTTGGTTAACTTCATAACGTTTGTTTAGTAGTTTAAGTAATAAGTGACCACAAACTGACCGACAACCGTAGTAACGATCAACTCATCGTCTTTGTTTTCAAGTAGTACTTTATTCTGTCCTTCAAATGGTTTAGTCGATATCCGATTACCATTAGACATATACAAATATACATTATTCTCCAAACCGTCAAGTAAAGCCAGTATTGTCTTTCCATCAACAGTCTGGGTGAGATCAACAGAACTCAACTCTTCCGAAGGTAAAACGATGGTTCCGTAAGGGATGCCGTTTTCATTCGTAAGGACCAGTTCCGCATTGTTTTTGATCAGTAAAGTGCGTTGAAGATCATGTTGCGGCGTAATAAAAGTTCCATTTCGGTCTCCAAGTTTGGATGTGATTCCCTTCTGATCCGTTTTATTCAGTTTCCCATCCGTTAGGGTGTACAAAAAGATTTCATTCGGAAACTTAAGCTGAACATAATTGCTTGTTATAGGGAATGAGCGATACTCTCTGCGTTTCTCAATCTCATACATCACAAACTTACCTTCTCCGGATATGCCGGCAAATAATTTGGATTGACTTGCCCAAACAATAGGTTTGCTGGTCGCAGCTACAGAAAGTTTTAAGATGTTGATTTCTCTGCCTTTTGCGTCAAATTGGTATACCTGATTACCACTTGGGACCAAAAAATAACCGGTTCCTTTCCAACGATAAAAGGTAATGTCACTGCTTGGGGATACATCCAGTGCAACCGGGAATCCTGTTGGTGAATTTCCTTTATTGTCGAAGAGGAATAATTGATCTGCTGTACAGAAGAAATAGTAATTGGAACCATTGTCAAAAATATCTGCGGAAGTAACAGGGGTGGTTGGCGCTGAACCGACTTCTTTACTCCATTTCAAAGTCCCGTTTTGGTAGAAGGCGACCTTGCCTGTTTTTCCTAATAGGAAGCATTCATTCTTTTTTGCATTCATCCAGAAATCAGAAACATCCTCTCCGAGGCTCCTGGAGACAGGTTTGTATGAAATAGTGGATTTTGATTCCGTCTTATTACTCAGATTTACATAGTTGCGCATCAAAGTATTTTTATAGATCGAAGCAGAAAAGAGTTCATCTTTGGAGTAGCTCCGTTCTGAAACTGATTTGGGCAATTTCACAAATAATTGAGTGTGAAAATCATTATTTAAAGCAATCGTATTTCCCAGTCGGTAATCTGAAATAAGTTGATCGCAGGTTTCCTTGGATTCCGCAATGATGATCAGATTATCCAGATAGGCATAGGTGTATGATTTTCCCTTGGAAGGGAAATTACGCGTTAAAGCAATATCGAAACGCGTAGTATCGAAACTTTGGGTGAAATCACTCAATACCAGATCGGGGTCCTGGCCTTCCTGGAAGTCAGCTACGATAGCGTGTTTTCCTTCAATGGTAACATCACAAAATCCCTTGCTCAGCCACAAAAACATGGGGCCATTTGCAAAAGTGGAGTCCAGTGATGAGTAGTAGTCACGCTCATAAAAATGGTAAGAACTGATATCGGCGGAGATGTATTTAGCGAATACAGCGCCGTCATCTACTTTAGTGCCCGGAATATTATTATCAGGATTTGAGCTGTAGGTGATCAGTCCGTCCGATTTGAAATAATACTCTGTTCTTTCATTCTTTTTTCCGCTTTGAAGGTTGAAAACAGTTGCACTGGCTTTTTTGTCGAAAATCAACTCATAGGATTTTGTATTCGCGACGTAGTGCTCGGTACTGAGATAGAGTTTAGTTTTAAAGAACTCTCCGGTGTAAGATCTGAAATGAATTTTTTTTCCATCGATCCTAAGTTCAGTTGACCCTGCAAAAAGTGCCTTTACACTTTCTGTATCCCAGGTCTTGTTGCGAATCAATAAAATCTGATTTCTTTTTTCGGATACATAGGCCTGATCATAAGCGTTTGAAGCGAGCGCATTAACAAGTTCGAAATTGGTACTCGTGTTCAATTCGGGGATTTGGCTTAATCGAACCTCTGATGGTCGTTGTAACAAGATCATGGATCCGTCTTCGGTACCGAATAGTTTGGTTGGGTCCAGCTGTAATTGACCTGTTTTCAGATCAAAAGCAATGTATCCCAGCCAAATGGCAGAGATGGCGATGATGAAATAGAGTAGTACGCGTTTAAACATAATTTCATCCCAAATGTAGAAAATCTGAGTGCTGGGTTGTTCTGTAGGAGAAGTTAGAAATGAACAAACAGATGTTTACTAGAAAAGAGATAATTGTTCCGGCGGGATGAGTGTGAAACTCTGACGGTGAAAGGGGCTGTCGCCATGCTGCAGGATCGCATTCCGGTGTTCTTTGGTGGGGTAGCCTTTGTTCTGTTTCCAGTTGTACACCGGGAACTCTTCGTGTAATGCACTCATGAGTTCATCACGGACAGTTTTGGCGATGATGGATGCCGCTGCAATGCTCATGTATTTTCCGTCTCCTTTGATGACACAGGTATGATCTATATTCGGGTACTTATTAAATCGATTTCCATCAATTAACAGGTGATCCGGGATTTCTGACAACTGATCAATCGCTCTGTGCATAGCCAGAAAACTAGCATTCAAAATATTGATCCGGTCTATTTCCAGATGGTCAACAATACCTACTCCGAAGCAGAGAGCTTCCTTTTCAATTTCTATCCGAAGTTGATCGCGCTGTTTTTCATTTAGTTTTTTACTGTCATTCAAAAGATGATTTTTATAATCATGCGGAAGTATGACAGCAGCCGCTACCACAGGCCCTGCTAAACAACCACGACCTGCCTCGTCGCATCCGGCTTCCAGACGCTTCGATTCAAGAAAAGGGAGTAACGAATATGTTTTTTTAATTTTTGGCAAAAAAATTGTAGATTAGCTATGCAAATGTAATTTAAACAAGCAACTATGAAAACTATAATAACAATCGCAATGTGTTTTTTGGGTGTTACAATGATGTACGCTCAGGACAATTTAGCAAAGAGTCACGGTGTTGAGGCTTTGCGTGCGAGTAAGACTAGCGGTGTTTATGAATTTACACTTCCTTCAGGAGTTACCGGAGATCAGGTGGAGAAGAATTCGAAATATTATGAGTTGTATATGACGCCGACATTTGATGCAAATTCACATGAAGTAAAAATTGTATTGAAAGAGAATTCTGATAAAAACAGATATACGGTAGCAAGATTCCTTACATCGTGCGGTGTTCAGGAGGTTGTTGTAGATGGAAAAAACTACAATATGACTCAGTTTATTGAGACTTATCTGAAGTAAGATAGCTTAGAATAATTATAAATTAGACCCTGACTCCCGGTAACTATCGGGATTGTCAGGGTTTTTATTTGAATAAAAGTCTCAATATGTGCACTTTTGCAGAAATTTTAATGAAGACTATGAAATACATTACACTATTAGCGATTTCTATTACACTACTGACAGGATGTGCATCACATAAAAGTGCTTACGGTCCTGTGAAGATTGATGCCTCCAAAGCGATGAGCGTTGAGGAGATGTTGAAGGATTTTAAGGGGAAAACAGGCAGGGTAGAGTATACCTTTGAAGCGCCGTTGAACGAAGTATGTTCTAAGGCAGGATGCTGGGTGAACGTGGATAAAGGAAACGGAGAAACTTTTATGGTACGCTTCAAGGATCATTTTACGATTCCGCCAGCTACACCTGTTGGAACACCTGCAATTTTCCATGGTTATGCATTCCAGGACACGGTATCTGTTGATTTATTGAAGCATTTTGCAGAAGACGCAGGGAAGTCTGAGGAAGAAATCGAAAAGATTACTGAGCCTAAAGTTACCTTCGGTTTTGAAGCGGATGGAATTATGTTGAAGTAATAAATAACTGACATAAAAAAAAGGGAGCTGATTCAGCTCCCTTTTTTTATTGCTTAAAAGCAGTATTGATTCGCGTCTATTAATGTTTGGGCGATTAACTGTCTCGCCTCTTTCGGATTGAAGTGCTCTGTTTTGGTAAAGCGTTTCATTCCCATCATCATCATGCGCAATTCATCACCTTCGGCAAAGGAGTGCAGTGCATCTTTACCATATTTATTGATCTTATCCGCGGCATCATATACAAAGGTTTTCACCATTGCGATTTGTACTTTAGCAGCTTCTTCTCCTTTTTGGTTGATCAGCTGTTGTACACGTAACAAACCTGATTCTGCCAGATAGATCTGAATTGCCATATCGGAAATATTCATCAGAACTTCCTGCTCTTTAGCCATTGTTTGCATTAGTTTCTGAACTGCCGATCCGGCAACCATAAGTACCGCTTTTTTAAATCCTTCCAATGCCTGGAATTCAGCTCCGAGAGTTCCTTCCGGTACTTCCGGTGTCTCCGGAATGCTCATGAGTTCGCTTGCTACTTTCATAGCCGGCCCCATGAGATCCAATTCGCCTTTCATGGCTCTTTTTAAGATCATGTCAACTGTCAACAAGCGATTGATTTCGTTCGTTCCTTCGAAGATACGGTTGATACGACTATCGCGGTAAGAACGTTCTATACTTGATTCAGCACTATATCCCATTCCTCCGTGGATTTGCAGAGCTTCATCAACTACATAGTCTAATGCCTCTGAACCTGCTACTTTCAGAATCGCACATTCCGGCGCGAACTGCTCAATACCTTTCAGTGTTGCCTCTGCTTTTGAAAGACCGGCGTCCATCAGTGCATGAATCGCATCATCAATATTTTGTCCGGCACGGTAAGTAGCCGCTTCTACCATATATGTACGAATTGCCTGCTCTGCAATTTTGTAACGGATGGCACCATATTTAGAAATAGCTCTTCCGAATTGTTCGCGTTCGTTCGCGTATTGAATACCGGTTGTCATTGCCTGCTTTGATGCACCCATAACGCCTGCCGCTAGCTTGATACGTCCGATGTTCAAAATGTTCAATGCGATCTTGAATCCATTCTTACGCTCTGAAAGCAGGTTTTCTACCGGAACTTTTACGTTGTTAAAGAATACCTGACGCGTAGAAGATCCTTTGATCCCCATTTTTTTCTCTTCCGGGTTTAAACTGATGCCTTCGCTGTCAGCTTCTACCAGGAAAGCAGATAAAGTATCATCATCATCGATTTTCGCGAATACGGTGAAGAAGTTGGCAAAACCACCATTGGTGATCCACATTTTTTGTCCGTTCAGAACATAGTACTTTCCGTCTTCTGATAATTTTGCTCTCGTTTTTGCTCCGTTCGCATCAGATCCTGATCCAGGTTCTGTTAAACAATAAGCAGCTTTCCATTCACCTGAAGCTAGTTTTGGGATGTATTTTTGTTTTTGTGCCTCATTTCCGTAATAGAGCAGAGGAAGAGTTCCGATTCCTGTATGCGCTCCGTAAGCCACAGAAAACGAGAAGCCCATTGCCAGTCGCTCTGTAGCCAACAAAGATGTTTTGAAATCTACACCCATTCCTCCCAATTCTTCCGGAACAGACATTCCAAGCATTCCTAATTCACCTGCTTTTTCCAATAATGAAGGCATCAATCCATCCTCCATCTTATCCATACGCTCCACAACCGGAATAACTTCAGTATGAATGAAGTCATCACACATTTGAGCGATCATTCTTTCTTCTTCGCTCCAGTTCTCCGGGATGAAAACATCATTTGGATCCGTTGATTTGATGAGGAATTCTCCTCCTTTGATTGCATTTTTCATTTTTATATTGCGTTTAATTAAAGTCGTTCAATCACTCCGGCTGCACCTTGTCCGGTTCCCACGCACATGGTTACAACTCCGTATTTTTGATCACGTTTTTTGAGTTCATTCATTACCTGTACGGTCAATTTTGCTCCGGTACATCCAAGTGGGTGTCCCAATGCAATTGCTCCGCCGTTAACGTTTACAAGGTCAGGGTTAATTCCAGTCTCTCGTATAACCGCTATGGACTGAGAGGCAAATGCTTCATTTAACTCATACAGACTGATATCGTTCATTCCAAGACCTGCCATTTTGATGGCTTTCGGAATAGCATCAACCGGTCCGATTCCCATGATGCGTGGCTCAACTCCTACTACTGCGTATGAAGCCAGACGAGCAACAGGCTCCAGTCCTAATTCTTTTACCATTTTCTCAGACAT
>QKAV01000118.1 GCA_003247185.1 Crocinitomicaceae bacterium
TTACAATATTTCCGGACACAGTAAAAGAATGGGGAATAAGAACGACCAGGTTTATTTATTTACCGGTATTGGTGTAAGTTATTTCAACCCTAAAGCTCAATACAACGGATCATGGACTGCACTTCGTAAATTACATACGGAAGGGCAAGGTCTGGATGGTGGTCCGGCAGAATACCTTCCTGTTACAGCAACAGTTCCTTTCGGAATCGGAGTTAGAACAGGTTTGGGAAGAATGTGGAGAATCGGAATTGAAGCAACTTACGTTAAAACATTCTCTGATTATATTGATGATGTTCACGGAACATACTACGATCCGAATGTTTTGGCAGCTCAATATGGAGCAGCTGCTGCTTATCTTTCCAATCCTGCACAAAACAACACCAATTGGTTTGCACCGGGACAACAAAGAGGAGACAAGCAAAATGATGCTTATTTCTATTTAAATATTGTCGTTACAAAGAACATTACCTATAAAGACTATGCTCGTCAACGCCGCATGAATAAGTGGAAAGGACGTTACAAGTTCTAATGTTGAAATGTTTTTAAATATTGAAACGAGGTGGCAAATGTCACCTCGTTTTCGTTTGTACCTTTGTGAAAACAATTGTTTATGTATTCGATCTCGAAATCATTTCTCTTTCTTTTTAACCCTGAGAAAGCGCATCATATTGCTGCTAAACTGATCAGGATTACCTTGAAATTACCAGGTATGAAATGGTGCTGGAACAAACGATTCGGAATCGCTGACCCACGTCTGGAAAAAGAAGTCATCGGAATCAGGTTTCCTAACCCTGTGGGACTGGCAGCAGGATTTGATAAGAATGCTACGATGTTCCAGGATTTGAAATACTGCGGATTTGGGTTTATCGAAATCGGGACGCTTACTCCGAAAGGACAACCGGGAAATGAAAAGCCGAGATTGTTTCGTTTGAAGCCGGATGAGGCGCTTATTAACCGAATGGGATTTAATAACGACGGTGTTGAAATCGCTATCGAAAAATTAAAAAACAGAGATCGATCCCAGATCATCGGAGGAAATATCGGGAAGAACAAGGTTACCCCAAACGAAGAAGCCATTGAAGATTATAAAATTTGCTTTGAAGCGCTGTTTCCTTACGTGGATTACTTTGTTGTGAATGTTTCTTCTCCCAATACACCTAATTTGAGAGAATTGCAGGATAAAGAGCCGTTAACCAATCTCCTGAATACGCTGCAGGAACTGAATGCTCAAAAGGAAGTGCCAAAACCTATTCTTCTAAAAATAGCGCCGGATCTTACAAACGAACAACTGGACGATATCGTGGAGATCGTGAAGGAGACAAAGATTGCAGGCGTTATCGCTACTAATACGACTATTTCGCGTGAAGGACTGAAAACAGATAAGAAAACAGTTGAGGAGATAGGTGCAGGCGGATTATCCGGAAAACCACTCACGAAAAGATCAACCGAAGTAGTGCGATACCTTTCCGAAAAAGGAAACAAATCATTTGCAATTATTGGAGTAGGAGGAATTCACTCTCCTGAAGATGCCTTAGAGAAATTAGACGCCGGGGCTGATCTTGTGCAATTGTACACAGGATTTATATATGAAGGACCGGGATTAATTAAAAAGATCAATAAGGCGATCCTTGAACATAACCGTTCGAATTAATATTTTTATTGTATGACAGAGCTCAAATTAATCGAATGTCCGAGAGACGCCATGCAAGGGCTAAAGGATTTTGTTCCGACGGAACTTAAGGCGGAATATATCAATCAACTCCTGAAGGTTGGATTTGACACCATAGACTTCGGAAGTTTTGTGTCGCCGAAAGCTATTCCTCAGATGCGTGATACGGCAGAGGTTCTAGAGCGCCTGGAGCCGAGTGAATCGAAATTACTGGCCATTGTTGCAAATGAGAGAGGAGCGGAGGATGCTTCGCATTTTGAAAGAATCAGTTATCTGGGATATCCTTTTTCTGTTTCGGAGGAGTTTCAGCAAAGAAACACCAATGCCAGTATTGAAGAATCGTTTCATCGCGTAGAAAAGATCAAAGAAATCGCTGATCGTTCGGGCAAAGAGGTGGTATTATACCTGTCCATGGGGTTCGGAAATCCCTACGGAGAAACCTGGAGTCCGGAGATTGTGGCCAATTGGGCTGATAAGCTGAATAAAAAGCTGGATATCCGAATTCAGGCACTTTCCGACACAATCGGGTGTGCGACTCCTGAAAGTGTAAAGCAATTGTTTGAAACCTTAAGCAAGGATCTTCCGGGCGTGGAGTTCGGAGCGCACTTGCATACGACAAAGGAAAATGCTTCCGCCTTGGTGGAAACGGCTTACAACAGTGGTTGCCGACGTTTTGACGGTGCTATTAAAGGCTTTGGAGGGTGTCCGATGGCAAAAGATGATCTAACGGGTAATATGCCTACTGAAATTATGTTGGATTGGTTTGATCGCAATGGTGTTTCCACGGGGCTTGATCGCAATGCTTTTAATGCTTCGATGGACTATTCAGCACGGATCTTCGGGTAACTTTTTAAATTTTCTGAATTATACGGTCATGAAATTTGTTTTTACATTACTTACTCTAACTTCTTTAATCCTGTTTACCGGCTGTAAAGACGATCCTGAAAGTGATCACCCGGAGAAGAACGACACCGTACAGGAGGACTTTGAATTTGATGAAAAACATTTTAAAGACTCACTTCATCTGGAAATACTTAAAGAACTGGATATATGTGATTTAAGCTTGAGTGATTCTTCGATGTATGCACCGTGTACTCCCGAGTATTTTCAGATTATTCCATTTGATCCCGATCGATCGGTGAAGGATGCATTTATACTCTATGTTAAAGCTGCAATACCGCTAAAAGGTCAGCCTTTGTTACTACCGGTGCGACATGTGATTGTGTTTGAAAGGGAAAATGGTGCTTTGGTCAGGGCGAATGGATTCAGAGGTGAAATGGTGGAGATGCGTGACAACGGAAACAAACCTAAAGATCTTGTTGTGGCCTTGTATTTAACGGGAGATGAGACCTTGTTCGATTGCTTGTTCAAATACAAGGATGGTAAATACAGTTTCGAGAGCGTGGAAGCACTGGACTGGGGAGAAGGTCTGAGAAATGTAAAGGAAAGTCTTAAAGACTCTGTTTCGAAGGAAGTGTACAATGATTTAATGGATAAACAGCTGATTTTTTAATGTCCGGAAAAAGTATCGTAATAGCATCTCTGGTTCTGTTTCTGGCATCCTGTACGAATGGCGTGAATTTGCAGTCTATTGATTATTCGGGCTTGCTTTCCGATGGAAACAGCAAGGTATGGCTGATCGATCAGGAAGTTTCAAATGGCGTAAATGTGACAGAATCACTGGTTTATTCGAAGCGGATTATTATTTTTCATAACGACGGTACGG
>QKAV01000049.1 GCA_003247185.1 Crocinitomicaceae bacterium
CTGTAATAACACCTGAAGTTGGGTTAGGGTAAACTGTTACTGAGTTACTTAAGTCAGGGTCTGTAATACCAGCACATCCGTCAACAGCAATTGTCCATTGTGCGTCGTTTGTACATCCGTTACCATCTGTATAAGAATAAGTAATTACAGCATTTCCAACTCCTGCAACAGACGGATCAAATGATGTTCCTGTTACACCTATTCCAGAATACGTACCACCAGCAGGAGTACCCGCAGCTAAAGTAATAGCATTGTTGTACACGCAAATTGTAGTGATATCCGTATAAGTTACAGTTGGTAAAGCATTAACAGTTAAAGTTACCTGAGCTGTATTCATACAACCATTTGCATCTGTTCCTGTAACGGTATATGTAGTTGAGGTAGCAGGAGCATTGAATGCTGTGTTATCCGTAATACCGTTATCCCATGTGTAAGAAACCGCTCCTGATCCTGAAAGTGTAACCTGACTTCCTTCACAAACCGTCTGGTCTGAACCTGCACCTACAGTAGGTAAGCTGTTGATTGTAATTACTGTTGTTGAAGCTGTTGAAGCACAAGTATTAAGTGTAGCAACTGCATAAACAGATTCCGTACCAACAGCGGAAAGAGAAGGAGTATATGTTGTTCCCGTTCCAACTTGAGTAGTTAAACCGGCATCACTGTACCATGTGTATGAAGGCATCAGAGAAGTTGTAGAAAAACCTGTAAGAGGGAATGGTAGTGCAGCTGAGGCATTTGTAGTTTCCCCGTCAAGAGCATTGATTCCTGAATACGTCCACTCAGCTACATCAAATACTCCCATATTCGGTTGTGAGCCACTGTTTCTTTTTACCCAACCATCTAAATAATCCCATGCTGTTCCAGTTCCACTTAAGTTAATGTCACCGAATACATCAATAACTGTAGAATTCATGAATAATTCGATAGCATCATCCCCATTTACGTTAGGGGCAGAAGCATCGGACCCATTTGGATAGAATCCGAAAAATGCCATAAAGTTAGTGGAATCAGTACCTACTCTGAAATAATCACCTGCTGTTAGAGAAATTGCAGGAAATACATACTCAATTCCGTCGGATCCTCCACCGTTATTAGCAGAACCAAAACCATATATTGATGCATCAGCGATATCATCAATAACATAGAACTCTACTAATTTAGGAACTCCTCCTGGTAGTGGGCCATCCACGATACCTGTAATAATCATTCCTGGTACAGATGCAGGCGTGATTGTTACATCAGAAGGAGTATCTCCGTCGCATAGGTTTTGATCTCCTGAAGTTACAGGTGCGGAAGGTGTATTCGTTATAGTCAGGTGCAGTCGCAGAATAGAGTCACACATGTACATGTTTGGATAAGTTACATCGTATGTTCCTGATTGCGTATAGGTATTTGTTTCGAATACATAAGAATCGCACGCATCTACAAAGAATTCCTGCAGGTTTGTAGGATTGATTGTCAAATCGATGATCAAAACAGAGTCACAACCATTTACTACTGATGATAATGTATCATTATATGTTCCGGTAGCGGTCCATGTATATGTTCCACTTGGGGAAGTGTAAGAACCACATTCAGTTACGGATATATTTGTAGAGAATGTCGGTAGAACCGTCAAATCAAGGTTGATTGTAGAATCACAACCTAGAGAAGATTGTATGGTTACTGAGTAGTTTCCTGTAGTGTTGTAAGTATTTGAACCGATAGTGTATGATTCATTATCACAAATTGTCTCAGTCAGGTTAGTTGTGAATGTTGAAACTGTTGACAGAGTAAGGGTTACAGTACTGTCACATCCGTCAACACTTGGAAATACTTCAGTGTAAGTTCCTGCTGTTGTTAATGTTTGGGTTCCAAATGTATAAGATGAACCGTCACAGATGGTTACTGCATCCGTATTGTTGTAGATTGGATTCACAGTAAGATTTATAAAAATAATACTGTCGCATGTTGCGGAAATGAGACTGGTAACTGTATCTCGGTAGTTACCTGAAGTAGAATAGGTGTGGTTTCCACTTGGAGAAGTGTAATCACCGCACGAACTAGGAGAGATGTTACCAAAAGTTGTGGAGCAATTCGTACAAGTAGTGGAATGCATGTCTATATTAGACCAGTCATCTGAAGGTAGAACCGTCCATTCTGCCGATGCAGCATCAACTCCGAAAGAACCCAATTCATTTGGATTTCCACCACAAATTTCCGGTTTACGAACTAAAGTGTGGTTGGCAGTTGAATTTGTACCGTCGACTAACCATCCCGAACCAGGATCAGCCTGAAGATCACCAATTAAATCGATAATCTCGTAATTTGAAGCAGTAGCTCCTGCAATTGTCAGTGCCATAGCATCATCACCGTTACTTAAGAAGGAAAATGTGATATCGGCAACCGCTAAAATGCTTGGGTCAGCAGAAGGGTGAGCAATAATGTAAATAGCTCCGGGAGCTAGAATCGTTCCCATTGGGAATGTTAGGTTGTTTGGGAAATCGAATTCTCCAAAAACGTCACATCCGTTACTGCACGTTGAAAGTGAAAAATTTCCTAAATCAACAGAAGCTCCTGTTCCATTGTAAATTTCGAGGTACTTGTTGTTTGAACTTCCTTCTGCATATTCAGAAAAATAAAGTCCAATGTTTTGACCGAAAGAACTAAAGCCAAGTAGTAGAGTGATTAGAGGTAAGAACTTGGTAAAAATTTTCATGATGATTATAATTTTTTTACAAAACTACAATCAAACAATGAAGCAAACCAAGGACTGTTATTAACTTTAAGTGAAGAAAAAATCAGCAAAAATGCACTAAATCGAATTAGTGCATTTGTTCGTCTTCAACATTTTCTTCAGGCGGGAATAATTTCTCAACATCTCTCTTATCCTGAAGACGGTCAAGTAAATCTTCCAATTGAGAAACTGTCAGTCCTTTTGCAATAATTTTCTTGTCTTTATCCAATACCCACATCTTAGGTGTTGCATAGATGTCATAAGTTTGCTGATAGTTCAAAGACTCAAGCGTTGTGTACTTTGGAATAAATTGTCTTGCATCTTCCAGTGCTGCCTCATATAGGGTAGCTGTTACACCAACGTTGATGAATTCCAGGTTATTACTGCGAATGAATTTCTTCCATTTCTCAAAATCATCCCCGGTAGCTTTACCTACAGCAAAGATTTCAACATTTCTATCTTTTAGCTTTTCATGATAGAGCGTTTGCAATTTTGGAGTAATCTTTTTACAATGCCCGCAATCCGGATCCCAGAAGTAAAGTATTGTATAGTCTTTTTGGAGGCTGTAGAAATCTTTCCAGTTTACATCTGTCGTATCGCGAAGGATGATATTCGGAGGAACTACTCCCATCACCAGGTTTTTATGTGTATTTACTTTCTCACATAAATCATCCAGTTTCTTTTGTTTGTCTTCAGTGTCAAGTAACCAGAACGCATAAGATTTTCCGCTTTCATCCGTACTGCAATAGTATCGTTCTCCCATTTTTACGAAAACTTTATCCATCCCCATGATATTACTTTTTTCATAGGTACTGGTAATCCATGAAACACAATACTGGAACATATCAGAACCTTTCGGTAATCTGTCACAGAAGTCAAAGGCGTAGTGAGTGACCGTGTCCCAGTGCTGAACCATCATCGTTTTACCGAAATACTGCTGCAATTTATTATGAAAGACAGGAGTTCTTACCAAACGATCATCATTCAGATCGATGTTGTCCCAGAAGTGAGAACGGAAATACAGGAATCTGAAATTGCTGTCGATCACATTGCCGCTTTCATCTTTTGGTGGTTCCGGAATTTCAATATCCATAGACATTTTCACGATCTTACCAACGAGCATATTGCTGTGAGCAGAGGCGATGTTCTTCTGGTAATCAAGTACCTCTTCTGTTGCTTTGTCAATCTTTTCCGTTAGATCTTTGTATTGTTCAGAGTCTTTATCGAGATTGTCCCGCTGATCTGACCATACCTTTGCCTGACTTCTTTTGGTTCCGATGAATTTCACGTATGGGAAGAAAATCTTGTTCTCTTCAGACTTTTTAATTTTTGCATTTCCCATTAAATCCGGCAACGCTGTTTCGATGTAAACTTCTTCACCATTATAGATGAACTCCATCATTTGTTGCTCCGGAAGAAATAATCCTAATACACCGGTTTTTTGTTTGCTACCGTCAAATTCAACAATACCATTCTTAATTTCTGCAGTGTCTGCGTAATAGAGTCCCTTACCGAAGTATTTTACCAGGTGTACAGTCGTATCTTTCTGACCATCAACCTTAAAACGGAGTTTTTGACCAAATGAACTGAATCCTATTACGATTGAGAAGATGAATAGTGCAAATTTCATAACCAGTTATTTTAATCCTAAATTAATTGTCTTTATCGATATTTCCTTTTTCAGGGCCGATGTTAACAGTTCATTAACGTTTAAAATTCTTTAAAGATGCCTTTTCGGGCAGTTAAATATGCGGAGACCAAAAAGAGTATGTAGGCAAGTAATACTGCAATCATACTTTGCAATGTGAACCCGGTGTCAATATAGATTCCTCCGCTCTGAAATACCTGATCAATGATCAACTTAAGTGGGATAAATAACCCGACTCCAATGATCGAAACAATAGCAAAGATTCTTGCGAAGTAATACGAGAATTTTTTAATCAGAATTTTTGGTTCATATCCAATTCGCAACAAGGTCCTTACTTCATAAGCATTTCTTGAGATCAATAATTGTAAATACTGGATCATGACTAATCCGGAAAGGAATACCGCTATTACTGAAATCCCCAACACAACAAAGAATAAAGTTCCTATGATCGATTTTAGCCGTCCTACTACCATTTGTGAATTTTTCGATTCCAATCCTTTGCGGGTCATAAGGTCTTCGACTTTACCGAATTCATTCTCTTTACCGCTGATCATAATCTGGGTTATTTTTTGTTCCTTTCCTTCTGAATATTTGTCATTTCCGTATTTCATGAATGACTCAGGAACCAAAACGGCTGAAACCTCATTTGTAAATCCAATGATATGCGCATTGATCCATTCTTTATTGGTTTCATTTGATAGCGTAAATTTGAATTTGATCTTCATGGCCAAATCGTCTGAAACCTGGTTGATGCCGGAAGCACTCATAAAGGTGTTAAGCATTACGAGGATATCCCTGGGCATAATAATAGGGACACTTGTATCGCCTTCTTTCCAATTCCAATCGTCCGTATTTACATCCAAAAATGACGGGTCAACAGTCTGGATGAAAACATCTGACCGGAAGTAGGGTACAAGCGGGTCATTGGTCTGAAAAGAAACGTCAAAATTGTTAGATATCACGGGTTTTACATCTTCGATATAGGATTCTTCCTTTATTTTTGATATTTCTTTCTCACTAAATGTTGTAGAGGTCATTCCAAGTGTACTGGAAGTTGTGACCTTTTTTTGAACGATGATGGTGTTCGGACCAAGAATTTCATTTCCCTGTCCAAATTCATTTACGCGAATCAAAAAGTGAATGGAAGTAATCAGGAAAGTGATTCCTAAAAAAGAGCCAATCATTGCGATAATGATCTGCTTCTTGTCCTGATGTTTAAAAAGCAATTTATTCAACATGGCTCAGAGTTTTAGTTCAAGATCATATTCGTATCCGTGCAGATCACCCAAAGTTGTGAGTACAAAACCCGCTCCTTGTTCTACGGTTCTTTCGTGAATCATCTGAAGGGCGATTTGAGTGTTTCCTTCATCGAGATGAGAAAACGGTTCATCCATGATCAGCCAGGAATAAGGTTGAGTAAGTGCACGGATGATCGCTACACGTTGCTGCTGTCCCATGCTGAGCAAACCGCATTGCTGCTCCCATTTGTCACCAATCCCCATTCGCTCAAGCATATCATGTAATTCCTTTTCCGTTTTGGAACGGGTAAGTTCATTTTTCAGACGTAGGTTTTCACCGACTGTTAATTTTGGGAATAGTTGCAGATCCTGAAATACCACAGCAATCTTTGATTGACGAATCTGTGCCCATTCGGATGGTGAAATGGTACGTATATCCTGTTCGTCATATCTGATTTGGCCTTCATAGTCAAATCGGACACCAGTAGTTACAGTTGTAAAAGTGGATTTGCCTTTTCCACTGGAAGCGTTCAGGGCAATTCTTTTACCTGCTTCCAGAATGATATGCTTTCCCCAGATGCTGTCAGAACCGTGCTCTATGGATGCAAGCGGGTGCGGCATTATGTGATCCAGATAAATATTCATAACAATTGGTTTTCCTGTCTGTTTTCAATAATCATTCCAATTGTTAAATATCGGAATGTATTTTCTCTAAAATACTGGATATCATAACATTGTTGTCTGACTTTTTCAGCCAGGTTGCATCCTTGTATTTTCTGAACCAGGTTAATTGGCGTTTTGCATACCTTCTTGAATTCATTTTGGCTGTTTCGAGTGCAAGATCCAGAGGTATTTCACCTTGCAGATAGGGGACAAACTCTTTGTAGCCAACCGTATTCAATACAATTTTATTGTTTTTGTCCAGTAGAGATTTTACTTCTTGAAGCAGTCCATTTTTGATCATCAGATCCATTCTTCGGTTGATCCGATCATACAATTCTTCTCTTGGCAGATCGATAATGAACCTCTGAATATGGTATTTGGAGTGCTTGTTTCCTGTCCGGAGTTCAGACATTTTTTTACCTGAAATACGAATTGCTGTCAGTGCCCGAATAACTCTAGCGGGGTTGTTTTGATCTACAATTTCAGCAAATTCAGGGTCTTTGTTTTTGAGTTCACTCAACAAATAATCCATTCCTTTTTCTTTCAAAAGCAGGTTCAATTCTTCCCGAACCTGATCATCGTGAGGAATTTCATCCAAACCATTTGTCAATGCGTCAATAAACATTCCTGATCCACCTGTAATGATAATGTATTCCTGATCCAGAGAGTCGATCAGTTTTTCGGCTTCCTGAGCGAATACGGCAGCAGTAATTTCAGTTTCTATACTGTGAGAATCAATAAAGTAATGGGGGACACCATCCATTTCTTCAGCTGTCGGTTTAGCTGTACCAATAGTCATTTCTTTGTAAAACTGGCGACTATCGGCAGATATGACAACGGTTTTCAGCGCTTTGGCTAATTCAATGCAGAGTGCTGTTTTTCCACTTGCTGTAGGGCCCGTTATGACGATGAGCGTTTTGATAGGCCGAAATTAGGAAATCATTTGTAGACAGCCTTCCAATCTTCATATCGATTGAATACGGAACGGACATAATGATGCGTTGTCGTTCCGCGCATCATTCCGTTTCGAACCACTTCATCCTGATAATATTCCCGTTTGGAAAGATTTAATAGCATGACTTCGACATTGTTATCCCATTTATTCGGATCCATTCCATGTTTCTTGGCCAGGCGCTGTGCATCAAGGATGTGTCCTCTACCTGCATTGTAGGAAGCGAGCGTAAATTTCTTTCGTTGTATTTCATCCGGAATAGCTCCCCAGTATTTTTCGTCTGCAGCTAATTTTTTAGCGCCACCCTTAATCTGAATTTCAGGAGGGGAGTCCGGGTATACGCCATATCTTGGTCCTGTATTCGGCATAAATTGCATCATACCATAGGCTCCGCCAAAACCTTGAATATCGGGGTTGAATTTGGATTCCTGATAAGCTACAGAAGCCAGTAATCGCCAGTCCCAACCAATATTATCAGCCTCTTTTTTGAAAATATCATCGAAGGAAGAGATGTGTTTTCCATCCAGTCTGGCATTGTCAGTCATGTATTGCTGCGTATACTGTCCGAGCTCAAAATATTTGCGATAGATAAATCTGTACACGGGTTTTTTCATTACTTCCGTGAGCCAGTTATTTAACTTCTGGAGGAGTAGCGTACTGTTTTTTCGTAGACCAAAAGCAATTTTCTGTTTTACGGATAACTGAACAGAGGCGTCAATATTGTCAAAAAAACGTTCGTTAACGGCAGCAACATTTTCTTCGGAAACAGTGTAGTCTATTAAACCGGTCGAAACCATTTCAATCAATTCTTCACCGCCGATATTTCCACTAACTCCTTCAATAAGAATGGAGTCTCCGATTTCTTCCTGCAAGTGCATCAAGCGATCATAGTAGCTGGAATTTTTCCAGACATGTACTTCTTTCCCGGCGAGGTCGGACGGGTCTTCAATAAAAGCTGCCGTGTGGTATAAGTCGGAATCGTCCTCTACTTTTTTTCTTTGAATCAATACCTGTTTGGTATACAGAAATGGCTCAGAAAAATTAATGCGTTCAGCCCGTTCTTTGGTAACGGTGTAATTACAGGCGATGATGTCTCCATCTCCTCTGTTGAGCATTGTTTGCAGGCTATCCAGATTGTATACCACCTTTACTTCTAATTCTACTCCAATTTGCTTTGCAAATAATTTAAGCAACTCATATTCGAAGCCCATTTTTTTTCCCTTATAGATAAAATAGGAGGTAGAACTGTTTTCAGCCAGAACAATTAGTTTGCCTCTTTCAATGATCTGAGGAAGATCAATCACATCCACCAGTTCTCCGTACGGACCTTCTCCTTCATTCCTTTTGTCTCCGTCCATTACGCACGCCTGTATAATAAACAGGAGAGAGAATATAGCGAGCAGATATGTTGTTCTGTATTTGTTAAGCACGATTTAAATTAGACTTTTTCTCCGAAATGGCAAGGATTACTTTTTCAAAACCGATTGATTTTGAAATGTTGGATAGCATCTGTCATATATTCGCGAAACACAGGTTCTATTTTTGACTGAAACTCTAGGTAAACTTTTGGGGCGTCAGCGAGCTTGTTTTCGAATCTTATTCTTTTTGAAAGTCCGTTACAGGCCATTTCCAATCCTGAAAAGAAGCGGTATTGATATAACCAGTTTTCATGTGCCATCTTAGATAGAACATATCTGAAGTCCATGGGATAGAAATCAGGGATATCGTTGAATGATTGGTAGACTTCCGAAGTGAATTCTTTCAGATCCTGATCATGATAGTCTTTCCAGTTGATTGCCAGCAAGTGATCAAAGTATAGATCTACCGCGATTCCACTTATTTTTGGCAGCTTGGGGTAAAGCTCATGTAAGAGCAGAACGACTTTTTCGTGATGATCAATATAATCGTCAATACTTCTGTGTAAATGAATGCCGTCCTGAACTTTCTGAGGGAATTCACTGAGGTCCGAGCCTTTGACGAAATCGCCAAAAAGATTGGCAATTCTAAGTTCTGGATCGTCAGTAGTAAAGTAAAGATGTCCGAGGAAGTTCATGACTAAAGATAAAAAATCCCGATTATAAACCGGGATTTCAATCAATATTCATCTTCGTTGAAAAGAAAATCTTCGCGTGATGGATAATCCGGCCAAATTTCTTCAATACTCTCATAAATCTCTCCTTCGTCTTCAATGGCCTGAAGATTCTCAACAACTTCAAGAGGTGCACCCGTACGAATAGCAAAGTCAATTAATTCATCCTTCGCTGCTGGCCATGGTGCATCTTCTAAATATGATGCTAATTCTAGTGTCCAGTACATAATCCTCTTCTTTTGTTGTTAGTTAGCCGCAAAAGTAATTTTTATTTAAAAAATTCCAAATAAAAATATCACTAAGTAAACGTTACTTATTTCGAAGGTATCCAGGGAACTTCATTTACGTCTTTGTCTGAAGCTATTTTTCGGGAAAGAACAAACAGATAATCACTGAGCCTGTTCATATAGGTAAGAATGTCTCCATTTACGTTTTCTTCCGTGTTCAGATCGACAATTATTCTTTCTGCTCTTCTGCAGATACAGCGACATATATGACATACCGAAACAGCCGAATCACCTCCGGGTAAAACAAAGTTTCTCATTGGCTCAAGCGTCTCATCCATTTCATCAATCCAGTTTTCCAGATCGGTTGCTGCTGTTTCAGGCAGTTGCGGTAATTGCATTTTGGCATCTTTGTCCATTGCCAGCAATGAACCGATTACAAATAAATTATTCTGAATAGCGATCAACTGCTGAATCTTTTTCTCATCCAATCCCTGATCTCTCAATAATCCCAGATAGGAGTTCAGCTCATCAACTGTGCCGTAGGCTTCGATTTTTAACGAACTTTTTGAAACTCTTCTTCCGCCGATTAATTGCGTAGTGCCGGAATCTCCTTTTTTCGTGTAGACTTTCATTTCTTTTATTCCTTAATGTTGTTGAGTTCCTGCTGAAGATCGGTTATTCTATGGTTTTTACCTTGTTCACGAATGTTTCTGGCCGTTTCTGTGTAGTAATGGTGGTTATGAATTAAAAAGTTCAATTGATAATTAACCCATTCTTCATCAGAAAATGTGACACCGAAATTTGCCATTTCTTTCCTGAGTTTATTCGCTATGGAACGATAATCTGCTCTTCCCAGATAATCATGATCAGCGTCACACATGATCATTTCCATTGTATTTTGAGGTTCTACACTGAATTTTGTCGCTCTAATGATAGAAACAACCTGTTCGATCTGCTCTTCGCTATAACCATATCCGGGCAGTAATTTTTCAGCGATTTTTACACCGAACTCCTCATTATGTTCATATTGCCTTGTGAAACCACTATCGTGTAACAGTACAGCAGTTCTTAGTATTAATATTTCTTCGCCGGAGAGACCTTCCAATTGAGCGTATCTTATAGCGGCCTTTTCTACGTTTAACGTATGTGGAATGTCGTGATAGAGCAGACCTTCCGGTAGAAGTGACTTGAGACGATTTAGAATTTCCTTACGCAGGTGATCAAAATCCATGGAAGACAAGCCGCATTTTAGCCGAAGTTCGGCATTCGCATATTTTCCTTCTCCGTACAGGCACATTTGAGGCTTTAGTTTTTCCAGATAATACATCTCAACGCTTCCTCCGCGTTTGTGAATTTCTATTTGTCCTCTGGAGCGTATTTCAAAGAAAGGCTCGATTTCTTCTACAATAGGAGCTGTAACAGTTATGCTTCCTCTTCGGGTTGCAGATTCTGCTCTTGACGCAATATTTACACTGTCTCCCCAGACGTCAAAGCTGTACTTACTAGACCCGATAATTCCCGCGACCAAAGGTCCCATGTGAATTCCGATCCGGATTTCCCAGAAGTCTTTGTTCATCGCGATGGCTATATCTCTTTCCGTACGCAGATACTCCCTGATCTCCAAAGCTGCCAGGCATGCTCTTGTAGCAGGGAGAGGTTTATTCTCCGTGACGCCGGACAAGGCCATGTAAGCATCTCCGATCGTTTTGATCTTTTCCAGGTTATATTTTCTGATAATCTCGTCAAAACGCGTGAAATGTTTCTCCAGTTGACGGATCAGGTGCAGTGGTTTTGTATCCTTTGCCTTAGTGGAAAAATCAACAAAGTCAGTAAAAAGTACAACTCCGTTCTGTACCCGTTTAGGTGAGTATTTTCCTGTAGTGGACAATTCTTCCAAAACATTATGTGGGAAGATATTTTCCAGTAACTGTCCTATTCGTTGATCTTTGTAATAAAGTGACTTATAGACCTCAATCTTGCTCCTGATTAAATTCGGATTGAAAGGGTACTGTATGTAGTCTACGGCTCCCTTGTTCATTCCTTTTACAAGAGTAGGGGCCGTGATAGATTCTTTTGAAATCAGAAGAATGTAACAGTTTTTCTCTTTGTTTTGTTTGCGCAGGACATCAAATGTTGTCAGGTCCTGATTAATTTCAGATAAACTGATCAGAATAATACCGACTGATTTTTTTTGGATGACAGGAATAGCTTTTTCCACGTCTTCGGTTACCAGGGTATTGTTCCCTCCTCCGGAAAGGATTTCTTTTAGTCCGTTTCGGGTCTTAGCATCGGGATCGATGATCAGGATATTGATAAATCTTTCCATTAAAATTCCAGTTCTGCCAGGTCAATCGATTCGTTTCTCAAAGCTAGTATTTTTTGAATGACTTCATCCACAGCTGAATCCGGACAGGACGCGCCGGAGGTGACGATTATTTTTAGTTGTTCTTTATCAGGTAAGAAAGTGTTACTTACATTCAATTGCTTTGTGTGAATGTTAAAACTTCTGACAGATGAACCGCCAATGATTTCATCACTGTCTTTTACGAAATAAGTAGGGAATTTTTCTTCCAGTAATTCAACCAAATGTGATGTGTTGGAGCTATTGTATCCTCCAACCACTATTGCAAGATCCGCTGCTTCTTCAAGTAGTGCTATCGTTGCGGATTGGTTATCATTTGTTGCGTAACAAAGTGTGTCCCTTGTGTCTGCAAAATGCTGCTTAATGGCCTCCAATCCATACTTTTGTTCCATCACATTTTTTAAATGTTCTGCAATTTCCTGCGTCTCCGAAGCAAGCATGGTAGTTTGATTAACGACTCCAATTTTTGACAGCGAAACCGCCGGATCAAAATTGTTTGAGTATTTACCCTTGAAGAAAGTGGAAAATTCTTCCTGGCTGAGTTTTCCAAGTATGAACTCTCCTAAGAATATTGCTTCCACCATGTTCAGAATAACCAGAGATGGGGCATGTGCTTTACTGTGAGAGAAGGTAGCTTTTGTTTCTTCGTGTTTGTGCTTTCCGTGAATGATGACCGTATAGTCCTGCTCTCCCAGTTTTGCAGACCTGTTCCATACCTTCTCAACAAACGGACATGTGGTATTGTATTTTGAAATTTCCACA
>QKAV01000010.1 GCA_003247185.1 Crocinitomicaceae bacterium
TTGTACATGCCGGTTGAAGCATTTTTTCTGACATTTAACTTATTCGGACCGCACAGCAATAAACAGGTGGATCTTGGATTCTACCTTATGGTGCTCTTTGTTTTGGCCTATGTAGCCCTGATGATCGTGGAAATCCTAAGGAGACGCAGATTAAAGAAATTGAAGCCCACAGAAGACCTTTACAGTAGCACCGATCTGCTGGATGACTTTTAATTTCTATTTAACATAATACAAGCTTACTCTTTTTCGTCATCCGTCATTCTTCCCACGGCGCAACTCACAAAAGACTTCGCCTGTTTCAGAATCGAATTGGGATCATCACTTGCCGGATAGCCCATTTTACTGAGTTTTTCGTGGATTTCGGTCGTTTTATCCACCTCTGCGTCCAGGGTTATGGTTGAACTTTCCACTTCCACTTGTACATTCTCCACCCCTTCTATTTCAGACAATCCTTTTCTGATGGTGACTGCACAACCGCCGCATTTTAAATTCTGTACAACAATTTCCTGTTTCATTTCACTCTGTTTTTTAAACGTACTTTTAATGAACTCGCCATCATTGTGAACGCCATCACCTCCTCTACCCTTTCTCCGGGCGCCAGCTCCACTTCAAAATTCTTATAAAGCATACTGATCACAGCACGAATCTCCAATAAGGCCAGGTTCCTCCCCGGGCAGTACCTCGGTCCCGCACCAAACGGTGTAAAGGCATCCGTATTGTGAACCGGACATTCCGAACCTTTCAACCAACGCTCCGGTTTAAAGGTCTTCGCTTCCGTGAAATAACGGTCCAGCAATGCTCCGTGTCGGTACTGGGTCATCACTTTTTGCCCTTTTTGAATAAAAAATCCTTCCAGCACAATATCATCGATTGCTTCATGCAGTAAAATCGGTGCTACCGGCTTAAAACGCAGGGACTCATTGGCTGCTGCTTCGGCATACTTTAACTTCTGATTGTCCGAATACTGTGCACAATAAATATCATCTCCCAGAACCTGATCCGCTTCCGATCGGATGTGATCTACCGCTTTCGGCTCAGCTAGCAACAGCAGAATCATCCAGGTTAAGGTATGTGCCGTCGTGTCTTCCCCTGCCATGAGTAAGGTCATCAGGTTTCCCCTGATCTCTTCTATGGAAAATTTTCCTTCCTCCTCTGCGGCAACCAGTACGGATTCCAACAGATTGTGCGGATGCTCCTTTCGCGTCGGTTCCTGTTCCAGCTTTTTGCGCGCCTCATCAATAAAGACGTCAATGATTTTATTCATTTCGGCAATTGCACGTTCGAAAGCCTTGTCATTTTTACTCCGATACAGTTTGTACCACGAAATAGGCATATTGATGCGCTTAAATAGCGTAGGAAAAATGATCTCCAGGTGATCCTGAATCACGCCTCCTTCCTGTCTCATCGTATCGATATCATATCCAAAGGCAAGTAAGGTTGTGATGTCCACGGTAAAACGAAGCAAATCCTGCTGAATATCTATAATCCGGTCGTGATCTGCGTCCTTTTTCCACTTTTCGTACAGGATTTTCACTTTTTCGGCAAGATCCGGGTAAAACTCCTGTTGATGCCTTACATCCAGTCCCTTCGTTACAATGGCGCGGTAACGCTTCCAGTCTTCTCCTTCCGCATTAAATACGCCGTGTACGCCTCCTTCCCGGATTACCTGATCGAGTTTTCCCGCCCGTTTAAATGCATGCGGACGCTCGTTTGCAATGGCGTTGATCAGGCTCGGACGTGTGACCACCATTTGATTGGTATTGACCAGATCTAGACGGTACACATCCCCATAAACATCTGCCCATTGCTCTATCTGTTGATGGATCCTTGGCAAATCCAGTTGAAAGACAACTCCTAAAAACGGGATGCCTTTCGGACCTTGTAGTTCATGTATCTTTACGCCCATGTGATAAAGTTAATCAGGATCACATATATTTGAAACATCCGGAAGCACTATCTTCCTGATTCTTCTGGTGAACCTCTAAAACAAGCATATACAACGACTTTATGACAAATTAATTTTTCGATAACACCATTATTTTTTTTCTTACCCGGGGCTTCAATATCTTTGCCTGAAACTTGTGTGAAATCCTATAAGGTTCGCATGACCTCAAACCGCACAGGTTTAATTTCAATAGGACTTAGGTGAAATCGAATACGTTCTCATCCGCTCTTTTAGCTTGCTTTCTTTTTGTTGCTCATTTTCAATTATTTGGTCAGACACTGATCATGAACGAAGTCTCCCAGGGAGAAACAGGAAATCAGGAATACGTTGAATTTGTTGTGATTGACACAACCGTGGTATATGATTGCAACGCCACACAACCACCTTGTATCGATATCCGGGGATGGATTTTTGACGACAACAGTGGCTGGCACGGCACTTCGGGAATTGCTCCCGGCGCCATTCGTTTTTCATTTGATCCGTTGTGGCAATGCGTGCCATTAGGGACAATCATAGTTATTTATAACGACGCTGACCCGAATCCTTTGGTTCCGCCCACAGACATCTCTTTAAATGATGGAAACTGTACCATTTCCGCACCGATTTCTAATACAAGCTTATTTGAGAGCAACACCACAACTCCGGGTGCCATTGCCTGCTCGTATCCTGCAACAGGTTGGACACCGGGAGGAAACTGGAACAATACACTACTGGCAAACGGAGGTGATTGCGCCAGAATTGTTGATCTTTCCGGTTGCGAAGTATTCTCTGTTTGCTGGACTTCTGACAACCTGAATAATGTTATTTATTTTGCCGGTGGAGCGACATCTTCCAGCTCTGCCACGAATACCGTTTACTATTTCAACGGCGGAGATCCTCAGAATCAGGCCAACTGGTCGATCGGTTGTGCGGACGTACCAGCCTGCGGACAGGAAGACCAGACTCCGGGAGCGCCGAATAATCCTGCCAACGCCGCTTTCATTGCTCAATTTAACAACAACTGTTCGCCCATCACGCCTTTGGTAACAAATGTTGTATTGGATAATGATGCCGTGTGTATTTGTAACGGACAAGCGACAGCTTCTGCCAGCGGCTCTATCCCGGGATATACCTACAACTGGATGGATGATCTCGGAACACCGATCGGGCAAACGGGAGCAACGGCAACAGGTCTGTGTGCCGGAACATATCAGGTGGAGATCACTTCAGCGATCGGATGCTCAGAGATTCAAAGTGTTGTAGTCGGAAGTACAGGTTCCGTATCGGTAAGTGTCAACGATACAACTGTATGCGAAGGCGAAAATGTACTGTTCACTGCCACTCCATCCGCTCCGGGAGGAAGCTACGCATGGACTCCTAATGGCGAGACAACGCAAAGCATTTCCCTGACAGCAATAAATTCAGGATCTTATACGGTAAACTATACCCTGGGA
>QKAV01000234.1 GCA_003247185.1 Crocinitomicaceae bacterium
TCTGGATGAACTCCCTGAATACAAGCGAGCGGCTTTGGAAGTGATGCGTCAACCGATGGAAGATAGGGTGGTGACCATTTCCAGGGCGCGGTTTTCAGTTGATTTTCCGGCCGGTTTTATGTTGATTGCTGCGATGAATCCTTGCCCCTGCGGTTATTACAATCACCCGGAGAAAGAATGCAGCTGCGGGGAAGGATTGGTGCACAGGTACAGAAGCAGGGTTTCGGGACCCTTACTGGATCGGATTGATCTGCACGTGGAAGTCACTCCGGTGAATTACGATGAGCTTTCCTCGGATCTGCCAGCGGAAGGAAGTCTGGCCATTCGGGAGCGTGTGATTCAGGCAAGATTGATTCAATCGGATCGATATCAATTGTCACCGACAGGGAGCAATGCGGCGATGTCAAGTAGAGAAATCAGGACGTATTGCAATCTGTCTGATGCGGGCAGAACAATTCTGAAAAACGCAATGGAAAAAATGGGACTCTCAGCAAGAGCCTACGATAGAATCCTGAAAGTGGCAAGAACCATTGCGGATTTGGAGCATTCAGTAAGTATAGAAGTTAATCATCTTGCCGAAGCTATTCAATACAGGAGTTTGGATAAAGGAATAAACGTTTAGCCTCCGATAGTGATCATCGATCTGTTCTCATGCAGCTGAACCAATTCTGGTTTGGACATATCCAGTCCGCCACGCGAATGTTCCTTTTGCATAATATTTTGAATGATGAGCGGAGTGATAAGCTCCTTGTTTCGGTAGGCAGAAAGTAAATCGGTCTCCTGACTGGAAAACAAGCAGTTTTTCACTTTTCCGTCTGCTGTGAGCCGAATGCGGTTACACGTGTCGCAGAACGGATGGGTAACAGTGCTGATGATTCCGAACTTGCCTTTTGCTCCCTTGATTTTGTATTCCCGGGCGGTTGCATTCGGAGCAATATTCTGCGGTTGAATGTTCTCTGATCCGAAATGATTAAATACAGTTTGAAGAATTTCTTTCTCACTGATTTTTTTCTCCCATTCCCAATTGTTTCCTTCAAATGGCATGAACTCAATAAAACGAATCTCAACATCACTGCTAAGCGTTTGCCGGATGAAAGGAATGATTTCGTCGTCATTCACTCCGCGCATTAAAACCACATTGATCTTTACTCGGATCTCATTCTTTTGTGCCAGTTCGATGTTTTTCTGTACCCGGTCAAAATCGGAACGTCGCGTGATTGTTTTGAATCGTTCAGGAATCAGTGTGTCTAAACTGATGTTGATGCTTTTGACACCCGCAGCAACCAATTCTTCCATAAAACGATCCAGTAACACACCATTTGTAGTCAGGGTCAGTTCGACAGGAAGTTGCGCCAATTGATAAAGAATCTCGCTAAAATCCTTTCGTAATAATGGTTCTCCTCCGGTTAAACGAATCTTGTCGGTCCCAAGTGCTACAAACTCTTTTGCGATACCAACAACTTCATCAGAAGTCATGAAATGAGCTTTGGGCTTAAGCGGAATACCTTCTTCCGGCATACAGTAGGTACAGCGCAAATTGCATTTTTCCGTCAAAGAAATACGCAGATAATTGTGTGTTCGTCCAAATGTATCCGAAAGCTGATTCATCAATGTCTTTTACCTTTAAAAATGCCGAAAAGATGGAGTACATGAGGGAATAGTGCATCCATGGTTTCCTGAGCTCCTTTAGTGGACCCGGGCATTGTGATTACCAGCGAACTTTCTTTTACACCTGCTATTCCGCGGGAAAGCATCGCTAACGGGGTTCTGTCCTGTCCGTAAGAACGGGCTGCTTCCATTATCCCTGGAATTTCAAGATCGAGTAGGGGAGCGATGGTGTCCGGTGTCTTGTCGCGTTTGGATAGACCCGTACCTCCGGTGAAAAGTATGAGATCCGTTCCTTTAGCGACTTCTTCCAGAAACGATTGTTGAATCACTTCAGGCTCGTCCGGGATAATCAGGTAATTTCCTACCTTGACGTGGATCGACTCCAGTTTTTCCATAATGGCTTTTCCTGCTTTATCTTCTCCCTGTCCTGCACTGATGGTATCGGAACAAACAATTACAGCTGCGTTGATGGCATCTTTATACTTGTCTTTGAAGTCTGATTTCCCACCCTTTTTGGAAAGCAGTTTAATCTGATCAATCGTTATTCCTTTATCGATCGGCTTCAGCATGTCGTAAATAGTGAGGGCCACAACACTGGCGGCGTGCATTGCTTCCACTTCTACACCAGTTTTGTAGATGGTTTTGATGGTTACGATAATCTCAATGGACTGTTCATTTACTTCATAATCTATAGAGGTGAATTCCACGGGAAGCGGATGACAGTCGGGGATCATGTCTGCAGTGCGTTTTGCAGCAAAAAGTCCTGCAGTTCTGGCTACTTCCAGTACATTGCCCTTCGGAACTTTCAATTCCCGAACAGCGGTGATTGTTTCCGGTGAACTGACTGTTACAGTAGCGGAAGCAATAGCTTCGCGAAGCGTGGTGCTCTTATGCGTAATGTCTATCATGATAGTGAGGTGTTTTGTTTCCAGACATGTGAACCATCTTCCAGAATTTCTTTACCGAAAATAGGGACGCGTTCTTTAATCGCTTCCACCAGGTGTACAATAGCTTCATTTGCTGCGCGTCGATGACCGGAAGAAACGAAAACAAACAGGCAGATCTGTCCTTTTTCAACGCGGCCCAGGCTATGGTAAATGTGCATACAGGTGAGATCGAATTTTTCAAAGGTTTCTTCCCTGATTTCATGTATGATCTGCTCTGCCATTTCTTCGTGTGCCGTATATTCTATCGCAACAACTTCTTTTTCATCAATCAGATCTGCACGCACTTGCCCTAAAAAGATCTGGTGCGCACCGATATTCGTTTTATGCTGGTGCTTGGCAATGGAATCCGCTATAAATTCCGGCAATATTTGTCCTTCCTTTAAACTCTTTTTCATGCGTTTTGCGTTTTCTCCTGTATGAAACCATAAGTTCCGCCTTCCACATTGATGAGGTTGGTGTACCCTTGTGATTCCAGATAATCAATAGCCCCTTCACTTCTTCTGCCACTGGCACAGATTACATAAACATCTCCGGTTTGAGGTATTTCGTTCTTGCGATGTGGTATCTCGTTGAGAGGAATAAGTATGCGTCTGTAATCATCAACTATCGGCTCTTCGTCTTCTTCGCGTACATCAATGATTATGGCATCAGATTTATCTAATTTGTAAAATGCATGGCGTTCTATTCGCTTCATGGTATTGGTTGGATAAGTATGTGTATTTCTGTCTGTATGAATTGTTTTCAGGCTGTAATTCCTGGTGGAAAGTAAACCGATTTCATTCGTAGGAAGAGTTGGGTCTTCAATGCAATACCGAATAACAAGATCTGCCTGAAAAGAGGCAATTAATCCGCAAAGTGGTCCCAAAACTCCTGTCTCACTGCAGTTTTTGGTGTCGATTTTACCCTTTTGTTCCGGAAAGAAGCAACGATAGGTTGGGCCGTTTTTGTGGTTCAACAGGCCAAATTGTCCTTCATGACGATGAATAGCGCCGAATACCATTGGTTTATTCAACTCTACACAAGTCTGGTCAATCAGGTAACGTGTTTGAATAGAGTCACTACAATCCACTACAATATCATATTCAGAAACCAGTTGTTCGGCATTTTCGCTGTCAAATTTTTTGAAGTAAGGAATAAATTGAACTCCCGGGTTTAGTTGACTTAAATTGGAGACAGCTGCTTCGACTTTAGGTACACCAATCTGATCCGTTCTGTATAGCATTTGACGGTGGAGGTTTGAAACGTGAATAGTGTCAGGGTCAATGATTCCGATAGTTCCGATTCCGGATCCTGTAAGATAAAATAATAGGGGGGAACCAAGGCCTCCGGCACCGATGACAAGTACACGGGCACGGGAAATTCGATCCTGTCCGCTTGGTCCGATTCCCGGCAGAATCAATTGCCTGCTGTAACGCGCTATATCTTTTTCTTCAAACATTATCCTCCTGCAAATGGTGGTAAAACAGCAATTTCGCGCGTATTTTCAGGATCACAGATTTCACTGATCTTGTTATCTACGGCAATCGTAAATGCATATTGATCGATGCCCGGATATTGCTGATTCAGGAATTCGCGCACAGATTTATTATGCAGTTCTTTCGCTTCTATCATTTCTGATTGTTTACCTGTTCCTTCGGCAATCTGGCCGAAATACACGATGTTTATTTTGTGATCCATTTTTCCAGTTCTTCTTTTGTGTTTACGTTGATCAGACTCTTTTCCTGATATCCGTCCAGATCTTCGGATTTCAGGATTACAGTTCCTGTCTCATCAATAAAATCCATCATTTTTAAACGATCATTTGCAATAAATTCTTCAATCAGAGCGAGGTGTTTCTTTTGGTAGACCCCGAATAGCGGATGTAGTCTGTCATCATTACTGATGATCGTATTTTTATGCGGGTCAACTTGTGCTAAGAACGATCTGACCATTTCTTTGGAGATAAATGGAAGGTCACAACTTACGATGAAATTCAGCTGAGTCTGCGAATGTGCCAAAGCCGTGAGTATGCCTCCAAGTGGACCTTTGTCCGGTAATACATCCATTATGATATGATCAGCTTTACTTTTAGATGAGGCAAACTTATCTACGATGGACACCGATTTGATTTCAGGAATTTGAAGTGCCTCCGAAACGTGATCTATCATAGGATAACCGTCAATCAGAAAGCTTGCTTTGTCGGAACCAAAACGACTGCTTTTCCCACCTGCGAGTATGTATGCATTTATTTCCATAGCCCCTCAAATGCTTCTTTTTTCGCTTCCAGAAAATCCTGATGTTCCTTTTCCAGCTGTTCGAATAAGCGGATCAACTCCTTTGCTCTTTCCGTTAATTTTGCACTGCCACCACCTTTTCCGCCTGTGGACATTTCAACGAGGAGATTCTCAGAATGCTCGTTCATTTCCCTGATCTGTTCCCAGGCTTTTCTGTACGAGATTTTGGCAACAACAGCTGCTTTTGAAAGAGATCCTTGTTCTTCAATCAATTTCAATAATTGTATTCTTCCTTTTCCAAGATGAACACCTTTAGTATTACTGATCCAGATTCTGCCTTCAATAGCCATTTTGGTTATGCATTATTGTGCATAACGCTAAATTACTTAATACGCGGGTAATAAAAAAGCGGTGAACAGGTCTCCTTCTTTACATTCGTTAGATTCATCCGGAATCATCAGGAGAGCATTGGCTTCGGACCAGGCATTCAACATAGCCGAACTTTGATGAGAGAGAACTGTAACCCCGTGTTCACTGATTTTTGCCCGCACAAAATTCGTCAGGGTTCCCTTTTTATGAAAGTCATGTGTCAGAGCTACGCTTTTTTGTTGAAGAAAAGGCGAATTTCGTCCGGTAAGCGACTGAATAGCAGGGAGCACATAAATATAAAATGATGTTAGTGCCGAAGAAGGATTCCCAGGAAGTCCGAAAACAATTGTATGTTTCTTTTTACCGAAATAAAGTGGTTTTCCGGGTTTCTGCCTCACTTTGTAAAAGATTTCTTCCACCTCATTTACATCCATGGCTTCCCTTACAAAATCGTAATCGCCAACGGAGATTCCACCCGAAACGAGGATCAGGTCGTACTGTTCTAACGCGGATTCAAAGGCTTTTACCACCACTTCCTTTTCATCTGCAAGCTTAATGCTCTCTGTCGGGATGCTTAGAGCACTCAAAGCTGATTGAAGCATGATGGTATTGGATTCGTAGATCTGTCCTTTTTTCAGTTCATTTCCTGCTTCAACAAGTTCATTTCCCGTAGCAATAATCAGCGTTTTAGGTTTGGGATAAACATGTACGGATTGAATACCGGCAGATGCAAGAAATCCGATACCCCCTGGATTTAATAATTGTCCGACAGAAGCGATAATTTCATTTTGCTTGTACTGCTCTCCTTCAGGCCTGATATTTAGATTGTCAGCACCATTTACAATCGTTACTTTTCCTTCGGATTCAGAAGCATTTTCCTGCTGGATAACGGTGTTGCATCCTGAAGGAATCATCGCTCCGGTATAGATTCTGGCGCACTCTCCCGGATTTAAATGGATGCCGCTGGCATCGTCTCCGGCCTGGATGCGATACTTTAAATCGTAGATTTCAATTGCATCGGTGCGGTTTAAGGCGTATCCGTCCATTGCCGATTGATCAAAAGGGGGCATGTTAATCGGACTGATTACATCTTCCGCGAGTATAAATCCCAAAGCACTTTTCAGATCAATCCTTTCAGGTGTCAGTGATGCACTGTGTTTGGAGATAAGTTCAAGAGCTTCTTTTACAGGAATCATTTTAAAATACTTTTTCGATTAATTCATCGAGACCAATCGTATTACTAACCTGATGAAGGAGTTGTTCTTTTTCTTCTATAACCAACAGGGAGCAATTGCTTTTTAGTACCAGTTCAACATCATGCGAAGTAGCAAGAATGCACTTGTTCTTTTCCTGAGCCAAAGTAATGAGCAATTCCATTAATTTTCGCTTGTTACTGTAATCCAGATAGGCCGTTGGCTCGTCCAGTAAAATATAGGGTGTATCATGTGCCAGTGCTTTTGCTACTGCAGCAAGCTGACGTTCTCCGTCACTCACACTGTCAATGGCTTTTGATCTGATTTTTTCTATTCCACAGGCGGCGATGCTTTCATCGATGGCCTTTTGATCCGATTCTTTTTGTTGCGCGAACAGATTCAAATAAGGTGTTCTTCCAAGTCCTACGAACTCTTCTACCGTCATATATTCGGTGTAGGAAGGTCTGCTTGAGACGAAGGAAACCAGTTTTGCCCTGTCCTGTAATGCAATGGAATTTATATTCTTTCCGTCAATGGATAATGTTCCGTCAATTGCCCGGACTGTTCCTCTCAAAGTTTTCAGAAAAGTAGACTTTCCGGCACCATTTTTACCCAGTAGAACATATAAGTTTCCTTTCTCCAGATTAAGTTGCCCGATCCGGAGTAGGGGAGTTGAATAACCAATTGTTGAATGTTCTATTCTGATCATTTTAATTTACGGAATAAGATGAATACAACAATAGGAGCCCCAACGATGGATGTAATGGCATTAATCGGAATGAGAACCAGTTTTTCAATTTTGATGATAAATAAATCTGAAACCAATAGAAAAAGTGCTCCTCCCAGTATAGAACCTATAATCAGTTTTTTGTGTTCCTGGGTTTTGAGGAGTATGCGAACGATGTTAGGAACGGCCAGACCCACAAAAGCAATAGGACCACAAAAAGCGGTTACAATTCCGGTCAGTAAAGCTGTAATCCCAATCATTTGATACTTCAGACGTCTCACACGAATTCCGTGTTGTTCGGCTTCCTCTGCTCCTAGCACTAGAATATTCAATGAACGTGTCATCAACAGGGAAAGTATGGTTCCCAATAATACAGTCGCTATCAATAAAGGAGTTTCATTTAGCTGAACCTTCTGAAGTGATCCCAGTCCCCACAACGTGAAACGTTTCAGATCCTGCATGTGGCTCATTTGCTGTAAAATAGCAATGAATGCGGATGTGAAACTACCAATCATCACTCCGGTTAGAAGGAGAGTGATGTGGTTTCTTGCAAATCTTGAAAAAAATAGGATCAGAACGCCGAAAACAAATGCACCGAGCAGCGCGTTAATCGCCAGTCCATATTGCGTTGTAAAGAAAGTGACTCCGGTAAGGGTTGTAATTGCAACAAAGAGACTCGCCCCGGAATTAATTCCTAAAACATAGGGGCCTGCCAGCGGGTTTTGAAAAAGTGTCTGCATTAACAGTCCTGCAAGAGAAAGCGAAGCACCGGCTACAATGGCTGTGATCACTCGTGGAAGTCGAATCTCACGGATAATAACTTCAGCAGTTTCAGTCTGGTCAAAATTGACAAGACTCTTGACAAAGGTGTTCCAGTCAATATCGGAAACTCCCGAAAACAGGTGTATGATTCCGATGATCGGGATGAGAACGGCCAAAATCCATAATATTGAACTGCTTCTTGTCAACGATTAATTGATTTTACTGTAAAAATAGAAATTACCGTCTTTAAGTAATTCCGGATGGAATATTCGGATCAGATCTTCCAGAACATGTTGCGGTTCGATTGCAGATTTTTCCCAAAAAAGATTCATTTTTTTTGAGTAGCAATAAATACTGTTGTAAGAAGGAATCCTGTTGGCGAGAGGAGTGTTGGCCAGGATATCTTTTTTTGTTTCAAATCCCGGATTAATCCAGTAATCTGTTTCAGGAGCATTCAGGATGTCTTCCATTGTCAGACTGATACTTCCTGTTCCTTTCGTGGTACTATAAATATATTCGCCTTTTGCGTCCTTGATCAGTTGAGCCACATAGCTTTCTCCCGAAGGAGCCCACCAGGTATCTCCAATTAGATTTCCGGACAGTATTTTGGGCTTTTCAGTTGCTGTTTCAGCTTTTTGTTTTAGCGTATTGTATTCAGTGACAACAGTATCAAAATAAGTATTGGCGTCATCCGATTTACCGCAGAGCGCACCAATGATTTTAATCCATTCGGCTTTACCCAGGGGATTATTTTCGCGCCAGTCATAAATAGGAATAGTTTGAATTCCCAGTCTTTCCAGTTTTTCAGCATTGGGAAAATCAGTTCCGAAACCGCTGTAAAGCACGATGTCAGCACCACTTTCAATAATTGTTTCCGCTCCAATGGAACTTTCGTCTGGAAAGCTTTTTACGTGTCCTTTATCAAATGAATTCCTTACTTCAGCATCGTAGATATATTTTACTTCCGGAATCCCAATGATCTGCTCTCTCTGATCGAGCGCAACGAACATCCCTAGTGAAGTCATCGACAAACAAATTACTTTGTGTGGGATACTGCCGTCAATCTTTATTTCGCGTTCAACATCTCCTGAATTCGGGTCGAAAATTTTCAACAGGTATTGCTTGTTTTCCTGCTCTTCCAGGTCAAAAAGGGTTGAAATATGCTGATTACCTGATTTGTATGCTGTTTTGGAAGTGTTTTCCGTGTTGCAGCTCAGTAAAACAAAAAGTGATAGGAACAGGATATATTTCATATTACAAAGATGCTAAAAACAAAAAAGCCCTGACGATTTATGTCAGGGCTTTTAAAAGAATTAAATTGAGAATTACTCACCAACTACTTCAAAATTGAATGTAGTTTTCACGTCTTTGTGAAGGTTAGCAATTGCTTCGTAAGTTCCAACTTCTTTGATTGGTTCGTTAACGATCTTAATTGATTTACGATCGATATCAATTCCATTTGCTTTAAGTGCTTCTGAAATTTGAATTGTATTAACAGAACCAAAGATTTTTCCCTTATCACCAGCTTTCGTTACGATTGTAACTTTCACTGCTTCAAGTTTAGTTCCTATTTCCTGAGCCTCAGCAAGAATTTTTGATTCTTTGTGAGCTTTTTGCTTCATGTTTTCAGAATGAATCTTCTTAGCTGCAGCAGTAGCAAGTACCGCATATCCTTGAGGAATCAAGAAGTTTCTTCCGTAACCAGGTTTTACAGTAACGATGTCGTTAGCGTAACCAAGGTTATCAACGTTTTTCTTCAATATTACTTCCATCGTATCTTAATTTCGTAATGTTAATTATTTAAGCATATCTCCCACATATGGAAGGATTGCGATGTGACGTGCACGTTTGATTGCTTTGTTTACTTTCTTTTGGTATTTCGCAGATGTACCAGTAAGACGACGAGGAAGAATCTTTCCTTGTTCGTTTACTAAACGAAGCAAAAAGTCAGCGTCTTTGTAATCGATAAAACGGATACCGCTTTTCTTGAAACGGCAGTATTTGTTCTTTTTGATCTCGATGTTGATCGGATTCAAATATCTGATATCGTTTTGAGCCATTTTTTTAAAATTTAAAATTGATAATTATGCTTCTGCAGCAACAGACTTAGAGTTTCCCATTTTTGCTCTGCGCTTGTCAGCATAAGCCAAATGATCTTTGTCCATTTTTACAGTTAAGAATCGCATAACGCGCTCATCACGCTTCATAGACAATTCCAAATCAGCTACAACGTTACCTTCAGCACTAAAATCAAGAAGGAAATAGAAACCAGTGGATTTCTTTTGAATTGGATAAGCCAATTTCTTTAATCCCCAGCTCTCAGAATGGTTGATTTTACCACCCAAAGATTTGATCTCATTCTCGAATTTCTGTACTGCTTCCTTCGCCTGATCTTCAGACAAAACGGGAGTTAAAATGAAAACAGTTTCGTAAGAATTCATAAAATAATGTGTTAATTATTAATTGTTTAAACCCGATTCTTTAGAATTCGGGAGGGCAAAGATAGGAAAATTATTTAGAAACACGCTATATTACTGAACATTATCGTATGAGAGTAACATGTCCGTTCAGCTCATGATTGATTCCGTCATAGTCATAAGCAATCAGCTTCCAGACATAGACATCATTGGCGCATTTTTCTCCCAGATAGGTCCCATCCCAACCCAGATCACTTTCTCTCACTGTATGAATGAGTTCTCCCCATCGGTTGAAGATGAGCAATTCATAGGTTTCAATCCCGTAGGCTTTAATATTAAACAGTTCATTCCTGCCATTGTCATCCGGTGTAAAGGCATTGGGAACATAGATGAAATGATTTCCGAAGATATGAACCGTCGTGTAAGCCGTATCCGGACAGCCGAATTGATTGTAGACATATTGCGTCACAACGTAATATCCCGTGTCAGCATACTCATGAATGGGGTTCCAGTTATTACTGTATTCATAGTCGCCAAAGTACCACTCAATATCAGTTGCTCCGCTGGATTGATCCGTAAATTCTACAATCGGATACATGATATTAATTGAATCCGGAGCATAAGTGAATCCCGCCGTAGGTTGCGGATAGACAATTACAGTGTAGCCAAGTGTGTCCGTGTAAATACAATCCTGAGACGTTGTGACAGTTAATGTGATCGCGTAAGTTCCCGGATTTTCATAATAATGGGTCGGGTTTTGAGCAAATGAATACGTGCTGTCCCCCATATTCCAAAGCCAGTTAATCACAGTTGCATTTCCGTTGCTCGTGGTAGAGTTTTCAAAGAAGTTTACTTCCATAACCGGACAGCCTGAGGTTTGCATTGGTCCGTAATCAAAGAATACAACCGGTTTCGTAATCACATCTTTCACAATCGTGTCCACGCATCCAAGGTCAGTTGTTACTACAAGCGTTACAGGGTGGGTGTCTGTGTCAGTAGGGAAGGTGTAGGTTGTGTTTTGCGTTGTTGAGATCGTGTTTCCGGAATAAATCCATTCATAGTTCTGGATGTTTCCGACACTTGTACTTACCATATCTATTGGCACTCCTCCACATTCCAGACCATAATTGAAATCAGCAGTAGGAGAAGGGTAGATAGTTACGGTCTGTGTACTTGAAGCAGAGCAACCATTCGAAGAAGTGATGTTCAGGCTGACATTGTAATTTCCGGCAACAGCATATAAATGTTGTGGCGATTGTGTAAAGTCAGTCGGGCTTCCGTCTCCAAAATTCCATTGCCAGTTAGTAACAGTACCGTTGGGATCGCTTGAGTTATCTGTAAATATGGTTGGCTGGCCTTCACAAGGAATAGTGAAACTGAAATCAGCTACAGGTGGATCGTAGATTACGATGTCAAATGTTCCGGTGTTTGTACAACCGTCGGAAGTCTGAACGTCTAATGTTACAGTATAGGTTCCTGATGTGGTGTAAGCGTGCGTAGGGTTTTGCAGGGTGCTTGTTGCTCCGTCTCCAAAATCCCAGTTCCAACCAGTTATGGCTCCTGTTGTTGTTACAGACTGATCTGTGAATTGAATCAAATCATAGAGACAGGCAGAAGATGGTCCACCAATTACAGGAGTAAGTACATCCAGTACTGTTATTGCATGAAAAACGATGTCTGTACAACCTACGCCACCATCCACTTCCATTGAAGCCAGGTAGGATCCAGGGTTAGGGTAAATATGTGATTCGGAAGGTCCGTTTGTGGAAGTTGTACCGTCTCCAAAGTCCCACTCCCAACTGTTCACCGTTCCCAGTGAAATGTCATTGAAGCTCGTTGGGCTTCCCCAGCAAACTGTATCGTATGAAAACTCAGCTGTTGGAATGTTGTTTACAATGACGTCGATTGAAATGGTACTGTCGCAACCGTGGATATTGGTCACTGTCAGCACTACAGGGTAAGTTCCGGCAGACTGATAAATGTAAGTCGGGTTCTGGAGGTTGGATACGTTGATATTGTCTCCGAAATCCCAGTCCCAGGTAACAATAGGACCCACATCTGTGGATAAATCTGTGAAATGGGTGATATCGAGATAGCACACTGTGTCTGCTTCAAAGTTGGCAACCGGATTTGTGAATACCTCAATGCTAACAACCGTGGTGTCTTGACATCCACTGGTATTCCCGGAGATCAAAGTAACATCATATAATCCTCCCGGATCATAGATGTGGAATGGGTTCTGATCATTTGAAACAGGCGAGCCATCACCAAAATTCCATTCCCAATACGTGATGTTTCCAATAGTAGAG
>QKAV01000052.1 GCA_003247185.1 Crocinitomicaceae bacterium
GGGCACCACATTTAACATTACACTTCAACTTAAAAAGTCAAATGGTCCGGCAAGAGTGAAAGAAACACATGAGTTGGAACACTTACCGGTTGGGGTCAGAATTTTAGCAGCAGAAGACAATCCTATAAATCAATTAATCCTCAGTAAAGCACTATCAGACCAGCAAGTGAAGCTGACGCTTTGTCAAAATGGTCAGGAAGCAATTGAACACCTCAAAACAGAAACATTTGACATCGTCCTGATGGATATTAAAATGCCGGTTATGAATGGCGATGAAGCGATTCGGATTATTCGAAACGAATTGGAACTAAAAGAACTGCCTATAATTGTCCTGACCGCTAACGCAACAGAGCAGGATCGCGACTATTATATCAATCTTGACACCAATGAATTTCTTACAAAACCTTTCGAGCAACAACAACTCATACATTTGATCAATAAATCATTAAAGCATTCATTCTGAGAGCATTTCCCCAAAATGAAACATCAAAAAATGTGTGCCTCCGGGTGATTTACAGGTTTTACAGGAGATTTCATTATTTGGTATACCATCTGCAATACATAGAAAAAACTATTACTATGGATACCACTACAAAAATTTTCATCCATGATGATGATGTCTATTTCGGAAACTTGCTAGCACAATTGCTGAAATCCCACTACCTGGATATCAAATACTTCCGGCACACCAGTGATCTCATATCTTCCATTCAACTCGCACCTGAAATATTGTTGCTTGACCATAGATTGGAGGACGGTTTTGGAACAGACTTAATTGAAGACATTCGAAAGTCCACCCATAATCGTACAAATATCATTTATCTGACCTCTCAGGAACAGGTACATATTATGCTAAAGGCAATGAATCTGGGAGCTATCGATTATATTGAAAAGAGCAGTTTCACATCAAAGCAGATCAGGTATGCGATTGAAAAAATCAGAAAATACACCTCCCAATTTACGTCAGAAATAGACCTGAGTCGCTACAGGACGGATCTCACAATCTGCTAAAGCCCAGACGACTGTAATTTTTCACTTATCACAAAAATATTCCGTTCAGCACTATTTTAATGAAGCGAGAGCGATTGTAAAGTATTTTGGCGAACTAAAACAGTTTACCAATGAAAAAAACGCTACTCTATTTCACTTTTTTAATCAGTAGTATTTCCTGGTCACAACAGATTCCGTTTGTCCGATGTGCTACCACCAATGCGATTGATTATCAGGAATCAATTACCCCTGGCTATAAATCACTTGTGGAACAAGCTTTTAACAATGCAAAAGCGCTGCAGGTAAATCCTGAATCCAAAAGTTCTTCCCTCTATACCATTCCGGTTGTTGTTCATGTTGTATACAATATCGCGGAAGAAAATATCCCTGATTCGGTTATTCTCGATCAAATCAGAGTACTCAATGAAGATTACAATCGTTTAAATCCCGATACCGTGAATATGCGTTCGGATTTTGATATTGTAAAAGGAAATCCTCGTATCCATTTCAAATTGGCAGAGATTGATCCCAATGGCAACCCGACTACAGGGATCACCCGAACCGCTACAGCTACCACCTCTTTTGGAAGCCTTGCCTTCTTAGGTGGCGACATGACCGATTTGGAAAAAGTAAAGAGTACGGCTGACGGTGGAATCGATCCATGGGATCAGTCGCGTTACTTAAATATTTGGGTTTGTGATATGTCTATTTTTGGTGTTACAGCCCTTTTGGGATATGCAACCCCTCCCGCCGGACTTCCTAATTGGCCTCCTGGATCCAGTGGAACATTGGGAGATGGCGTGGTGATACAATATCAGGCGTTTGGAAGTAATAATCCGAATCAAATCGGTCAGGGAATCGTAGTAAAAGGTCGTACACCATCTCATGAAGTTGGACATTACCTTGGTCTCCGTCACATCTGGGGAGATGGCGATTGCACTGCTGAAGACGGGATAGATGACACTCCGAATGCAGATGCGCAATCCAATACTGATTGTGATCCGTCCAAAAACACCTGTACAGACAATATCCAGGGCGTTGACCTCCCGGATATGATCGAAAATTATATGGACTACTCATCTGAAGACTGTCAGAATTCATTTACCGCTCAACAAGTGAGTCTGATGCATGGCGTTCTTGAACTGCAAAGATATGATCTTGTACATGGGAATCCGGCTTTAGTGACCGAACAAACTATTTCCTTAAGTGTTTATCCTAACCCGGCAAGTCAAATCCTGAAGATTCAAACTACAGAAAAGCTGAAATCGATCAGGGTTTATGATATCAGAGGTAATGCATTCAGCCCGCCTGTCGATGACTTAAATTTGAATGTTCACGAACTTTCAGCCGGAGTATATTTCCTGCAAATAGAAACAGAATCAGGTGGTATTGCAACTACCAGATTTATAAAAGAGTGATATAAAAAAGGGAGGTAACAATTTACCTCCCTTTCTTTTCCTTTATCATAAAGGATTAACGCAACTTATTTCAATCTGTCAGCATGTGATTATGCAAAACGCATATTCACTTCCATCCATCCACCACCGTTTTCACAGTCTAATCCCTGAGCTCTGAAATAAGCAGTAGCCTGACCACTTCTATTTCCTGAAGCACAACAGAAAATAACAGGTGCTTTTAAATTCATAATTTCATTTGCACGATCAACTACCTCATTTAAAGGAATATTAATCGATCCTGCCACGTGTCCGCCCATAAATTCTGCCGGCGTTCTAACGTCTACAATTGTGTATTCTTCCATTTTAATATGTTTTGTTCATTCACTATCCAAAAGTAGAACATGATAGTGTAATATTTTGTAGCATAAGTTACACCTCCTGTTTCATTGCAAAAAAATAAATCTGAAATGAATTTCAAACTGTTTGTTTAGTCGATTAAAAATGAGATATTTAATTTCTAAAAAACGAAACACTATGGAAAACGAAAAAGCTAACATTAACGACAATACCGTAGGTATATTGGCGTACATTACATTAATTGGATTTATCATTGCGATTGTACTTAACAGCAATAAAGAAGGTGAAGAGAAAAAATTCGGAGCATTCCACTTGCGTCAGGCGCTGGGGTTGATCATCTTCTCTGTCGGAGCTTACATCGTAATTTTATTGCTGACAACTATTCTGATGTCAATTAGCTGGGCTCTTTTGGCAATAGTATCATTCATATCTTTGGTGCTATGGCTAGGAATCCTTGCTCTACTCATATTGGGAATTGTGAATGCAGCGAACAAGACCTTTAAAGAAGTGCCTGTTATTGGAAAACTGAGTTCCAAGATGCTGGGCAGCACATTTGAATAAAATCTATTATTAAAAAAAGCCCTGACAATTTAAGTTGTCAGGGCTTTTTTATTTCGGCTGAATCATCTGCCACAGAGTATCATCCGGAACAGGTGCTTCAACTGTTATTGTTTCCTTTGTTGTGGGGTGGACAAAAGTCAGCTTTCTTGCATGCAAATGAATTGATCCGTCCTTATTCGAACGTTTTGCCCCGTATTTCAGATCTCCTTTAATAAAACAACCTATTGTTGCCAATTGAGCCCTGATCTGGTGATGACGTCCTGTTTCCAATTTTATTTCCAACAGAAAATACCGATCCGATTCAGAAATCAGCTTGTAATGTAAAACGGACCTTTTTGCTCCATGAACATCTTCCGTGTAAGCGTATGATTTATTTTGCTTTTCATTTCTTTTCAGGAAATGAATCAATGTATCCTCATTTTTAGGTGGTCTGTTTTCAACTACAGCCCAATACACTTTCTCTACATCCTTTGTTCTGAACTGCTCATTTAAGCGACTCAGTCCCTTACTCGTTCTTGCAAATACTAATGCGCCACTTGTAGGACGATCCAGTCGGTGTACAACTCCGCAAAATACATTACCCGGCTTATTGTACTTTTCTTTCAGGTAAACTTTTACACTTTCCGATAAAGGTTCGTCTCCTGTTTTATCTCCCTGTACGATATCACCACTGTGTTTATTAACTACAATGACATGATTATCCTCATACAAAACCTCCAGGTCTTTCATCAATACGATTCTTCTTCGTTAGGGAAATCTCCGGATTTTACATCTTCAATATACCGATGGAATGATCCCAACATTTCCTGATATAAGTTATGATACTTTCTCAAAAAACGAGGGTTAAACTCATTGTTGATTCCCAACATATCATGAACGACCAAAACCTGTCCATCCACTCCGTTTCCTGCTCCAATACCAATAATCGGAATATTCACCTCTTTTGCCACTCTGGCAGCCAATTTTGCAGGGATTTTTTCTAATACTATCGCAAAACAGCCCACCTCTTCCAGTGCTTTTGCATCTTCAATTAATCGGGCTGCTTCCTCCTCTTCTTTCGCGCGAACAACATAAGTACCGAACTTATAAATCGATTGCGGAGTAAGTCCTAAATGCCCCATTACCGGAATTCCTGCAGTAAGGATACGCGATACCGATTCAAGAATTTCTCTTCCTCCTTCCATTTTTACCGCATGTCCTCCGGATTCTTTCATAATGCGAATCGCGCTGGATAATGCTTCTTTGGAATTTCCCTGATAAGAACCAAAAGGAAGGTCAACAACGACAAGTGCTCTGTCTACTGCTCTGACAACAGATGAAGCATGATAGATCATCTGATCAAGAGTTATCGGTAAGGTTGTTTCGTGTCCGGCCATCACATTGGATGCGGAATCTCCAACGAGGATAACATCTATACCTGCCGTATCAATGATTCTTGCCATGGAAAAATCATAACCGGTAAGCATGGTTATTTTCTCACCTGAATCCTTCATTTCCTGAAGAACGTGAGTTGTCACTCTCTTAACATTTCTGTGTACTGACATCAGTTCTAAATTTTATACAAATCTAATTAAAACCATCTCGTTTGGGCTTAAAAACGTAATTTAGCTGTCCGGTCGGAGATAAATCGTGTACATTTTCAAAAAAAATACGCGAATTGTTTTCGCTGTTATGGAATATATTCGTAATATTGCAACCCGTTTCGGCGGTCAACACGTAATTTTAGAGACATGGACTTTATTAAATCACTTGAGAACGAATTAGTTGAGAAGAAGAGTTACCCGGCTTTCAAGAGCGGAGACACTATCTCAGTTACTTATAAAATTAAGGAAGGGAACAAAGAGCGTCCTCAAACGTTCCAGGGAGTAGTTTTACAACGTAAGGGATCAGGAGCAACTGAAACTTTTACTATCCGTAAAATGTCTGGTAACGTTGGTGTTGAGCGTATCTTCCCGGTTAATTCTCCATTCATTGAGGAGATTGTTGTTAACAAAAAAGGTCGTGTACGTCGTGCTCGTATCTTCTACTTCAGACAACGTACCGGAAAGGCTGCTCGTATCAAGGAGAAAAGATCTTTCGCACATCAAGCTTAATTTTACAAGCTCAGAATATTACAATGCTCTCTTCGGGGAGCATTTTTTTTTGGAATAACCTGACGCAATAAAAAAAGTCCCTCTCATCGGAGGGACTTTTTAGTTAATCTTTATTCAGACTCTTGCTTATAATTTCTCTATCACGAAGTCCGTTCTACGATTCATTGCTCTGTTGGTATCCGAATCGTTCGGAACTTTTGGCACTGTCTCACCAAATCCCTTCGCTGTTAGTCTTGCCTTTGCTACCCCAAGGCTGACAAGATAATCTTTTACTCCCTGTGCACGTTGTTCTGACAACTCCAGGTTTTTGTTATCATCCCCTACATCATCCGTATGTCCCTGAATCATTACTGTGATAGTCGGATTTTCTTTCAGGAAACGCGCAAATCCTTTCAAAATAAACTTGCTGCGTGCATTTAATACATATGAATTCGTAGCATAAAGTATATCATTAATAGTATATGCCTCCCCGACTTTCAGCTCTCTCACTTCAAGATTTTTACCTTCGATCTTCACCTCATCTTTCTTGAATTCCTCCTTAGCGATCACTTTACTATCAAAGGCATGTCCCTCCTTTTTCACAGTTACCATTACATCCTGCTTGGTATCTGTTTTTACAATAGCTGCATATTTCCCGTCATCACCATTTACTTTAACTTCGGTTACCTCATCCGATCCTTCATAAGCAATTTCTATCGTTGCATCAGAAACAGGCTGACCGGATTCATCCTTCAACTCCCCTTTTAAAATCGTTACTGACTGTGGACGTGCCCCCTCGTAAAGTTCAAAAGAGTAGATATTCCAGTTTCCTCCGTACCGTGAAGAAAAGTATGCTGTTTTTCCATCGATAGAAACAAAAAGTCCCAATTCATCATCTTCCGTATTAATCGGATATCCGATATTTTCCGGATCAGACCATGATCCGTCAGGCTGTTGGCGAATGTAGAAAATATCCAATCCTCCAACACCTTTACGCTCCTTTGAAGTCTGCGAAACAAAATAGAGTGTCTCACTATCCTGATGAAGGAATGGCGATTTGTCTTTCCCGTCCGTATTGATCAATTCAAATGGCACACCTGCCCCCCATGTTCCATCATCATTTCGTTTGGCGATATAAATATCATTATCTCTTGATGTTGGTCTGTTGACCGTATAATACAAGGTGTTTCCATCCGCAGACAGCGAGGGTTGTGCTTCCCATCCGTCCTTCGTATTGATGTGATCTCCCATATTTACCAATGGAGTCCATTCAAAAGCATTTCTACCTTCCCCAACTTTCTTATATGTTGTGCTGTATAAGTCACAATTCAGGTAGGGCTGACTGTAAACCTCTTCCTTCTTACAAGCACAAATGATCATCTCCTTATTGTCCACGGACAATGTTGCAGAACCATAACTCTGAACAGAACCATCATTAAAAGGTGGTTTCAGAGGTTCACCGCTATCAAACAAGTCCTTAACTGTTGGGCGTTGGGATACCGTGAACACTTCCCGCACGTCAGAGATTATGGACCCCCGATCACTCACGTCCTGTTTTCTTGTAAAGAAGATCAACTCATTATCCGGAGAGATCATCGGAAAATATTCCTCATCAGCAGAACTTACATTTTTCACCATTACAGGCTCAAAAGGCACCTTTTTACTCAGAATTTCCTGTTCACTTTCATAGTCACCCAACACTTCCTTTACATCTTTTACCTTTTTTGTATAATCGTCAGGATATCGGGATGCATCTGAATTTTTGTACGCCAGAAAAGCCTTAAAATACCTTGTTGCAGCCTCCATGTCCTGTTGAGTGTAATTGATTACTCCCAAATAATACGTACAATTGGCGTGATAGTCCGGGCACTTATCCAATGCCTGCAAAAACATCTCTTCTGCTTTTTGAAAGCTTCGATCTCCAAGAGTGGCATTCGGCTGTGATTCATAATATTTCAAGCCATTATCGTACGCATACATCGCATACTCATAATAAGCTGTTGCATTACTTTCGTCAGCCTGAATAGCTGCATTGAAATTATCCACTGCAGTTTTTGCATCGGGAGCATTCACTGCATTAATAATGTATTTCATGACTTTCTTGGATGGCTCCATGCATGCTTCATCTTCTTCCTGTGCCAATAGCGTAAAAGACGAAACGGAGAAAATAAGGAGAACGGACCAGTAATATTTATTCATCTGTAAAGTTTTGTGTCTAGTTAAAGGCAAATACCATACCCAAGAACTTATATCGCAAAATACACCGAAAGGTTACAGTGTTTGAAAGGAAATCAATTGTTATTGTAGTTGATAATTAGTACTTAGTAATTAGCCTGTAGAGATAGGCATTTAGAGAATTGATTAGGGATTAGCTAGAGGTTCGTCTGAACATGTTAATAATCTGCAACCAAAAAAAATGGGCATTCATTACTGAACACCCAAATTCTTTTTTTATCTGCGCTATCTTATTTGGCCTTGGATTTCGTTAATGCGATATCCAGTACCTCCGTCATTGTTTTAACGTAATGAAACGTTAATCCCTTCAGGTAATCCTGTTTGATCTCCTCCACATCTTTTCTATTCTTCTCGCAGAGAATGATTTCCTTGATCTTCGCTCGTTTAGCCGCCAGAATCTTTTCTTTGATACCTCCAACAGGTAATACCTCTCCTCTCAAGGTAATTTCACCTGTCATCGCGATCCCTTTCTTTACCTTTCTTTTTGTAAAAATGGAGGCCAATGAGGTCAACATAGTAATTCCGGCACTTGGTCCATCCTTAGGAGTGGCGCCTTCCGGTACGTGAATATGAACGTTGTGCTCGTCGAATACTTTCTGTTCGAGTCCTAAGATTTCGCTGTGAGCCTTCAGATACTCCAAAGCAATCACAGCGGACTCCTTCATCACATCTCCCAGGTTTCCTGTCAGCGTTAACCTTCCTTTTCCTTGTGTGATAGATGATTCGATGAACAAAATATCTCCTCCCACACTTGTCCAGGCAAGACCGGTTACCACTCCTGCAACTTCATTTGTTTCGTACTTGGAACGCTCTCTGCCTGCTCCCAGGATTACAAATAAGTCATCAATGCTCACTTTTGCAGTAAACTCCTCCTCCATTGCAATTTGTCTTGCCCTGTTTCTGACAATCTTTGCAATAACTTTATTCAAACCACGAACTCCGGATTCGCTGGTGTAATCTTCAATGATCTTTTCAATCGTGCGCTTATCAAGGGCGATATCCGAAGATTTTAATCCATGCTCTTCAATCTGTTTCGGAAGTAAGTGACGTTTTGCAATTTCAATTTTTTCCTCAATTGTATATCCGTTCACCTCAATAATCTCCATACGATCCCGCAATGGTCCCTGAATACTTGCCAGGCTATTCGCCGTTGCGATAAACATAACTCTGGACAAATCGTATTCTGTTTCTATATAATTGTCATAGAACTCTTTGTTCTGTTCCGGATCAAGAACTTCCAGCAGCGCCGAAGACGGGTCACCGTGATTACTTCTCCCCAATTTATCGATTTCATCCAATACAAAAACCGGATTACTTGTCTCAGCCTTTTTTATGTTCTGAATGATTCTGCCGGGCATTGCACCGATATATGTTTTCCTGTGTCCTCTGATCTCCGACTCATCGTGCAATCCTCCAAGTGACATCCGCACATATTTTCTACCCAATGCCTCTGCTATAGATTTTCCTAAAGAAGTCTTTCCTACTCCCGGAGGTCCGTAGAAACAAAGGATTGGTGATTTCATATTGCCTTTTAGCTTCAGCACTGCTAGATATTCAAGGATGCGTTCCTTCACCTTTTCCAGTCCGTAGTGATCTCTTTCCAGGATACGTTTGGCACGTTTCAGATCGAGCTTATCTTTCGTGTAGACGCCCCACGGTAAATCCAGAAGAAGGTCGAGATAGTTCATCTGAACCGTATACTCGGCACCTTGCGGATTCATTCTACTTAACTTGTCGAGTTCCTTATAAAAGATATGTTCCACTTCCTCACTCCACTTCTTCAAACGTGCCCTCTCTTCAAATTCCCTGATATCCTGCGTCTGGGGATTATCTCCAAGCTCATCCTGAATGGTACGCATTTGCTGATGCAGAAAATACTCCCGTTGTTGTCTGTCGATGTCCCGTTTTACCTTGGATTGAATCTCGTTGCGCATTTCAAGCATTTGAGCCTCCAATGTCAGATGCTCCAGTACCATCATAACGCGTTTCTTCACATCCAATACTTCCAACATCTCCTGCTTCTTCGATACATCCGCATTCATATTGGATGAAATGAAGTTTACCAGGAAGGTCGGGCTATCAATGTTTCCAATGGCAAAGGCAGCTTCGGAAGGAATGTTCGGAGAGTCACGAATAATCTGCAAAGCAAGATCCTTAATGGTCTTGAACATCACATCCATTTCCTTGTCTTTTTGATCGATTTTCATTTCTTCGATCAACCGCACTTTCGCAGCCATATAAGGTTCAGTCTGAACAGGCTGTACAATCTCAAATCTTCGCTTCCCCTGGATGATTACCGTTGAACTTCCGTCCGGCATTTTCAGCAAACGAACAATCTGTGCAACCGTACCAATATTGTGGAGATCTGCAAACTCAGGAGATTCTTCTTCCTGGTTTTTCTGCGAAACAACTCCGATGATCTTGTTTCCCTTGTTTGCCTCCTGAATCAATCGGATTGATTTATCACGCCCAACAGTAATAGGGATGACCACTCCGGGAAACAACACATTATTTCTTAAAGGAAGAATCGGAAGTTCTTCCGGATAGCTCTGTTTGTTAATAGATTCTTCTTCCTCCGCACTGATCAGGGGAATAAACTCCGCTTCACCCTCCAACCCTGATGTAAAATCCAAAAACTGAAGATCAAATAATTCACTCATATAAACGTCATATTGTCAGTTGATTTCCGAAACAATTGCTCCAAAAGCTTCAACTGTATACAAATCCCTTATTAGGCAAAGGGTGTGCCAATGAAATAAAACTGAAATTTTGTCTTATTATTTGTCAAAAAGAAACTGATAGATTTCGATTTCTTCCTTCGAAAGTTCAATATTTCGCCTTGACATCATTGCTGTTGCCACATCAAGGGCTCTATCAAATTCAAACTTAATCTCTTTGCTTCCCCACGAAAATGACGGGAGAAATTTATCCGGAAAGCCTGCCTGAAACACATTCGCAAAAACACCTGTGGTACTGGCCGTATTAAACATTGTATTGATACTTGATTTCGAATGATCACCCATTGCCAGGCCCATAAACGTAATATCGGTTTGCACCAATCGATGTTCTTTAAAATCATACGTTTTGACCTTACCGTAGTTATTTTTCAAGTTGGAAGTATTGGTGTCAGCTCCAAGATTACACCACTCACCGATCAGAGAATTCCCTACAAATCCATCGTGGCCCTTGTTTGAATAACCATAGAAAATGCTGTTACTCACTTCTCCTCCCACCTTACAATACGGGCCAACTGTGGTACCACCATAAATTTTAGCCCCCATTTTTATCGTAGCATGATCCAATAAACCAAATGGCCCTCGAATCATTGACCCTTCCATGATTTCGGCGTCTTTTGCTATGTAAACCGGTCCTTCTTTCACATTCAATGTACTTGCCTCCACGGAAGCTCCTTTTTCAATGAACAATTGCGACGGGTCTCCAATCAGCGTATTTGTTGAAGAGAGTTTTTCCGACTCCCTACCCTTTGTAATCAGCGCAAAATCTCTTCTGATTAATTCCTCGTTGTTCGCGTATAAATCCCAACGTTTATTCAAAACTACAGGGTTTGATTCCGTTGTTACCACGGATGATCCGGAACCTTTCCTTGCAATCCAGACAGCACCGTAAAACAGCGTTGAATCATCCGGTAATCCGAATATTTCCTTCGCAATAATTTCATCCGGAATAACAGCCGCACTGACTGTTATATCCGCTTCAATAGCCGGGTACTTCACAGACAAATAATCCTCAGTAGCATATCCAACTTCCTCCGGATTGAGGAAAAGATACCAGCGCTCTCTGATTGTCATCAGACCAATCCGCAATTCCGCAAGTGGTCTGGTCAGGGTTAGTGGCGCAAAATCCAAATGTTTATCCGCGTCTGCTATCAATAATTTCATTCGAAGCATTTTTTTGTGAGGTTGAACCTGCCAACATCAATATAAAAGTAATCAAAGCGTTTAAGATGATCAGTTCAAAACCAAATTGGTAAGCACCGAAGATTCCCGAACTGGTAGTTCCTCCCGGTGCGCCTGCTGAAAAATACCAGATTGCGTAAGTCGCCGCGATCGAAATCACGGAGATAAAAGGAACCGCAAGATCCACTACTTTTCGCCTGCTTAAAATTCCAAAAAAGAAAATTCCGATTAACGGTCCGTATGTAAATCCTGCAAACTTCATCAGCAAGCCTATAGCACTTTCACTCGTGTAGTACTTAAGCAGTAAAACAACAAAAACCAAAGCAACAGACATTCCAACATGTACCTTCCTCCTCAGCTTTTCCGCATTCTTATTCTTCTGAATTCCCAAAAAGTCAACGGAAAATGAAGTGGTTAATGATGTAAGTGCCGAATCAGCACTGGAATAGGCTGCAGCTATCAAACCCAGTAAAAACAGTATCGCAATCACAGGTCCGGCATAGTCGAATGCTATTGTAGAGAACAATAAATCGGATTTTGCCACTTCTATACCATTCTGATCGGCGTACATATAAAGTAAGGCTCCTAATCCCAGGAAGACCAGGTTTACCACCACTAAAACAACGCCAAGAACAATCATATTTTTCTGCGCATCTTTTGTGTTTTTACACGATAAGTTCTTTTGCATCATATCCTGATCCAGTCCTGTCATTCCAATTGTGATGAACATTCCGCCAAAAAAATGTTTCAAAAAATGATTAGAGCTCATGAAATCATCAAAAAAGAAGATTTTGGAATAGCCACTTTCCGATATAGTAGAAAGGACTCCTTTCTCCGCATGAGGAATTGCATTTTTGAGGAAATAAAAAGTCAGAACCAACGACAAAAGCATGAACGTGGTCTGAAGTGTATCTGTCCAGACAATCGTCTTAATTCCTCCTTTATTCGTATACAACCAAATCAGTGCAATAGAGATGATTACGGTTAATTCA
>QKAV01000204.1 GCA_003247185.1 Crocinitomicaceae bacterium
ACGTAAGGGGCGGTTCCTCCGCTGATTGTTCCTGTTACGTTTCCGTCTGCATCTCCAAAGCAAAGTAAAGCATCACCATTGATCGTGACTACAAGTGGTTGTGGTTCGATCATATTCACCGGACCTGCACTTACCGGACAGTTATTCCCATCCACTACAGAAATATTATATTGGTTAAAACCACCTCCCGGTTGCCCACTAAGCCCAGAAAAATTATATGGGCCACCACTCACTCCTACGACCTGATTAACTGCAGTTTCATCAAGTTGAACACTATAAGGTGGTGTACCTCCGGAGATAGTACCAGTAACATTTCCATCTGCATCACCATAACATTGCAATGCATCGCCTGCTATGGTTGCAGACAAAATTGTTGGCTCCGTTATTACAATAGAAATAGAATCAACACAATTGTTCTGATCGGTTACGACAACCTGGTATGTACCTACTGTTAAACCCGTTTGATCTTCATCAGTTACAACAAGTCCTGAACCACCCGAAGTAGACCAGGTATAGCCTGAAGTGGTATATGCCGGTGAACCCGGAGTAGCTGTCAAATCAATTGCTCCATCCGAATAACCATTACAGGTAACATTTGCCGGACTTAGACTGAGTGAGGATGTAAACTCGGTAAGATCAACATCAATTGACATTGGAGTAATCGGACACCCTGCATTATTTGTCGGGGTTAGTGTCAATGTTACTATTCCTGTTGTTCCTGGAATAGGAGTCCAGGTTGTAGAAACAGCAGGTCCTGATCCAGCTACTGCACCAGGACTGTTTATTGAAACCGTACCAAAGGTTCCTCCGTTAGATGAGGACCAATCTCCTGTTTCAGTCTCCGTCACGTACCCATCGATTGTAACAACAGGTGTTGGTTGATAACAGATGGTAACATTGCCGGTTGGGATGTAAGCTTCTATTGCGGTTGGGTATTCAAATACCTCCATTGTATCATAAGCGGTTGCACAACCATTTGCATCCGTTATCACCATTTCATAAACACCGGTCTGATTGATATCCACATTTGCGGTACTTGAACCAGAAACCGTAGAATAGCTGAATCCAGTACCATTACCACTTAAACCAGTCCACGCATACGTAAATGGTGGCGTACCTCCAATGGCTGTACCGGTTGATGTAACAGGGACTAGAGATCCCATACAGAAGGCCATATCAGGTCCTGCGTCCGCAAATAAATCAGGATATATTGTTACTGTAACGGAATCACAATACGTATCCGTATTACAAGCTCCGGTAAGTGTACCACAAACCTGATAAGTCACTACCGAAGGGGATCCTGAAACAGGTGTAACTACTACATTCAGACAACCCGTGGTACAATCCAATAGACTATCCCAATCGCCAACAGCTCCCGGAAATATTGACGTCCAGACAACCGAAGCGGGGTCAAGATCATTTACACTTAATGGAATTGTACATCCTTCCGTAACTCCCACATCATCAGGGAAAGTCGGAACAATTTGATTAAAGGTAAAGTCATACGTAGTTGCTCCGGAACGACAGAACATGAAGCGGTGATAGGTCTGACCTGTTGATGGATCTACATAAGCATTCGCAGGATCCAAACAGATATCCTCATTTGCTCCGTATGTGGCACCGCAGTTCTCATAATATATCTGAACATTCCCTCCCGCACCACTTTGCGAAAAGGAAACCCCGGTTGCACCCGGATCGACAATTACGTTAAAAAAGAGACATCCAGCATTAGTAGGTTCCGTACAACACTGATTATCTGAATTGACGATATTAACATTGGCTTGCGTTATGGTATTCGAACCTGTTGATGTAAAATCGAATTCATATAAAGCAACAGGACCACTACACGGTGCAAAGTTCCCATAGTCAGTCGACATTATCTGTCCCTGAACGATGTACCCCAACAGAATAACCTGTAGAGTAACAGTAAGACGTAGTAGTTTTTGCATGCGGTCCTTTTAATGGCCAAACAGCTTATATTCATTTAAACGCGTGGGTAAAAAATAAGTTGCTTGCGTCTTAATATAATTAATTATAGAAGACAATATTCGATTTAGTCTTTAAAATGAATATTACGCAGAAACTGATTAACATTAATTTCAGGTGAACTACAGTACAGACCTGCACCATTTTGTATATATTTTGAAATCATCAGGACAATTTGTTGACATTTTGACGATTGTATTATACTTTAGGGCCGTCTAATCTAAACTTGTGTAAGATGAAAAAAACAATTTTATTAGGAGCTTTAGCTGTATTTAGCTTAGCTGCATGTAAAAAAGATTACTCTTGTGTTTGTACTGCAACAAACGGCAGTTCAACAGTAACTACTACTTCTACCATTACTGACACTAAGAAAAATGCTACGGCAAAGTGTGACGAAGGTGATGCAAGTGCTGGAACGAGTACAGTTAGTTGTGAAATCAAATAACTGAAAATTATCTACATTTGAAGGAGGGTTTTTTACTCTCCTTTTTTTGTTTCAAAATGGAAGAATTTTTACTAAATCTTGGCTTATCCTGGACGCTTTCCAAACTTCTGCCTTATATTTTATTTTTATTAATCGGAGTTGCCTTTTCCTTTTATTTGAAAAAGCTGCATAAAGCAATAAGAATCGCATTATTCCCTCTTCCGTTTCTAATTTATTTTGCGTTCTCGCCAATATATCAGGGAGATTTTTCAAACTCGCCTAATCACTTTGATGTAGAAAATCTGACTTTTTTAAAACAAGATGAACTTTCCGTTATAGCCATACCCGGATGTCCGTATTGCTATGCGTTAATTGATGATCTGAAATTGATCCGGAAGAGAACAGAATCTAAAAAAATCACCTTTTGGGTAATCACTACGGAACAGGATCACCTGGATTGGTATAATGAAAAGGTCAATGGTGCATTCGAGGTAAAATCAATCTCTCCTACTATTGAAGGTATTGCAAAAATATCAGGCGGTAATTTCCCTACTATCATATATCGCAGTGTTGATGAATTAACCGTTTGGTCCAATGATAGTTTTGGAGTGAAAGCAAAAGACTGGGTAGAGACAGAATTAAAAAAGGGAAGCAATTAAACTTCCCTTTCTTTTATTATCCGAATACTTTTCGATTATAATCCAAAAGCAGATTTGATCTTATCTACATAATCGAGTTTTTCCCATGTGAAAAGCTCCACTTCTTTTGTAAGCTTCGAACCATCAGGACCAACAAACGTTTTTGAAACCACTTCATTCTTTCTACCCATGTGACCATAGGCGGCAGTTTCAGAGTAGATTGGATTTCTCAATTTCAATCGTTGCTCAATGAAGTAAGGACGCATATCAAAGATCTCCCCTATTTTCTTAGCAATTTCACCATCAGTTAATCCAACATGTGCTGTACCATAAGTATTTATGAAAAGTCCACAAGGTTGAGCTACACCGATTGCATAGGAAACCTGTACCAGTACCTCATCACATAATCCCGCCGCAACCATATTCTTAGCAATATGACGCGTTGCGTAAGCAGCTGAACGGTCTACCTTTGACGGATCTTTACCTGAAAACGCTCCACCACCGTGAGCTCCCTTACCTCCGTAAGTATCGACGATGATCTTTCTTCCTGTTAATCCTGTGTCTCCATGCGGTCCACCAATCACAAACTTCCCGGTTGGGTTGATGTGATAGGTAATTCCTTCCGTAAATAATGCTTGTAATTCCGGTTTCAATTTCGCTTTAACACGTGGAATAACGATGTTGATAACATCCGCTTTAATCTTTGCAAGCATTGCAGTTTCTTCAGCGAAGTCATCGTGTTGAGTTGAAACAACAATGGTATCGATACGTTGCGGAACGTTATCATCCGAATACTCAATTGTTACCTGTGACTTTGCATCAGGTCTCAAATATCCGATCAGACCCGGTTCGTTATTTCTGATATCCGAAAGCTCTTGTAGAATCTTGTGAGCAAGATCCAATGCTAAAGGCATATAGTTTTCTGTCTCCTTTGTTGCGTAACCGAACATCATACCCTGATCACCAGCTCCCTGATCTTCAGGATTCATTCGCTCAACTCCCTGATTGATATCCGAAGATTGTTCGTGGATAGCAGACAAAATACCACAAGAACTGGCATCAAACATATATTCTGACTTTGTATATCCGATTTTCTTAATCGTTTCACGTGCAATCGCCTGAACATCCAAATAGGTATTCGTTTTTACTTCTCCCGCAAGAACGACTTGTCCTGTTGTTACAAGTGTTTCGCAAGCCACTTTCGATTCCGGATCGAAAGCCATAAAATGATCGATTAATGCATCAGAAATCTGATCTGATACTTTATCCGGATGCCCCTCAGAAACTGATTCTGATGTAAACAAATATGACATAATGCTGTTTTTTGTGAATCGCGAATTTACTAAAATTAATTAGATTTAATTCACTGAGATTCTTCGAATGATTCCGAGTCTACATCCCTCCGGGCTGACAACATAACGGAAGTGTTTTCACTACTTCCGGATCCGCTTTTTTAGCATCGGCGTCATACCCCAGTTCATTCAGTATTCTGTAAATTTCATCTTTTGATATTACAGTTGGTTTGTATTTGACGATCAAAAGCTTGGTTTCATAATTTAACTCGGCATATTTCACTCCTTTGGTGTAATTCAATTTACTTTCGATCCGATCCTTACATTGCCCACATTCTGCTGAAGTTCGAATCGTATCTGTTACAGTTTGCCCGAAAACCGGAAACGTAAAAAGTGCCATAATAATAATTAGTGTTTTCATGTTGTTATGTTTTAAAGTTGTTTGTTTTTCTTTTCTATTGTATATCTCAATCCTGCATAGACATTAATCCCGTAGACAGGTGCCCATATTCGTGTGGCATTGAAATAATTATCAAAAGGTGTGCCCGATGAAATAATCGGATTCTTCTGCGTATAATTTGTAAGGTTTTCACCTCCGACATATAGTTCGATGCGTTTCAGTTTATAACTCACCTGTCCGTTAAGAAGTGCATATACCTCACTGGTATTATCTGTACTCGTGTGGGTTGAATCTAATTGAACAACCGGCAGACGTGCCTTTCCGTATAATGAACATGTCAGATCAAATTGCCAACGCTTGTTCCTCGTTACATATCCCAGATTGATAAATCCGCGATTCTTAGGCACCATTACCCGCTGCTGCAACAAATTCCCGAATCTCGAGCGCACATCCAGATATTTGTATGCGAGTCTGACATCCAGTCTTTTTAACACCGTGAATGACCATTCTGCCTGAAAACTGTTCGAAAACGATACACCCTGAATGTTTTTAAAAACAATTTTCTGAAGATCCTGATCCCTATCCACAATCAGCTGATTTTCAAAATAGGTATAGTAGTAATCCATACTCAAAGTGCTTTTCTGCCCAAACAGCTTAAATTCTCGAACCAGACTTCCTCCCAAATTCCATGATTCTTCCGGTATAACTGTATCAGGGGCTACCCAAACTCTCGATGTTGCCAACAAAGAATTGTTATCGATCATATAATTCGGAACTCTCCATCCTTTACCCCCTGTAAGTCTCAAATCTGTAAACTCGTCCAGAATGAATTTAAGGTGAGCTCTCGGTGTAACTTTGTAACCGTACAAATTGTGATGATCTCCTCTTATTCCCAGTACGGCACTGATTCTTGCCCCCGTATAGGTGTATTCTCCAAAGACCCCTGGTACAAGCTGGAATCTATCATCATTTAATGTGTCGATCCGTTGTTCGATATTATTCACAACCATACTTGCTCCAACTTTAAATTTATGAATGGTTGTACCGATATACCCATCATAGATTGCGTTGACGTAAGCCCGGTCTTCCGTTCCTGAATAATTCCGAAGGCCAAATACCGAGTTCTGCTCCTGGTGTTTATAGTGATAAACAACTCCAACGGAATGCCCAGGTTTCTTCATAAAAAACCCTGTCTTTGCAAAAGCGGATATATTTTTCGCGTTTAGGCTTACATTATAAAAATCACCACTGTTGCGAATCGCTGAAATCTGTCCACCTATCCGTTCATCACTGTAAGCACTTATTCCAAACTGAGCTTCCATGTGCTCTCCCGAATATTTATATCTGTTCAAAAAAGACAAATTCGTTCCGTTTGGCATATCTCTGAAGCCATCCTTATTCCAGTCCATTTCTATCGGATGAGTGGATGCATGTCCAAAAACACCTGTACTCCACTTTTTCCCCAATGCAATACCGGAATGTACATTTAACTCTGATCTGCCCATACGGTTTGCATAGGTATTCAGGTAAAATACATCCATATCTTCAGGTTTTTGCAATTCGAGATTGATCAAGCCCGCCATAGATTCATAGCCGTTCACAACGGTTCCTGTTCCTTTGGTGATCTGTATCGATTTGATCCAGGTCCCGGGCATACTATTTAGCCCAAAACTAGATTCAAGCCCATTTAAAAACGGGATGTTTTCAAATTGCAACTGGGTGTAAACCCCGTCAAGGCCCATCATTTGGATTCTTTTTGCTCCAGAGACTGCATCCGTAATATTTACGTCAACAGATGCATTTGTTTCGAAGGATTCGGACAGGTTACAACAGGCTGCCTTTCTCAATTCACCGGAAGAAATTTCTTCCACATGCAATGTTTTCAATCGTGAAATACTAGTGGTATTCTTCTTAATGGAAACCACCACTTCCGGCAGTAATTGTTCCGAATACAAAATCACTTCAACAATTGCAAAACGATCCTTTTTTGTGACAACCATCGTGTCAGGAGCGTAACCCATTGCTGAAAAGACAAGTGTATCGGGCAATTCCTTTGGCAAGATTAACTCAAACTCTCCCTGTTCATTTGTAATAACACCGCCTCCAGCATTTAATACTTTAATTTTGGCACCATAAAGTGCACTTTTCTCTTGTTTTTGGACACCGTATACCACGCCATGCATTTGCGCACCCGCATCCAAAGCCAGGAATAGAATCCCCAGCATTATAATAAATTTCATGTTTTATAATTTTGATCCGACAATCAACTCGTAAACCAGTTGTATAGGATCAAATGATGTAAACCTGATATAAGGCTCTTCTCCTACTGTTTGAAATCGGAGGAGGTCGGAAATCCTGAACGGCTCCGACAGTAAGAACTTCATTTACATCTTCCGGTTGTTGAAATGAAAATGGCTGAGTAGGAAGTATAAACAGATCTGTTACAATGAAAACATCAGTTTTCTGAAAGAAGTCAAAATGCATCTGAACTACAGATACCTCATCAGAACAACAATCTTTTTCTTGCTCAGGTTTCGCACAACAGGCATGTGTCTCATGTTCCATCGAACAATGTTCACCTGCATTATCGAAGAGCGATAACTGAACCCCATCTCTTGAGCAGACGTGTTTAAAAACATCCACGCCAATACTTCCCGAAAAGATCAGGGCCACAAATAATAGGTATAACCATCTTATCACGGTATAAAATTAAGACAGTCCGAGCAAAAGAACAAACTTAAAAATGATTCATTCTTGGAAGGTTTCCACTAACTTTGTATTCAAAATACAGAAAGATGAATATTCCAGTTACAGTATATAGTGAAATGACCCCAAATCCGTCAACGATGAAGTTTGTTGCCAACAAGCACTTGATGGGAACAGGAGATTCAGTTGAATTTAACTCATTGGAAGAAGCCAAAGGTTATTCTCCTCTGGCTGAGGAATTGTTTCGATTGCCTTTCGTAAATGGCGTTTTCATCGCTTCGAATTTTGTAACCATTACAAAAACAGACAATCTTTCCTGGGACTTTATTACTATGGAATTGCGTGAATTTGTTAAGAACTGGATTGCGGAAGGTAAAGACATTCTTATTCAGATGCCGACAAAAAAAGCCGCGCCATCAAGTGAAGAAGCTGCACCTAAAAAAGAATATGCGCCCAGTGAATACGATCAGGCTATTCGGGATCTTTTAGATGAATATGTTGCACCAGCAGTAGCAAATGACGGTGGTGCCATAGAATTCAGAGGTTATGAAGATGGGGTTGTTACGGTACTCATGCAAGGTTCCTGTGCAGGTTGCCCATCCTCTACCGCAACTTTAAAAGGCGGAATTGAGAATTTATTGAAACAGTACTTACCTGAAGTTAAATCCGTGATTGCGGAAAATGAATAAACCTATAACCAGGTAAACATTCCTTCAATATCCTTTGGTTTAACCCACTTGCCCATACGTTCGAGGATTAGTGCCTTAAGTTCTTCTTTTGTGTATACATCCTCGTTTTTGGTGTCATACGAAAGCTTTTCGGGTGCAACCTCCATGGCTTCAATCTTTTTCGCAAAATAGATAATGCTCCCGTCTTCTGTTGCCAGACCAAGGATCGTTCCGGGTAATCCTCCGAAACCTTCCGGTCCAACGGCAGGAACTACATCTGCTGAAAACCATGCATAGATTCTGGTTGTATCATCTATTTGTACAAAAGCCTTACGCGCCAGGTATCCATCAAATTTCCGTTTGCTATCCGTAATCTTCCACTGACGCGGGGAAATGGTATCATTAACAATCGTTTGTTGCCCCCACATGTCCATAATGACCATTCTTTCATTTTTAGTCAGGTCAGTATAAACCTTATTATGAGATGTAAGGAATTTCATCATCCCGGGCGCTTCATCACCTTCAATCGGAAGAAAAGCAGACATGGAATCATTGAATACCAATTCAAATTCTTCAACTCTCCATTTAACATCTTCCGGAAGGAACTGCTTTACGCGATCATTATCCTTGAAGATTTTTTGCAAGTTCACTTTACGTTCATAGACAATTCTCCCGTTTGAGATTTGTGCCTGTGCGCCAAATACAACCAGCAGTGCTGCAATAACACCTGCTATTTTTTTAATGCCATCCATCGAAATCTTCTTCTTTAGTTTTACGATTGTTAAAACGATAGGTCACTTTCAACAAGAAGTAACGCGAAATAATTGTCGTTCTGTAATCTGTAATAATGTTTCCGTTTACCTCTCTTCGGGCATTGATATTCTGATTTAAGATATCATTACCCAGCAAAGAGACTTCCATGTTCTCGGTCTTCAAGAAACGCTTCGTAATCTCAGCGTTTAATATGAAATAATCCGTGTTATAAAACCCTGCTCCCGGAAGTGAGTTTCTTGTATATCGGCCTTCAAGTCCAAAGCGCCATCCTCCCTTTACTCTCCACGTCATGTTTGAACTATAGTTCTCCACTCTATACGGAGTTTGTGTATTGTTTAACGAACTCACCGCGTTGTTATAGGCATAGCTTCCGCTCAAATTAAATTCGAGAGAATCTCCCAAAAGACGCACTGTAACATCCAATTGAGGTGTAACCGCATAGTTATCCGTTAAGTTGTTGTTTCCTGAAATAACACTTCTGTAGCGGTAGTATGAAGCGTTCAATTGCGGGCGCACCTCCAGTTTCCTTCCAAAGAACGGGAAACCAGCACCACTAAAGAAGAATGCCGAAACATTCCCATCAACGTTAATCGTTTTCGATACCGTTCTACCAAAGCCATCATAATACGTTTCTGTTGAAAAGGCATTCTGTGTCAATGACAAATTCACGCCGGTCCACATAAACTTACCTGTAAGCGCATTCCATGAATTATAGAATGCATTCAATGCGTGGATGTAATTTGGTTTCAGATCCGGATTACCGGCTTTGATTCTGTTCGGATTCGTATTATCCGGAACCGGTGCCAAATCTGTAATTGCAGGAGCAGATGAACTCGTCTCGTAATTGATGCGTAAACGTTTACTCATGCTCGGTTTATATTGATAAAATAACCTTGGTAGCAAATTATTGATGTTCTGATTGATCGTGGTATCCTGGATCAGGTTCTTATTATCAATCATAATATTTCTGAAACGCGCTCCTGCACTCAACTCGTGTTTAGGTACATTAAATAACAATCTTAAACCACCTCTGTTTTGCTGGCGTTTTGAATCAAACTGGTTGGAATAATAGGAGTTGAAAATGCTATAGGACTGCGCAACAGGATCGTAATCGTAGGTACTCTTGTTTAAGCTGGATGTCCCGTACTGATACAAATATTCAAACTCGAGACGCAATTTCTTAGAAAGCGGTTCGATGTAGGTAAACGTACCAAAATGATTCATCGTACTGTTATCATTGATCTTCGATTGCAGCGTTGTATCCTCGATAACCGTTGCAGAATAAAATTGCGTACGCGAATCAAGGTTTCCGTCTGTGTTATTGTTATTTCCGGAGATGTCGTATCTCAATTCCAATTCACGTTTCGGTTTCATGAATTTTCGTGTAATGCGTGCAAAACCACCAACTGTATATCCGGTTGATGTACTGGTGTTGAATACGGAAGTTCCCAGCGTCTGATTTCTATCCGTATCAAAGAATTTTGAAATAGCTGAATTATCTGATCTTCCTCCGTCAATTGTAAAAGACGGTTTAATCTGAATTGTTGTCAATGAATCAATATCCGACTCCAGATTGAAATTAAAGCGATGTGATTCGTTAAAACTGAAATTTCTGGTAGAATCATCTGTGTAATACGTGGTATCGGTCAGGAAATACTGCGACTCGCTTGCCGACTTTGTTTCCAGTTGATCATTATAGTACGAATAATTGAATCCGATCTTTGTTTTCTTATTCTTCCCGATCTTATCCGAATAGTAAACTCCGGCTTTGAATGTTTGCGGAATACCACTCGTATTACCTTGTGATCTCGGATCCCAACGGTTTCCTGACCCGGTTTCATTATCCAGTCCGAACTTGTTCATATCTCCCCAGCCAAAACTTGATCGCGGCGTATTAGATCCCAACGCAAATACCGAGATTTTCTGTGCACCTTTGAATTTGTTCAGCAGCAATTCTCCTTCATAGAACGGATTTTCACCTATCTTTCCATGATTTGGCGTCAGCGTAAGGTCACTTGCACCTGATACTCGTCCGAAGTAGCCTTTTTTCGCATCTTCTTTAAGTTTCAGATCCAATACCTGTATTTTCTCATCATCTCCGCCAATCCCTTCTTCATTTTCCTTTTCATAAACCTGAACTTCTGCAATTCCGTCTGCACCTAAGTTCTTCGTTGCAATAGTCGGATCCGTACCAAAAAACTCATCTCCGTCTACCAGTACTTTTGAGATTTCCTGTCCCTGGGAAGTGATCTTTCCTTCCCTGTCCACTGAAATTCCCGGTAGTTTCTTCAACAAATCTTCAACTACTGCTCCTTCTGCGACTTTAAAAGAGTCTGCTACATATACCAATGTATCTCCTTTATAATAGATCGGATCTTTATATGCGTAAATAACCACTTCTTCCAATTCCTGGGATTTGGATGGCAATACTACTTTAGGGATATTGATTTCATAATTGTCCTTATGACCAAAAATGTAGTAGGTTTTCTCATCATGCCCCGGATATTCGATGGTCAGCGCAAAAGTATCTACCTCAAAACCAGAAATCTCAAACTTCCCTTCACTGTCGGTACGCGTAAAATCAAGAAGAATGGAATCGCGTACACGTACGGCCATTACCATCGCATTTTTCAGTGTAGTTGTCCCGGTTGAATCGTAGACAGTTCCTTTCACATTCATCTCTTGTGCAAACGATGAAAAGTAAGCTAGTACAAATAAGAAAGTGGCAACAAATCTGATTCTGTTCATAGATTCACAAATTATGGAACAAACATAAAAAAACCCTCTCGTTGGAAAGGGTTAAAAGAGTTCTTTTGGTAAAATCTTATTTTAAACGGGTAAAGAACGTGTTAAGTGTCAAATTGAAAAGCGCTTGATTCTTATCTCCGTATCCATATTCAGAACCAGGAAATAGGATCCGTTATCCAATTCATGCAGATCAAAGTAGTATACTTCCTTTCCTTCCTTGATGAAAGAGAATTCCAACTCCGAGCCTCTGTTATCCGTTACCGACAAAGTAGCATATTTATCAAAGTTTCCGGTAACGGTTACTTCGATACGCTGATTCTCCTGATCAATCTTCATGGTAAACTCAGTAGGATTAATGCTTAGTGAATCAGTAAGTGGCAGGTCGTTTTCTACAAAAACCATGGTATTTGCTCCGGCTGGTGTAGAGAATAGAATAATTGCTAAACAGGTTTGTGCCAAAAAGGCAATCGTTCGTTTCATTGTTTTGTTTCAAAAATTCGCCGCAAAGGTCTGTACAGAATGTGGATAAACCAATGTATTTCAGACGATTTAACCTAAAAATAAAGGTTTCAAAATGAGGGAACAGATTCTTCTTTTCTGTTTATAGATTCGGTAATGTTGACTTAATGCTATTCTACAAAAGAGACATTTAACAATGCCTGAAACTCGAATCCCATCTCACCCGTCAATTTCTCAAATTCAACTTTTAACGGTGTGCCAACCATACCTTTTTCATTTTGAAGTAACTTCTGAATAGTCGGCCCTTTCTGCTGTACAACCAATGAAGAACGATAACCATCCTCTTTATTCTCTCCGACGATAAAAACTGAAAATTGGTGGCAAATTCTCCTGTTTGATTTAAAACACTAACCGCTTTTTTATCGCTACAATCTTTTGCTGTGGCAGGTTCAAAAAACTGTGTCACCAATTGATCTTCGAATGGTGCTTTTCTTAATTTACCGGCCTTTGGTTTCCCTTTTTCATCATAGTAGGTTACCCTTTCTACAAATTGCGCACTTTGACCTTCCCCTTCTTCAAAGTATTCTTTTGTAACGAGCTTCGTGTTTCCTTTGTAGTAAAATAT
>QKAV01000093.1 GCA_003247185.1 Crocinitomicaceae bacterium
TGTATACACGAAGAATGATGAATCGTATGATATCGTAGTGAAATTTGAAAAACACAGCCGCGAAGATTTAGATGCACTTCTTGACCAGCGTTTGATTTTCCGCAACAACAAGGGACAATTGATGAACATTCCTATTCGATCTGTGATCATAGATCCGGAGGAAGTAAGTTCGTTCACAGGAGTTGTTCGTAAAGATCAAATTCCACTGGTTACTGTTTCATCAAACGTGACGGAAGGATTTAATGCCAATGAGGTAGTTCAGGATGTAAAAAAACGAATGGAAAAATTCGAGCAATCCGGTCGTATCGAAAATGGAATTTCCTACCAGTTTACCGGACAGCAAGAAGAACAGGCAAAAGAAATGGCGTTCTTAAGTAACGCTTTGTTGATTGCTGTATTCCTGATTCTATTGATTATCGTTGCGCAGTTCAACTCTTATTCGATGCCGTCCGTGATCATGATTACAGTTGTCCTTTCTCTGATCGGGGTACTACTGGGTCTGGTTATTTCGCGTCAGAACTTCGTTATCATGATGACCATGATCGGTGTGATATCTCTGGCGGGGGTAGTTGTAAACAATGCTATTGTATTGATCGATTACACCAACCAGCTTCGAAGAGAAAGAAGAGAAAAGAAACAGCTGGGCGAGTACGATCAACTACCGTATGAAGAAATAGTTGAAGCTGCCATAGAAGCCGGAAAAACGCGCTTGCGTCCCGTACTCTTAACAGCAATTACAACTGTCTTGGGGTTAATTCCATTAGCGGTTGGGTTTAATATCGATTTCCTGACATTGTTCACTGAGTATAATCCGAACATTTATATCGGTGGTGATAACAACATCTTCTTCGCACCGTTATCATGGGCCATTATTTATGGATTGACGTTCGCAACTTTCCTGACTTTGGTAATCATTCCTTCGCTTTATTTGTTGATGTACAGACTTAAAGTATGGATTTACAAAAAAGCCAAATGGCAGATGAAGAGCAATATTTAAAATTCAAATAATCAATCTGAAAGGACTTCACAAAATGGAGTCCTTTTTTTGTTCTGCGGGCTTAGCATTCATCTCAATTAGATATCCAACAATTACCACGAATAATCAAAAAACACCTGCAATATTAGATGTATTCATTCACACTTATCTCATTAATATCTACGCACATCTGTCGAATATTATCATGTATTGGTCGAATTTTATAAAAAAATACTCATTTTAGGATTCCAAGAATGTAAATGTTAGCAATTCTACGAACATGTCAATTTTAACTATTAAACTCCAATTTTCAACTATGGACTATTTTTGAATGAAAAGTCCTCAAAGTATAGACTCTTAGAATTAAATAAATCGAATAAATATTCCTTTTGGAAATGCTGATATCTGATGTACATTTGTATCAGAGATTGAACAGTAATTGATTTTCAATCAAACTAGAAGTCTTTTTCAGTGAATAGTGGTTAGGTTAGGTTATGGTAAAGCAGCTCGCCCGAGCTGCTTTACTTTTTTAGATACTTTCTATTTTAAATTCGGCCCTAACCAGCGTCTCATATCCTCCACTTTATAAGCCTTTCTCTCTGAAATGTTACGCAACTGATCTTCACCGATTAATCCTACGCCAAAGTATTTACTTTGAGGATGCCCAAAATACCAGCCGGAAACACTTGCAGCAGGACTCATCGCCAGGGAAGTCGTTAGGCTAACTCCAATATTTTTCTCTACTTCCAGTAACTTAAACAAACCTGTTTTTTCCGTGTGATCCGGACACGCAGGATATCCCGGAGCGGGACGAATTCCCTGATATTTTTCTTTAATTAAATCGTCATTTGAAATTTTATCACCTTGCTCATAACCCCAATATTCTCTTCTTACTCTTTCATGCAGGTATTCGGCAAAAGCCTCTGCCAGACGATCGGCAAGCGCCTTTAACAAAATGGAATTGTAATCATCATGGTCCTGCTCGAATTGCTCTATGTATTTTTCAATTCCCAATCCGCTTGTCACCGCAAATGCACCTACATAATCAACCGTTCCACTTGCTTTGGAGGCTACAAAATCAGATAACGCCAAAAGTTCCGCCTTTTCTGTTTTCTTAAGCTGCTGGCGTAACGACTCTATGCGGTGTATTTCCTTATTGCTCTCCGGGGCATAAATGTAAATCGTCTCATTCTCTGAATTAGCGGGGAACAATCCAAATACACCTCTGTTAATCAACCAATGTTCACTAATAATTTTTTCCAGCATTGCTGTTGCATCATAGTAAACCCTGGTCGCTTCCTGCCCTACAATTTCATCATCCAGTATTTCCGGAAATCTGCCGTGCAACTCCCATGTTCTGAAAAACGGTGTCCAGTCAATATAATTAATCAAATCCTGCGTTTCAACTTCAATGGTTGTTACACCCAGTTGATTCGGAGTCGGAGGTACTTGTGTCAAATCCAATTGTAGTCTTTTCGACCTTGCAATATCCAGATCCAACAACTCTTTCGCTGCCCTGTTTTTGGAATGCTGTTCCCTAATTCTTGTATAATCACTTTGAATTTCCCGGACAAAATCGTCTTTTTTCTCTCCAAGTAAACGATCTACAACTGTTACGGAACGAGAGGCATCCAATACATGAACGACCTGATCCGCACTAAATTCCGGATCAATTTTGACCGCCGTGTGAACTCTTGATGTTGTTGCTCCTCCGATCAGCAAAGGAATTTTTATTCCATTCAACTCCATTTCCTTCGCAATCTGAACCATTTCATCCAGAGATGGGGTAATCAATCCGCTCAATCCGATGATGTCCACATTTTGCCTGATTGCTTCCTCAATAACCTTTTCATTCGGAACCATCACACCTAAATCTATCACTTCGTAGTTGTTGCATCCAAGTACAACCGATACAATGTTTTTTCCGATATCATGAACATCACCCTTAACTGTTGCCATAAGGATTTTTCCCGAGGATTGCATTTTACCATCCTTTCCCGCTTCGATAAAAGGCAATAAATAGGCTACCGCCTTTTTCATCACACGAGCAGATTTTACAACCTGAGGCAGGAACATTTTTCCGGAACCGAACAAATCTCCAACCACATTCATTCCATCCATTAAAGGTCCTTCAATCACTTCAATCGGGCGTGGATATAGCTTTCTGCACTCTTCAACATCCTGATCGATAAACTCCACAATACCTTTAACCAAGGCATGTTTTAGCCGCTCCTGCACCGATTGTTCCCGCCATTCCTGTTCTACCTCTTTCTTTTTCGTATCTCCCTTTACTTTCTCCGCGTAGTCGAGCAAACGCTCCGTTGCATCCGACCTGCGATTCAACAA
>QKAV01000125.1 GCA_003247185.1 Crocinitomicaceae bacterium
GAATTACTTTTTTCGAGATCAACGTACGCACCGTTTTCTGTAGACTGACCAGCTAAAAACGTTGCGATCGCATCAAATTTCGGATCAGAGGGAAAAGTCCTTTCCGCTACCTCGGATGAATCATGATCGCCTAATTGTGAGCTGTTGTTATCCGTCGCGATATTATCTGATTCGTTACTACAGGAGAATAAAACGAAAACAGTCAGGATCAAATAGATAGAAGTCTTCATAGTGTGGGTTCTTTCGTTGACAAAAATGATGATTTTTATCGAAAGTACCATTTGTTGGTACTAGATATAAATTACTTATTTTCGGGGCAGCATGACTGAAGAGACAAAATACTCAAAAAGGGTAGCCACGAATATGGTGATTGCCAATATGATTGGTACCGGAATATTTACATCGTTAGGTTATCAGGTAGCTGAAGGAGGCATTCCTGATGCTTTCTCAATTGTCATCATTTGGTTGTTAGGCGGCCTGATAGCGCTTGCCGGAGCTACGGTATACGGCGAAGTAGCCACGCGGATTAATCGCTCAGGCGGAGAATATCGCTTTCTAACGGAAATTTACCATCCTTTACTTGGTTTTATCAGCGGATGGATTTCTATGATTGTAGGGTTTGCAGCGGCGATTGCATCTCTTTCGCTGGCAGCAAGTGAGTATTTCGCTCCCGTTTTAGGAAAAGATGCTGCAACTTTTCATTTGTTCGGGATGGAACTGGAATCTGCCAAGTGGTTTGCTACACTACTGATTGCTATAGTGGTATTGGTACAGTTGGGAGGTGTTAAGCGCAGTGGAATGGTTCAGAATGTGATGACCTATGTGAAAATTTCACTGATTATCTGCTTCTTGCTGCTTCCTTTGATTTTTTCTGGAAAGTATGAGCCTTCGGGCGTTAGTTTTTCCCCATCGGAAAGCTCTCTGAGTACGATATTCAGTTCTGCCTTTGCAGGATCTTTGGTTTGGGTAATGTTTGCCTATAGCGGATGGAATGCGAGCGCGTATATTGTTGGTAATTTGCAGGATCCGAAACGCAACTTACCTTATTCCTTACTTCGCGGAACTATTGTTGTAACCGTTATTTATCTCGCATTGAATATGGTATTCATGTATGTGGCTACGTTTGACGAACTGGCCTTCCAGGTCGACCTGGGAAATGTGATAGCGAATAAAATACTTGGAAGTCAGATAGCATTATTGTTCAGCGTGGTATTCTCACTGGCATTGATCTCAGGAATTAATGCCATGTTTATTGCAGGCCCTCGTGTAATTCAGGAGATGGGGAAGGACCATCAGCTATTTAAAGTTTTAGGAGCTCAAAATGAAAGTGGTGCCCCTGTTAATGCTACATTATTGATGGGAGTGATCGCTGTTTTACTGGTGCACAGTTTGTCTTTTGGTGATTTAATCGAATATATCGGGGTTACATTATCCATCTTTTCCCTGTTGACCGTAATAGGACTATTCATACTTCGCAGAAGAGACAGAGGTAAGGAAGATCCGAATATTGTAAAGGCAAAATTTTACCCCTTGTCACCGATTATGTTTTCAGTGTTTGTGATTTGGATGATTACTTATTTTTTGATGAGTAAACCAATCGTAATTGTTTGGTTTCTGATTACAATAATTCCTGCAATTATCTTATATTATCTCTCTAAACGGAATGAGAACAGGAATTCTGATAATATGGGGACTACTGACAAGCCTTAGCTTGACGGGACAGCTACCTACTGATTCTTCGTCTTTAAACAACTTACTTAATTCTGTTCCCGAACTTGCCAAGGTTCTTCACAACAGAAACTATCGCGTACAAATTCATTACACTCCTGTTACGGAAGGAGAGGTACATTCCACAATAGTATTGGGAGAGCAACAGTTTTTTTATCCTGCAAGTACAGTAAAACTGCCTGTTGCGCTGCTCACCTTGCAAAAAATGAATGAACTTGGAATTTCAGCGGGAGACAGAATTGCAATTATAGATTCAATTCAATGTGGAGGTCAGAATTACATTCAAAAATGTGCATTGGAAAAACCTACGTTTGAAAAGCTATTGTCGGAAATGATTGTAGTGAGCGATAACGATGCCTATAATGTGTTGTATCAATTTTTGAATCCGGAATACATTGCAAATGAATTGGAAAACAAGGGGTATAATTCGGCTCGGATTTACAGGTCATTTGCAGCATGTAAGAACATTGAGTTACATACCAATCCCGTAATGATTTACGACAGCATCGGGAAACTTAAGATGATACTCCCTTCTAAGAATTGGGAAATAGAGAAGAATGATCTTTTTTGTGATGGATATGACAGGGCAAAAAGGATTGGCTCAAAAAATGAAAAGAAAGGAAAAATAGAAACAGGCCCCTTTGATTTCAATTTCGGATTGGAGATCGGGGCCGAAGATTTGATGCAGATGATGATCCGTTTGTTTTATCCGGAGGATTTTATGATTGAGGATCAGTGGGAAATAAGTTCTGCACAGAGAGATGCGATGATGAACTGGATGAATATGGTACCTTCTCAATTGGACAGCCCGAAATATAAAAATACCTCACGTTACCCTGACGATCTCTATAAATACACCTTTTCGCCAGCTCTCAAGGAAGATGAAGACATTGTGGTTTATTCCAAGCTAGGGCTCTCGTACGGATTTACAACAGAAGTAGCGTACATTACAAGAAAGGAGGGAGCTCATGCATTCTTCTTGGTGATATCACTTTACACCAATGAGAACAAAACTGTGAACGACGGAGTCTACGAATATGAGAGTATTGCAAGACCGTTCATTTCTGAAGTTACAAAGGTGCTCATAGATCTTTTGTAATTTACCTGTTACAAAATTCGCTGACTTCGTTAGAAGGTAAAAGGCTATGAGATTTTCCCTGTTTCTTCTTTCGGTTCTTTTATTGTTCTCCTTTTCCTGGAATACACGCCATTTCAATCGTCTAACTGCATTGTATGCGAAAAATCCGGAAAAGTGTCTGAAAACAAGTTTGAGATTGGAAAAATGGGATGGTAATGCTCCTGCACCATATATGTTCGCCGCAATGATTTACCTTGACCAGACTTCAGAAGCAAGGAGTCTGAGATCTGCCTATAGCACAATTGGTAAAAGTTTTAATCAGGCAGAAAAATTCGAAAAGTTCAGGAATGAAGAGCTAGTGGAGTCCTCTCTATGGAAACGATACATGGTACGAATTGACTCTGTAAGCGGGGATTTATACAGCAGACTTAAAAGTGATTTAAAAGCCGATCTGGCAAGGAGTCTGGAAAGAAAGAGACTAAAATTGGGATTTGGAAAAATCAGAAACAGT
>QKAV01000193.1 GCA_003247185.1 Crocinitomicaceae bacterium
GGATTGTTTGGCAAAAATAGCAACCTGCCCGGCTGTATTATAAATATCCAATCCACCTGCTGCTGAGTTATTAAAAATGTGCCATTGTGCAGTAGAACCTTCGTATAAACGAATTCCGGCATCCTGTCCGGCATCCGATTGAATGTACATAAACGCTGAAGGGAAACCTGTTCCTTTTAAGTGAAGGCCTGCATCTGGAGACTCGGTTCCTATTCCAACTCGACCATTGGCAGCAATCGTCATTCTGACGTTGTTATTTGTTGAAAATTTCATGAATGAGTTTTCGAGGTTCCAGAAATACACTCCCGAATTGTTGTATAATTGTCCGATAACTAATCCATCAGTTGGTGCGTTCCCTGTTGCATCGTTATTGAAAGAAATCCAGGCATTGTCTGAACCTCCATAAACCGTGAGTTTTCCATTTGAATTGGGGCTGGTAGTGCCAATTCCAACATTCCCGTCACCTTTAATGGTCATCCTTTGTAAGTTGTTCGTTGCAAAGATCAGGGGCGTGTTTTCCATGTTCCATATATATGCAACGCTGTTATCAAGGGTCGGACCAATAATTAGTCCATCATTCTGTGTGTTGCCGGTGGCGTCGTTATTAAAAGTCATCCATGCATTTTTATTATTACCATAAATTGAAAATCTGCCATAGGAATTGGGAGATAGAGTTCCAATGGCAACCTGTCCTTCATTTGTAATTATCATCCTTGAAAGTGCACTGCTGCTGGATGTTGAACTTGTGTAAAAGTTTATTTTCCCCCCTGAACTATTGATAAAGCGCATTTCTGATCCATCGGTATCAAAGATCGCATTAGAACCCGAACCTGAAATAGCGTAACCATAGCCATTGTTCAATCTGATATTTCCACCTGAAATATGTAATTTCTCTTCCGGTGTAACAGTTCCAATACCAACTTTCCCGGAGTTGTAATATATATCCGAGCCGCTTGTAGTCCATGGACTTACACTTCCCGCAGGCAAGGTCACTGTATTTCCACCTGAGATGCTCAGATCATTTCCAGACAGTGAAAGGGTTTGATTATCGGTCAAATCTCCCACAACGCTTAGTGGGCTGGCTGTGGTTCCAACTCCGGTTAGTGTTGCATCGCTAACTACTGTTTGCGTTCCCCAGTTATCACCTGTAGTTCCTCCCGATGTTGGCAATGTTACTGTGCCACCGTTTTTGGATAAGCTGAGCTGGGTTCCGTTTAAACTAAGAGTCTGAATTTCGTTGGTGGCATCCGCATCGGCATCGTCGTTGTTTTCAACTGTTTGGGCATGAAAGGCATAGGGAACGGAAAGAAGTTCAGTAGTTCCCAGCTGATTGTATACGCTTCCGCCTGCCGGGTCAACTTCAACTTTCATAAAATGGCTGTTAGTTCCCCAACTGTCAGTGGTGAAACTGCCACTTACTTTGGTTCCTTTTCCAATTTTCAGATTGACCAGCCCGAAACCGTTTGTGGTAGCACTCTGGGTTTCTACATAAGCTGATGTCCCTGTTGCGGAGTTCAGGAGGATTGAAATCCGGAATGAAACATTAGTATTCGCCAGCACTTCGCCCGAAGAGTTACGTACCACTGCCTGGTAATTAAAGGCATCCGGAACCTGTCCGAATCCAGTAAATGCCAGTAGAATAAAGCTTAGTAAGGTTAGCAATTTTTTCATTTCTTAACTATTTTGAATGATTGAATGTGATTTGTTTTATTTGCTATGATATGAAGAAGGTAGGTTCCCGAAGCCAGACTGCTTACATCGATTTTCGTATCTGTTTCCGGAATGGAGTTGAACTCCAGCATTTTTCCAGTCATATCAAACAAAGAGTATTGTTTATCCGGTAATTCTGAGTTGAAGTGGATCATCACAAAATCTGAAGTTGGGTTGGGGTATACTTTCAATTCCGAAATCAAAAGACCTGGCTTATCAATAGCGGTAACTACCAGTTTTGTTTGATGGAATCCTTGTGTAAGAATATCAGATCCAGAAGTGAACGTTTCGATTACTGCTTCTCCCAAGGTCCAACTAATTTCGTAACCAGCAGCTTGTTGAGTTGTTCCGGCAGAAGAAACTACTTCCTGCGCAACTGCGACTTGAAAAAAAATCAGGAATAAAAAAGCAATGATTGGTTTTTTCATGATTTTGGTTTTTAAATTTTATAGGTTTCGAGGATACTATTTTAATTTTTTGAGAGCACGTTGATTTTGTGTAATGCCAAAGCAATATACAAGTTAGGGATTTAAAATAAGATTGGCAATTGTTAAACGGAGGTGTCAGCTACACTTTGAATCTGACTCGTTTACTATTGTATTCGCTGGAGATTTCTCCCTGCTTGTAAGCAATGACTCCATTCACGAAAGTACTGTGGATTTTGTGCGAGAATTCAGTTCCTTCAAAAGGTGACCAGCCACATTTGTATAAAATGTTTTCGGGAGAAACTGTCCAACTGGAATTTGGATCAATCAAAACCAGATCAGCAAAGTAGCCTTCGCGAATGTATCCCCGGTCAGTTACTCTGAATAGATCAGCGGGAGCATGACACATTTTCTGTATCACTTTCTCGACAGAAATAAATCCTTTGCGGCTCATTTCGAGCATGGCTACCAGCGAGTGTTGAATCAGCGGTCCTCCCGAAGGTGCTTTAAAGTAAGTGTTGTCTTTTTCTTCTAGAGTGTGTGGAGCATGGTCGGTGGCTATCACATCTATTTTATCTGCAAGCAGAGCTTCCCAGAGTGCTTCCTTGTCTGCAATACATTTTATCGATGGATTCCATTTAATACGACTTCCATGCGTAATGTAATCGCGTTCGTCGAACCAAAGATGATGCACACAAACTTCCGCAGTTATCTTTTTGTCAGTCACTTTGCCGGGTCTGAAAAGACTCATTTCTTTTGCCGAGGACAGGTGTAGGATGTGCAATCGGGTATTAAATTTCGACGCCAGTTCCACTGCCTTTGATGAGGAGATGTAGCAAGCTTCATCACTTCTGATATGACAATGGCGCGACATGGGAACATTCTCTCCATATCGCTGACGGGCAATTTCAATATTTTTCTGAATGGTGGCTTCATCTTCGCAATGCGTAGCAACCAGGGTGTGTGCATTTTTGAAAATGCCGGAAAGTGTGGCATCATCATTCACCAGCATGTTTCCAGTGGAAGAACCCATGAAAACCTTGATTCCGCAAACTGTTGACGGATCGGTTTTTAATACTTCATCAAGGTTGTCGTTGGTGGCTCCCATATAAAACGAATAATTGACAGTAGAAACCTCAGCAGCCCGATCGTATTTTTTTTGAAGTTCTTCCTGAGTC
>QKAV01000162.1 GCA_003247185.1 Crocinitomicaceae bacterium
TCTTCCTCCTGAACCCAGTAAAAGAACTCTCATTTACTTACAATTATTTAGCAGTGAACGGAACAATTCCACACCATCTGTATTCGCCAACTCACCATCCGCTGCACGCTCAGGATGGGGCATCATTCCAAATACATTGCGGTTTGCGTTACAAATCCCGGCAATATTATTAATAGACCCATTCGGATTAACCTCATTTGAAATTGATCCGTCTGCATCTGCATATCTGAACAATACCTGATTGTTATCTTCCAGTTTTTTAATCACTTCCTCAGAAGCATAATAACGTCCCTCTCCGTGCGCAATCGGAATTTTGTATGATTGGGTCTGATTCAGATCCTTTGTCATGGCACTCGCATCTGACGCCGGTTTCAGATAGACATTTTTACAAATGAACTTTTGATTGTCATTGTGCAACAATGCTCCTTCCAACAAACCGGATTCTGTCAGAATCTGGAACCCATTACAGATTCCCATTACATATCCTCCTTTATTGGCGTGTTCGATCACACTTCCCATAATCGGAGACAATTTGGCAATTGCTCCAGATCTCAGATAATCTCCATAGGAAAATCCACCCGGAAGAACGACAAAATCCACACCTTTGAGATCTGTATCTTTGTGCCAAAGGCGTTCAACTTCTTGTTCTAAAATGGTCTCCAGGACGTAGATCATGTCCTCATCACAATTCGATCCCGGGAAGGTTACAACTCCAAATTTCATAGCTTACGTTTTGCTTCTGCAAAATTAGGAATATATGCTTGCTATAACAGGTAAGAAATGAAAAAATTACTCACACTGGCCATGAAAAACACGTAATAGAGTATCGCAGCTTCACTTCGCAACTTTTTCTGCCCAAATCCATACGGGATGAGAAACATAAGAGGTAAAAGCAATAAGGCCGCTGCACCGGTGTGGTTGAAGAAAATAAAATCAACTGCTGTGACTGCCACAAAACCAAAAGCAAACCACATCACCATGTTCATTATTTTCCTTAAACGAATAGAGCCCTGTTGCAGGTTTCTGAGAACAGATTTTAAACTCAACATCACAAAAAGCAAAATGCCCGAACTAACTGCCACAACCGTTATTTGCCCAACGTGCGCAGAAGATGTGGTAAGCTGGATCGCGTGATAATCCTTTTTTGAAAGAAAATAATACGCAACTACATATACGTAGGGAATGAGCATTCCCATTATCAACATAACCGATTCTCTGAATATAAACGGTCTGAAAGTCCACATGATCACAAACAAAATGGGAAAAAGTAAAATCAGCGGTGGAAAAATCGTACATGCCAAGGACCACAGAAAACTCCCGTTGAAAAGCACTTTTTTGGCATCCTCATTTTGATTCAGTCTGAAAAAGTTAAATAAACTCAGCACCAAAAAAAACTGGGCGATACCTAATCCGTTCAGATAATAAAAATACGGGAAAAATGAGGCTGCCGTAATGTAAAGGAGCGCAGGTAAATAGGTGTTTCTATCAAAAAATTCATTTCTGTTAAAAATGAAATTTAAAAGAATTGCGGAAAAAATAATCAATATGGGAGCCATCCCGAAACCCCAGAATTGTTGATTGAATTTAAAACTTCCCCACAAACCGAGATCTATGCTATTCACTTCCGGAGGATAGAATGTCTGCGTAAATATATTCAGGGTAACATACACCGCCATTATGACCGGAGCAGCCAAAAGCGCATAGGACTGATTACTGAAAAACAAACGAAGCATCGGGACGAAGATACATTTTCTTTCCACCTTCATTGTTTAGTTCGATACAGAATTTTATATTTACCCTCCTTCTTGAGGAAACAGCTGGTGTACTGCACCTCCTTATTCGCTTTAAAACAAATGATATGACAGAGAAAACAAGATATTCAGACGCTGAACTGGAAGAGTTTAAAGAACTGATTCTGGAAAAACTTAAAGAGGCTCAGGAAGATCTCGATTTGTTAAAAGGATCTCTTTCACATAGTGATGATCATGGTACAGATGACACCGGACGTTCTTTTAACATGATGGAAGACGGATCAGATACGCTTTCAAGAGAAGAAGTGGCTCAACTTGCTGCTCGTCAGGAGAAATTTATTGCCAATCTTCAAAATGCGTTGGTTCGGATTGAGAATAAAACCTACGGAATCTGTCGTGTTACAGGTAAGCTTATTCAAAAAGAACGTCTTAGATTAGTTCCTCACGCAACATTGAGCATCGAGGCGAAGAACTCACAAAGCTGATCTTAGTGAAAAAAAATGTGCTGATTGTTTCGGGGATTATCCTTTTGGTCCTCTTATTTGACCAAATCCTGAAACTATACATTAAAACTCACTTTGCTCCTGGTGAAACCCATCCGATATTAGGCGACTGGTTTATCCTGGAATATATTGAAAATCAGGGGATGGCTTTCGGAACCCGCTTTGGTTCCTCTATTTGGGGTAAATTGTCTTTGAGTCTTTTCCGCGTAGTTGCAATTACCGGGATTACATACTATTGGATCAAACAGGCCCGAAAGGGAATGAAACTGGAGTTCCTTATAGCTCTTGGACTTGTTTTGGCCGGTGCTACAGGAAATCTGATTGATTCCATGTTTTACGACTATATATTCCCGATAGATGATTACCTGGATTGTCGTTTAAGCTACAATCAACTGATCGGTTCGGGGAATTTTGCCGATTGTGGTGTGTTTGGTGAAGTAGAACTCAGACATACCGGATTCATGCTGGGAAATGTCGTTGATATGTTCAAGTTTGAAGCATTCTGGCCGGAATGGATGCCATTTGTAGGAGGAGAAGAGGTCTTCCCTGCAATCTGGAACACGGCAGATGCATCCATAACACTAGGTGTGTTTATGATCCTGATCCGTCAACGTCATTATTTTCCTAAGAAAAAACAAGTTCAGACCGAAAGTCCTGAAGCTGAAACAGAAGCTTAGAATCTGAATGTGATTCCACCCATTACCTGGAATCCGTGAACCGGAGCATTGTACCAACGTTTATAACGTTGCGCAGCGAAGTTGTTCATCTGGAAGAACGCCGAAATTCGCTTGTTGTATCGATACTCTAACCCAAGGTTAGCATCCGCAAGGAATCCAAGGTCTTTAATGATCTGTCCGTTTTCAACATACGAACCTTCTTCTGCCTTCGTGAGTAATGCTTTTCTGCCCTCTTCCAGTTTAAGGTCTACGTTAACCAGGAACTTATCAAACAGATTATATGATCCCCGTAAGATGAATTGCAACTGCGGCAGGTTCCATGCATAGCTGTTGTTGAGCAACGAATAAGAGTAGTAACGTGCTATTCCGTCCACTTTCAGCTTTTCCATCATTTGATAACTTACCGATCCTTCAATGATTGTTCGTGTCGTGATCGTGTCGTAAATCACACTAAATGCATTCCCTCTCGCGTACAAAGTGTCATTTACAAATAATGCCTGATTTTTCACATTCGCAAAACTAGCCGAAACGTTAAAGTTGACGCGTTTACTCAATGTTCCTTTAATACCCCCGTAGAAATCAATGGAAGTGCTTTCGTTTTTCAATTGAATGTTCGGTAAAATAAACTCGTTTGTTAACGTAAGCGTTCTGAACGTGTTCTGTTTCAATCCTCCTCTCAATCCTAAATAAGGAATAAAAATATCATTGAACATACTGTATTTTACCTCAGCAATCGGGTAGATATAAAAACTCGTTTTGTTATGTGCATCAAGCGTAAGATCAACTCCGATTTTGGCTGCAAATCTATTGTCTTTCAAGCGCGTTGTGATGGTTGGTTTTAAACTGACAATCGTATTATTCAACACCAAGCCTGTGTCAATGGCAGTTAAACTGGAATCTGCTATTCCATATTTGTAGGAATTGTTTTTGACATCGATATCCAGGGCATACGTTTCTTTGTTCAGTTTGTAAAAGACGTTCCCCGCAAAAGCAATGTAATTCTCTCTTGCTCTCCAATCGCGCAGACTATCCGCCAGCGGTTTCTTAGAAAGAAAGTTGCGATAGGTTGCTCCTATCGAATAATTGACTTTTGCACTATCCTTGATATGTGAGCGGTAACGAACATTGAAGCCCAGATCGCTGTATCGTTGCGCAATGCTGTCCTTTGAAATTGTATCTACCGGAATAGCATAATAATGAAGTCCGCGATTCGCATAATCCACCTGTCCGGTCAGATCATAACGTTTCTCGTTAATTCCACCATAAATCATTGAACTCGTACGATCAAAACTGGCCGGCGCATATCCGCTTATATAACCGAGAGAACTCAGGTGCTTGATGTGTGCACCATAAACAAACTTTCTGGATCTCTCCGAATTGTAGTAAAATTCACCAAGAGGCATAAGTTCCGTTCCGATCCCTAGCTTGATGTATGAATTATACAATTGTGGCAGTTTTTCACTGATTTTCACCGACGCCGGATTGATTTTTTCCATTTCCGTCTGTGTTTGCATTTTAATTGCCAGCAACGGATAATTCACCGTAACTACATTCACATTCGTGTCAATCACTTTTGGATAAATCGGAATCCGGGAAGCATGTTCCACTTTTCTCTCCCCTTCCACATTAATCACGTGATCCGGTTGAGCAAATGCACCAACGATCCAAACGGAAGCGATAACAGATAATATAATGCGTTTAATTTCCATCTTCCTTAATTTCTATTGTTGGGTCTACACGTTCCTGAAATTCCTGTTGTTGATTTTTAAGCTGCATCAGCTCATCCCAAAGTTCATTCGCTTCGTCCATCACTCCGTCATCCGGAATCGGATAGTGTTCGATCACCGACTTCAGGTTTTGTTCTGCATTGAAAAGATCATCCAATTGCATCTGGATTCTACTTCTTAAGATAAGTCCCTTGGCAATCCAGTAGTTGTAAGCCGGTTTTCTTTTCAGTAACTTAGCTATTCCCTGATCAGCTTCCGGATAATTTCCCAGTTGATACTCCGATTCAGCTAATGTAAACTGGGCTTCCGTTCCTTTCTCCGTATTGGTATTCTTTGCTAACCAGTCAAGAGCCGGCTTCGCATCCTCATATTTTCTTTGGTAGTATGATCCCATTCCCAAACTGTAGTTTGCTTCAATTTTGTGATCATTTGTTATCAAAGAACTTCCCAGTACTTTTTTCGCATAAGCAACTGTAAACGGCCATTGTTCCGTAAGGAAATAGCTTCGCATCAGACCTATTTGCGCATTGTACTTCTCGGAAGGTGTTGCGGTAATTTCTTCCGTTTTTAAATAGGCTGGTATCGCTTCTTCATACCGCCCGTTGTTGTACATGTATTTTGACACGCGGAATGCTGCCAATTCCGTAAACCCTGTAGTTGGTCCGTTTAGTGTTTCCTGATACAATTCCACAGCAAGTGCTTCATTTCCGAGTACATAGTGACAATCTGCAAGGTAATTTTTGACATCATTCACATAACGTCCACCCGGGAATTTTTCAAGGTATTTTTCAAATTTAGGAATGGCTTCATTGTAGCGAATAGTCGTTGATTTCGTGCTATCATAATATACATCGACTGCCGGCAGATAGTACAGATTCTCCTGTTCGTCACTGGTAATGTTTGCACAAGGGTATTGTTGCGCCAGAACCTCAATTTTTTCCGGCTTGTTCATCGCAATATAAAGATCCTTTAACCCGTCTGCTACGCGCTCGCATACGCTTTGATCTCCTCCGTACGTGCTCAATACCTCCATGTAGTATTGCTCCGACTTTGTAAAGTCTCCCTTCTTATAATAAATGTCTCCGATGTTCATCTTCGCATCCAGTACCAGTACCGAATTCGGATAATCAAATACGATTTGTTTGTAGTACTTCAAAGCCTGGTCAAAGTTCCCATTGGATTTGTATGTTTCAGCTATTTCAGAAATAGAAAGTTGCAGGAACTTCGAACTCGGATAATTGTTAATGATCTCCAGCAAGCTACTGATGCGTTCATTGCTGTGATTATCCATATAACCATACGTTTGTGCCAGATAAAATAACGCCTGGTCTGTTTTATCTTCTTTGTATGCAACTACATCCTTATAGAATTTTACGGCTTGCTCATTTTCTTTCAGAACATAATAAGCATCTGCAATCAGCATAGCGGCATCTGCCTTTTTCTTCTTGTACGGATGATTGGTTTGCAGGAATAAGCGGAATTCGTCAATGGACTTTTGAAGCATTACGCGCTTTTGCTCGTATTTCTCCTGCGCATCAAATTCATACGCTTTGTCATAATATGCATATCCGATATTATATCTGGATTCCCATTGTAACAAATCCGGAACAGACGGCATGGCGATTACCTTTCTGTATTCTGCTATTGCCTGATCATACTGCTTCATTCGGTAGTATGAATCTGCAGTCCAGTAAGCCGCTTTAGCGAGAACATTCTGGTCTATCGGGTAACGTTTCACAAGGTCAAATGCTTTGATTGCATCGTTGTAATTTCCGGATTCAAAATCCTTTACCCCCAGATTAAATGCTACAATCTGATAAGCTGTTTTCAATTGTATATCCTTCGTCGGGATTTTATCAAGTGAAACAAGTGCCTTTTCATAATTGTTTGTGCTGGTATATACTTTCACCAGGTATTGATACACATCATTTCTGCGCTCCGAATTGGGATATCTGTTCAAATACAATTCGAATGCTTCTACTGCCTCATCATACGGATTAATATCCAACTGATACGAAAGAATGGCAAAATTGAACAGCGCGTCTTCCGAAACAACCGGATCGTAATCCATCATTGCAGCATCCTTAAATGCCGAACGTGCAGAGACCTTATTGTTCATTTTTAAAAGACACTCCGCGATATGATAGTAGGCCGCCTGGCCCAGGCTATCCTCTTGTTTCTTTACTTTATCGAAAACCCCGATTGCCTCATTGCAGTTACCGCTTCTGTACAATGCATAACCTGTGGCATACTTATCATCCCTGGTAGTTTCCGCATTTTTATAGTTCCTGTAAAGATATGGTGCTGCTTCATCGTACTTTCCGATGCGATAATACGCATCACCAATCAGGTGATCCAGTTCACTTTCTTTAATCACCCCTTCCTGAGAAATAATCTTGGTGGCATACTCCGTTACCTTTTCATATTCTCCCTGTAAATAGTATATCTGGGCGATATAATACGGTGCGATTCCGGCATATTGCTCATCTTTTTCCAGGATCAGGAAGCCTTCAAGTGCAGAAGAATAGTTTTTGTTCTGATATTCGATGTAGGAATAATAATATAACGCAGGTTTAGCGTATTGTGAATCTCCCGACTTGATTTCATGAAATGCACTTCTTGCTTCCGAGAACTTCTCTTCTTTGAAAAAGGAATATCCCAGCTTGAAATAAAATTCATCCCGCTGTTCTTCTTCCAGGTCATTTGCGCGCAATTTATTGAACCAAACCAACGCATCTTCATAATCTTTTTTGCTGTAGTAATATTTCCCCAGACGAAAATATATTTCCTTTTTATAAATGCTTTCCGGGTATTTTTTGTTGAAGTCCAGAAGCAGTGGAATCGCATCATTGTTATAGAGTTCCAAAGCAGATATCGCCTCGTAGTACAGGGCTTTGATCACAAACGGATCATTCTCATTTGTCTGCGTATTGACGAAGTCTCTGAATTCTTTTCTCGCAGCAGCATACTGTTCTTTGTTATACAATTCTTCTGCTCTGAAAAATCCGGCATAGGCGCTGTTGTACTTCTCCGACGACTGTCCAAAAGTCAGAAATACAGAAAACAGGGCAAGAAATAAGGTCAATTGCTTCATGCGCATACACTTTTATTCAGAAAGTAAAGGTATTCCACTAAGAGCCGTTGCAGGAGAGGCCATTTAAAAGTTTTAAACGGAAATCTGTTAAGATTATTTCATGTATTCCGCTTTTATTCAACCAAAAAGTCCTCAATTTTATTCCAAAATATCCGGTGTGGAGACTGTAATTAAAATAGAAAAGGGGGTAATTGAGCAAAATCGAATACCGGTACTGGAAGGTGTGGACTTGTCTATCAATTCTGATGAATTCGTTTATCTCATTGGTAGAACGGGAAGCGGAAAAAGCAGCCTTCTGAAAACACTTTACGGAGAGTTATCTCTAAGCGGCGGTACAGGTTTGGTTGCCGGTTTTGACCTCAATAAGCTCCGTAAAAAAGACATTCCAAGTCTTCGAAGAAAACTCGGTATTGTATTCCAGGATTTTCAACTCCTGACAGACCGAACTGTTAAGCAAAATCTCCTGTTCGTAATGGGTGCTTCCGGATGGAAAGACAAAAAAGCCATGGAAAAACGTGCTTTGGAAGTACTCCAGTTAGTTGGTATTGAACAAAAAATCAACACCATGCCACATGCGCTATCTGGAGGAGAGCAACAACGCGTGTCCATCGCTCGTGCCCTGTTGAACAATCCGAAGCTTATTCTGGCAGATGAACCAACAGGAAATCTCGACCCGGAGACTTCTGAGGAAATCATGCGCTTACTCATCGCAGTTTCGAGAGAAAGTAATGCCGCCGTTCTTATGGCAACACACGATTTCGGAATGATTGAAAAGTATCCCGGAAGAATTATTCGGGTAGAGAATAAGACACTGAACGAAGTTCGTTCAAAGAATGACTTTGATCCCTTTGCTTAAGGAAGTAACGGTTCCAGTCGCACTTCAAACAGCGAAATCCAGTCTTTACCTGTCATGTAAATCTTACCCTCGTTGTAGGCGATTCCATTCAGTACTTCTCTGTCTAAACCTTGTCCCTCTTTCACCAATTCGGAGCAGTCAATAATCTGTTCAACCATCCCAGTTAAAGGATCTATAACAAGAATGTTGCTACTCTGCCATACATTCGCATAGATCTTACCGTTGATGTATTCCAATTCATTTAATGCCGGCCGCGGACCGTTGTTGTCATACACTTCTATTGTACGTTCGGTAATGAATGTGTCCGGATTTCTGAAATGAATTTGTTCCGTACCATTGGACATGATAATGTGCATCCCGTCATTTGTTAGCCCCCAGCCTTCACCTTTATATGCAAACTCTCCTTTCGGAACAATTGCATCTTTCAGATCATAGGTGATACATTTCTGGTTTTGCCATGTCAACTGATAAATCACATCATTCAGGATGGTAATTCCCTCACCGAAATGCGTAGCATCCAGACCCATTTTCAGATTCGGATTGATCTTTCCTGTGGTCAAATCTACCTGAGCCACAAATGATCTTCCATACTGACCGGTACTTTCAAATAATTTTCCTTTATAAAATTCCAATCCCTGGGTAAAACTGGTTGACTCGTGTGGGTATGTCTTCACTATTTTTGCTACCAACCGCTCTGGTTCCATATTTGAAACAACCCGAACAATTCTGTTATCTATGTAGCTTTTCCCGTCTCTCATCGTGACAAGCAGATCCAGATTTCTTGATCCCACACCTCGATAAGTTCCATCGAAACTCAGGGAAATTTTACCTTTTGGATTGTCCTTTACATAAAGGACCGTATCGTCATAAACTACCTCAATCTTTTGAACATCATCGGAAAATATATCTGCCTCTATTGTAATATTATCTCCGTACTTTGTAATGAGGTTTTCCTGAAACGTGAATTTTGCAGGGGCCTCGGTTTCAACTCCCGGAACAACAGGGTTTGACCGGAAAAGCGGTGCTAACACAAACGCTGCAGCTGCTACCAGTAACAATCCGATGATCAGATATTTTTTCATGCTTTACGTAAAATAGTCTCTATCCTTCTCGCATCAATCGCCGAGTGAGATTCATCATAAATGATATCACCCCCCTTTAAAACGATTGCCTGAGGAGATTGGTGTGTTATGCCTGTAATTTCAGCAATTTTATTGGAAACGTCCCTATGTTGAAGCAAATCCAGATAGTACGCATTGCAAAGATCATCCCCGGTAGACCAGTGGCGCTCCAGGTTGTTCTTCGCCATTGCCGAAATACTGCAACGTGTACTGTGTTTAAATAAAAACACCGGTTTTTCGTATGTCGTCTTTGCAATTTCCATCAACTGCTCCACGCTTGTTAATGGAATCCACTTTATGCCTTTACCTTTTGCTTCCGGTTTAACAGCCTCCGACTTTCTACCAAACCACCCCATATTTAAAATGCTGATTTAAATTGACCCAGAAAGCGAACATCATTTTCGGAATACAAGCGAAGATCGTTTACTCTGTACTTCAATTGTGTAATACGTTCAACTCCCATACCGAAAGCAAAACCGGAGTATGCTTTACTGTCTATTCCACTTGCCTCCAATACATTCGGGTCTACCATACCACATCCCAGAATTTCCAGCCAACCCGTGTATTTACAAACGTTGCATCCTTTTGAATTACAAATCGTACAGGACACATCTACTTCGGCACTCGGTTCCGTAAACGGGAAATAAGATGGACGCAATCTGATTTTTGCCTTTTCTCCAAACATCTCTTTTGCAAAATAAAGCAGGGTTTGCTTCAGATCCGCAAACGAAACATCTTTATCAATATACAATCCTTCTACCTGGTGAAAAAAGCAGTGCGCACGGGCAGAGATGGCTTCATTTCTATACACTCTTCCCGGAGAAATAGTTCGGATCGGAGGTTTTTGATTCTCCATTACACGTACCTGAACCGATGATGTATGTGTTCGAAGTGCAAACTCTTCCTTCGGATTATTTCCTTTCTGAATAAAAAAGGTATCCTGCATATCTCTTGCCGGATGTTCCGGTGGAAAGTTCAAAGCAGAGAAATTATGCCAATCGTCTTCTATTTCAGGGCCTTCGGAAACATTATATCCAATTCTGCTGAAGATTTCTATTATTTCAGAACGGACAAGAGATAATGGGTGTCTGGCTCCCAGTGCAATATATTCTTCCGGTCTGCTCAGATCCAATTTTTCAATCGACGCGTCTGAAGATTCCAATTGCTCTTTTACCTCATCGTATTTTGACTGAGCAAATTGTCTCAGATCATTTAACAGCTGACCAATCTCTTTCTTTTCCTCATTCGGAACATTTTTTAATTCTCCGAAAAGCTCCTTCATCTTTCCTTTCGAACCCAGGAACTCAATGCGATACGACTCAAGTTCAGCAGAACTCGAAATTTTTATGCCCGCAATGTTCGATTTTACCGCTTCTATCCTTTCCTTCATGGCTGAATTATTCTGAAAATTACAACCCTTGTGTAACTTTTTTCGTCATTAAATTGTTTAAGTACTACAGATGTTTTTGACATCGCGTACGAAATTAAACAATATAAAGCACTAGCCTACATTTTACGAAACGCTTTTTTTGGTTTATATTTGAGCGCATTAGAATAAGACAATGAATAAAAGATTAAAATTTTCGGCCTTATTACTACTTACTATTTTGTCTATCGGGGTCTTGCAATCATGTAAGAACAAGAACCCTTCAGTAGTAAAAATATTTGTTCGTTCCGCAAGCAATGAATTGGTTGAGGGAGCTAAAGTGGTAATCATTGGAGACCCTAACTCAAATCCACCTACCATGGAATATGTTGACACGGTAGTTACAAACGGATCCGGATTTGCATACTTCAATATGGAAGACTATTATGCAGCCGCAGGTAAGGATGAAGAGATCGGTTATTTTGATGTTGTTGTTAAAACTGCAACAAAACAGGCTTTGGGCCGTATCAGAAGCAGAGTGCACACGACGGCGGTAGAAACAATCTTCTTGCCGAACTAAAAAGAATAGTATGAAAAAGACAGTTTTATTAGCATTGTTTGCTGTATTGGCAGTAGGAACAATGGTTGGTTGTCGTAAAAAGAAAGATACAATTGCGATCATTCACGTTCGTGATGCATCTAATCAACCGGTTGCAAATGCAATGGTTGTACTATATGGTCAATCTACTGTGACACCGTCACCGGCGGTTGTTTTATATGATACTACTTATTCCAACTCATCAGGAGATGCAGAGTTCAACTTCAATGATGTGTACCAATTGGGACAGGCAGGTGTAGCGGTACTGAACATCGACGCGAAGAAAGATGGAAAAGGTGGTCAGGGGATCATCAAAGTGGAAGAAGAAACTACAAGCGAGGAAACCGTTTTCATTCAATAATTGAATTAAAATAGATTAAATTTAAGGCACCTGATTCGGGTGCCTTTTTTTTATGAAAATACTTGACGTTAATCAGATCAGAGCTGCCGATCAATATACGATCGACCATGAGCCAATTGCTTCAATTGATCTCATGGAAAGGGCTGCCGACACCTGCTTTAAGCAGATCCGGACTCTATTCGGTTCCACATCTGTTTTCTACATTTTCTGCGGACCCGGAAACAACGGAGGAGACGGATTGGCAATTGCCCGGATGTTAACCCAATCGGGAAAAGAGGTTCAATGCTATCGGTTACCTTCATCTCATTATTCTGCAGATAATATCTTAAA
>QKAV01000208.1 GCA_003247185.1 Crocinitomicaceae bacterium
AATAGGTACAGGTGGAGCAACAACTCCCCCCGCCGCCGTCGCCGGACAGGTTTATATCGTGTTGATCACAAATTACGACGGAGGTTCCGGATACATCCAATTTAACCAAACGGGCGGAACGGGAGTTGCCGATTGTTCCATTGTATCTCCATGTACCGTCTCAACAGCTAACAGCGGCCCGTTTTGTACCGGCACGGGTCTCACCGCAGACCTAACCTGTTCTACTGTTTCAGGGGCTACTTATTCCTGGACAGGTCCGAATGGATTTACCAGTACTGATCAAAACCCCGTAGGAGTTCCCATACCTTCCACACCGGGAAGTTATGACTTCACGGTGCAGGCAGATGACGGAAACGGAAACATCTGTACGGATATCACAACAGTGGTTGTCAACGCTCTGCCAAATGCAAATGCCGGGGCAGACATGACACTTACATGTACTACCACATCACTTGCACTGGGAGGTTCTTCAAGCACTTCAGGCGCAACTTTCTCGTGGTCAGGTCCGGGAATCGTTTCCGGTGGAACAACTGCAACACCTACTGTAAACGCTACCGGAAATTATACCTTAACAGTGACAGATCCTGCAACGACCTGTACAAACACAGATGTAGTCGTTGTGAATCAAAACATTACAACACCGGACGCAAATGCCGGAAACGACGGAGCCATTGATTGTATCAACACAACAACTACTCTTTCAGGTTCTTCCGCAACATCAGGAGCAACATTTTCATGGTCAGGACCTGGTATTGTTTCAGGCGGAACTACTGCAACTCCAACAGTTAATGCTGCCGGAAGCTATACTTTAACAGTTACAGATCCGTCAAATGGTTGTACCAGTACCGATGTAGCGGATATAACTCAAAATGCTGCACTTCCAAATGCGAATGCAGGAAATGATATGACACTTACATGTACCACCACAAGTGTGAATTTAAATGGTTCATCCAGTACATCAGGAGTTACTTTTTCATGGTCGGGACCAGGAATCGTATCAGGAGGAACTTCTACAACTCCAAATGTTAATGCTTCGGGAAATTATACACTTACGGTGACCGATCCTTCCAATGGTTGTACGAATACCGATGTGGTAACTGTTAACCAAAATATAACCCCACCGGATGCAAATGCCGGACCGGATGCCATGATCACGTGTACAACGAATTCAGTGGCTCTAAGTGGTTCTTCTGCAACTTCCGGAGCAACATTTTCATGGTCAGGTCCAGGAATTGTTTCGGGAGGAACTACTGCAACTCCAACAGTTAATCAGGCAGGAAACTACACCCTGACCGTAACAGATCCCGCGAATGGTTGTACAAGTACGGACATAGCAGCTGTTACAACAGATGCCAATTTGCCATCAGTAGATTTCTCAGCAGACACCTTGATCGGCTGTGAAACACTCGATGTGGTATTCACAGGAATTGCTGATCCGGGAATGCAATATGCATGGACATTCGGAGACGGAGCCTCTGACAATGGAGCAACTTCAGCTTCTCACACGTATTCGACAGTAGGGTGCTACGATGTTACTTTCACCGTAACGGACCCTTCCAATGGTTGTTCGAATACACAACAGTTGAATAGCTATATCTGTATTGTTCCAAATCCGACTGCAGCATTTAACGTAACACCTGATTTGGGTTGTGCTCCGTTGCAGATTACCATCACCAATCAAAGTCAGGATGCAGATGTATATGACTGGACATTTATACCGGGTGGAACTCAGCAGACTACCGATCTTTCTCCTGTTTCCTTAACGGTGAATGAATCGACCGACATCGAATTGGTAGCGACCAATTCTCTGGGGTGTTCATCTGCAGCGACAGCTTCAGTAATAGTCAATGCTTGCGGATGTACAGACCCTTCTGCACTGAATTATGATCCTAGCGCAATCGTGGACGACGGATCTTGTGCTTACCCACCTCCGAGTATCAATGCTCCGAATGTATTTACTCCAAACGGAGACGATAACAATGACTTTTTTGAACTCAATCCAAAGTTTATTGTCAACATCGAATTGCTGATTGTTAACCGTTGGGGGGATTTAATGTTTGAAGGTACAAGCCCGAATCCTAAATGGGATGGTAAAGTAGGTTCGAATGACGCCTCGGAAGGTACATACTTCTACAAATACAAAGCAACAGGAGTAGACGGCACAGAATTAACCGGACATGGGTTCCTTGAGTTGATCAGAAAATAAACATTCAATAACATAAAAAAAGGTGATGCCAGCGATGGTCATCACCTTTTTTATTCCATTCATCACACTTCTGTAGTGCAGAGATCAAATAGTTGTACTTTCATGGTAAGAATACCATTCACATGACAAGACTAATTCTATTTATCGCATTCTTCACTGCACAACAATCTACATTTGCACAACAAGACAATATTGAAATACGAGCTGTGATTGATGCCTTTTTTGAATCACTAAACACCGGTGACAGTACTCAAATGAGTAGGTTGTTGCACCCCAACATCATTCTTGGTACCACTTACACGGCGCGTTCAGGTGCACCCGTTTATCAAACCGAAAGCAGAGAGGAGTTACTAATATCAGTCGGAACGCCAAGAAAAGAACCATGGGATGAGCAAATTTCTAACGTTGTGATCTACTCAGATGACAATCTGGCAATGGCATGGATGGATTACCGGTTCTATTTCAATGAGGAATTCAGCCATTGTGGGGTGAATGCTTTCAGCTTTGCAAAAACCGAAAATGGTTGGAAAATTCTATCTATTATTGATACCCGAAGAAAAGAACCATGTGAACTGATTACCCATGAAGATAAATAGAACAATGCCCTTCGTATTTATGGTAATTTTAACCTCTCAATCTTTTGCACAAGAAATGAAAAAGCAAGCACCGGATGCCACTCAGCGTCCCGAAATACTCAGCATCCACGGTGACGATCGCACCGATAATTATTTCTGGATGCGACTCAGTGACGAACAAAAAGAAGCTAAAAAAGCAGATTCACAGACACAGGAAGTAATCAACTACCTCAATGCAGAAAATGATTACCTGAAAGTATCATTAGCCCGTACTGAAAAACTACAGGAGCAACTGTACAAGGAGATTACTGCCAGAATAAAGCAAGATGATAGTTCCGTACCGTACACAAAAAATGGGTTCTCTTATTATTCACGCTTCGAGAAAGGTGAAGATTATCCTTTCATCTGCAGAAAACAAAATGAAACTGAAATCATTCTGTTGAATGGCCCCGAAATGGGAAAGGGAAAGGCCTATTTTCAATTGGCCGGTTATGAAGTGAGTAATGACAACAATCTGTTAGCGTACAGCGTAGATTACATCTCACGCCGACAATACACTATTTATTTCAAGGAAATCTCCACCGGAAAAATCCTGAAAGACAAGATTGAAAATACCAGTGGAAATATCGTTTGGGCAAATGATAATAAAACCGTGTTCTACGCCAAGAATGACCCCGTAACGTTACGCACGTATCGCATCTACAAACACACATTAGGCACAGATGAGTCGAAGGATGAATTGGTTTATGAAGAAACAGATGACACCTTTAACTGCCACGTTTTTAAAACGAAATCGGATGCCTACATTATGATCGGTTCGCACCAGACCATGAGTTCCGAATACCGTTATATTCCTGCCGATCAACCGGATTCCGAGTGGAAGATAATTCAACCTCGTGAACGCGGACATGAGTATAGTGCGGATCATCTCGGAGATGACTTTTACATTGTAACCAACTGGGAAGCAAAGAATTTTCGGTTAATGAAAACACCGGTTTCAAAAACCAATAAATCCAATTGGACCGAAGTCATTCCGCATCGTGAATCCGTATATGTTGAAGGACTGGAATTATTTAATAATTATCTGGTCATCACGGAAAGAGAAAATGGTTTGAATGCCCTGCATGTCATTGATCTTAAGAGCGGTGAAGAGCACAATATTTCGTTCAACGACCCGGCTTATGTCGTGGAAGTATCTACAAACGTAGAAATCAGCAGCGAAGTACTTCGTTTCTCCTATACCTCATTAACAACTCCAAACTCCATTTACGACTACAACCTCCGAACGAGAGAACGTGAATTGCTTAAAATGCAGGAAGTTGTCGATCCTACTTTTGATCCGGGTAATTATATTTCGGAGCGCATCTACATCACCGCACGGGACGGTGTAAAAGTTCCGGTTTCTATCGTTTATCACAAAGACACGAAACGTTCCTCAGACACACCTTTGTTGCTCTATGGGTACGGTTCATACGGTTACAGCATCGATCCGTATTTCAGTTCGGTGCGATTAAGTTTATTGAACAGAGGGTTCATTTTTGCAATCGCCCATATACGCGGCGGACAGGAAATGGGGCGTCCCTGGTATGAAGATGGCAAATTGCTGAAGAAGAAAAATACGTTCTACGATTTCATTGATTGCGGAAAGGCACTTTGCGAAAAGGGGTATACCGGTCCGCAACATTTATACGCTCAGGGAGGAAGTGCCGGAGGTCTTTTGATGGGAGCAGTCATCAACATGGCGCCAGAACTCTGGAACGGCGCAATTGCAGGGGTACCTTTTGTGGATGTTGTTTCAACGATGTTAGATGAGAGCATTCCACTGACGACCGGAGAATTTGACGAGTGGGGAAATCCGAAAGACAAGGAATACTATGATTATATCAAATCCTATTCTCCGTACGATAACATCGAAGCAAAAGATTATCCGAACTTACTGGTTACCACCGGTTACTGGGATAGCCAGGTGCAATACTGGGAGCCTGCAAAATGGGTGGCCAAGTTACGCGATCTGAAAACGGATGATAATCTCCTGCTCATGTATTGCGATATGGATGTTGGTCACGGTGGTGCTTCCGGCCGCTTCAAGCGTTACAAAGAAGTCGCAATGGAATATGCCTTCTTACTTGATCTGGAAGGAATAAATAAATAATTGCTGGAGTTCCAACTTCCCCCTTTGGAGGGGGCAGGGGGAGGACATTTCTACTACATCGTCATCCCACATCAATAAATAGTTGTGCCGTATTCCCCCTTTGGATTGAAAACCCTGACCAAAGAGTCTGAAGGGAGACACAGGGGGAGGGTATCTGCATTTTACGATTCAATATTATTGCAACAACCTGAAATTCATTAACTTTGCAAAAAAACAACTGCTATGAAAATCGCACTTATGTTAGCATTCCTGTTTGTTGGATACGGCTTGAATGCGCAGATCAAGATCGACCCCAACAAGATTAAGGAAAAGGCTAATACGGAACTTAAGAAGAAAGAAGAGGTTAAGAAGAAGGACCAAAAATCCAACAGTCTGAATAACCAGCAGCAGGTTAACCGCAAGCGCCCTGGAGGGACCATCCAGTCTTCACCAAGCAGTTCCTCGCGAAAAGAAGAAACAGAGCCAAAACCGAAAAAAGAAGGTCAACCATGATATTGAGGGGAGTTCAACTCCCCTTTTTTATTGTAGGTCGCTGAAAAAAGCGTTT
>QKAV01000215.1 GCA_003247185.1 Crocinitomicaceae bacterium
GGGGTAATAGCTCCCTTGAAATGCCCGATTTCACTTTCATAGTGGTTTCTCATATCCACAAGAATCGTGTCTTCCGAATCAATAAGGGTATTAAAGTCCGCAGCTTTGAGATGAGTCCCGATGTCAGTGACATCAAAAGTAGCATCATTCAATCCGTCTGCAACGATCTTATTTCGGACTTTGATTGTTAGCTTCAAAAATGACTTGTCATCCTGTTCAATGGCAATATTCAGTCGGATTCCGTTCAGGAAATCGTAATTGTCCAGTTTTTCTTTAAACAGCACAAATTTTTTGGCAGGAACAGATAGTTGCGCATTGATGCCTTCTTTGGCAACATAAATTCTGCCAAGAACGCTTAACTCGTCCCATTCAATAAAGAGTTGATTGCGAAATGAAACGGGGTCATCTATATGATGATATTGATAAAAAGACAAGGTAAGACGTTTCTCACCTGCATCATCAATCATCTTTGCCCGTTCAATCGCACTAAGTGTATTATACAGTTGCATGCTATATAAGTTTTGCGATGAAGCGGCAAAGTTAGGGAATTTAACTCAATTCCTGTATTTTAATAAAATCCGGCAGAATATCATTATTATGTATGACACAAGTCATAAATTTATAGGTATTGGAACAATACATTTGAAATAAGTTAAATCGAACAAAAAATAAATCGAACATGGGACAATTAATCGAAGTAAATCAAGGAGAAGTACAAGTGAAGTTTGATACGCCTACAGCAGGAAAGGTTTCTTTTGCTGATCTTGGAATTAAAAATGAAGAATTAGTATTGGAAGGAGGTTTTCTCCGACTCGTATTTGATCTTGAAGGAATAGGTGAGTATAATTACTTTGCTGTGCCTACAGTAGAATTGGGATATGTGGAAAATGTAGGGGAGACGCATTGGCAATGTGAATTCAACGGAGAGACGATATTAGATAAAACGGATCATCACGGAAATTCAACGGTTCTTTTAATGGATAGAAATAAATTGGCTTCTTTGGAGCATCACCATGAAAACAAATTGATTATTCATGCTGAGTTCCCGGAAGTGGTACATATTGACACGGCACAGTCATTTATAAATCTTTTTAAATAGAGGTTAGTTTTAGTTGCAAAAAGGGGCGTTTTTTAGCGCTCCTTTTTTTATTTTCATAAGTAATATGAAAAAGGAAATAGTTTTACTTATCGTTCTCACGATTACCACCTTATCACAGGGACAGGTATTGCGACGCATTCCTGCTCCGGGTAAAAACGTACCTAAAAACAGTTTGCTTGAACTGGAGATTCCGATGGACTCTGTAACGATGAGCAATGTATTGACATTTATTCGGCATCCCGAGCGAACGACATATAATCCGTATGATCCTGAAATTATTGATATAGAAGCAGTTTTTTACTTTAAGAGTGGAGAAAACTGGCAGCGAAGGGGAAAGACTTATGGATTTTTCTTCCAGGATTACCGTAGGGATACCACTGGAAATGTGGAAGATTGGAGGTGGCTAAAAATTCCTGACAGCGAGCGCTTCCTGGTGAGATTTGCTCCGAATCAACCCGGAGAATGGAAAGCTGAAATCCGAAGAGTTTTACGATCTTCAGATACTTTGGCTCCGCTGGAATATTTCTTCGCTTGTGAAGAATCGGAAATCAAAGGAAAAATGACCACCAACGGAACGCATTTTGAAGTTGACGGAAAGACTTTTACTCCGGTTGGAAATAACTTATCGCACCCTCGTTGGATGGAGGACCCGAATGCTCTTCGACAAGGGACATCCGAATATTGGTATGATTTGAGGAAAATGCCTGCAATGCCAATTGCATTCACATCATATTTAAGTGATATCAGAAATTTTGCTGAAACAGGAGGGAATTACTTCAGGATGATGCATTTCCCATTCGTCAACGATATTGAATTTGAATACCTGAACAACTACACCAACCGCTTACATCTCGCATGGGAAACGGACCAGATTATTGAGACCTGTGAAACCAATGATCTGAGAATTCACTTCGTGATAACCTGGGCTAATGAACTGAATTCTCCGGAACGCACCTACAACAAATTGTTTTGGGACTGGTGGGCAAATGATTATCCCTGGGTAGATGATGATTTCGGTTATTGTTATCAGTATGGATTGAGTTTGAAAGAACCTCATGAGTTTTTAACAGATCCCAGAGCGGTTGCAATCTACAAGAAAAAGCTACGCTATATTTTCTCCAGATGGGGATACTCCAGTGCTATTGGAACGATTGAATTGATGAATGAGATCAATTTAGTATTTCCGGCTCACCCTAAAGAAAGGATGTCCTGGCAAAAAGAGATGTCAGAATACCTGAAAGACGCATTTGATTCGAATCATCCGATCGGAGTAAATTATGGTGGTGCACCCGATATTAATGCAGGTGATTCATCCTATTATCTACCGAGTATTGATGTCATTAGTTTTAATGAATACCGGGTACCGGGATCAAGGTCTAATTTTACCAAGCATCTGCAGAATTACCGAGATCTTAACAAACCATTTATTTTCAGTGAAATTGGGGCAGGGTACGGAGAATTGACTCCTTGTGAAAAGTATTCTGAATGGTTAAAGGATGCCTGGATGACAACACTGAGTGGAATGGCAGGAATGGGGATGGAGTGGTCTCAACAACGCAATTTTGATTTGCAGAAGAAATATTACCCTGTCATACAAGGATTTTTAAATGGAGAGGACCTTGCTCTTTATACGGAGATCGAGTCAGATACCAGGAAAGATCAATTGGCAGAGGTAATCGCAATTAAAGATGTAATCAACGATAAGGCGCTTGGGGTAGTGCAGAACACGACATGGAATTTTTACACCAATAGAAGTAATGATGAAGATCCATGCGGACAGACTTTACCCGGTAAGGAGTTTCGTGAGTTTGAAAATGTACAGGATCGTATATGGGGCAATTCTTTAAACCTGAACGGGATGAGCAAGCGGACGGACTATAAAATAACTTGGTACGATGCGCGCACCGGAGAAGAAGTTGCTGTTTCGGAGGATAAATCAAGCAGATCCGGAAAAGTACGTTTACGAATCCCTGATCTGGATATGAGTGCTCCTTTGATCGTTTTTAAACTCATCAAAAACTAGAGATCATTACTGCTTTTTCTTGCTCACCATTTTATGTAAACTTCAATATGTTTGATAAAAAGTTAATATTCCAAATAGGGTTTAGGATGTTTTTTTGTTCCCTTAACGGGAACATTTTGATGGATTTCTT
>QKAV01000054.1 GCA_003247185.1 Crocinitomicaceae bacterium
TACCATTAATTGGTAACAATTGAAATGAGATGAATAAAACATTTGAGCAATTAAAAGTAGCAAAGTCGATACTGAAGTCGTTGGAAGACATCGGTTTTACGACTCCAACTCCTATTCAGGAGCATGCCATTCCCAAAATTAATTCAGGAATAAACATTGTAGGGGTCGCTCAAACCGGTACAGGGAAGACGGCTGCTTACCTGCTGCCGCTTTTAACCCGTTTAAAAAAGCCCGAAGGCACTGACCCGAGAGTTATTATACTTGTTCCTACCCGTGAATTATCGATTCAGGTTGGGGAGGATATTGCTGAGCTTACTTCGTATTCCGAGCTGAGGCATGCTGCAGTGTTCGGCGGTATTGGCTGGACAAAACATGCTGCTTTACTGGAGCCTGGTGTTGACATTGTGGTGGCTACTCCCGGAAGACTGATGGATTTGTACAAGGTAGGTGCCCTAAAACTAAAGAAGGTAAAGTATTTGGTAATTGACGAAGCCGACCGAATGCTCGACATGGGATTTATGCCGCAGCTGCAACAGTTACAGGAAATTATTCCTGTAAAAAGGCAGAATCTTCTTTTCTCTGCTACATTTTCAGAAGAAATAGAGAAATTGTCGGAGGAGTTTTTGGATCATTACGAGAAACTGGAGATTGCACCTTCAGCAACACCGGTAAAACAGGTTACTCAAACGGCTTATGAAGTTCCAAACTACAGGACCAAGTTAAACCTGATAAAGTATTTACTTGAAGACGAAGACAAATTTACCCGTGTTGTCATTTTTGTGAAAACAAAGGAACATGCTGAAGGCGTTTTTAAAGTAATCGAAAGAAGAGCTGAGGGGGAGAAGCGCATACTTCACTCCAATAAAGCGCAGAATTCAAGGATCAACTCTATTCAGGCATTTAAAAACGGAGAAGTTAGAATACTGATTACTACCGATGTTTCAGCGCGAGGGATGGATGTAAGCCAGGTTAGTCATGTAATCAATTTTGATTTGCCGAATGATTATGATGATTATATTCACCGAATCGGGCGTACAGCAAGAGCAGGTAATACTGGAGATGCCATTACTTTGATTGACCCTTCGGATGAGTGGCATTGGGAGAAAATACAGAAACTGATCCGGACAAATATAAATTTGCAGCCTTTGCCTGAAGATGTTGAGATGCTGGAAACAGAGTTTGATGAAAATCAGCAACAGCTTCGCGAGATTGACCGGCAACGTAAGATTGATGATCCAACGTTTCAGGGAGCCTTTCATCAAAAGAAAAATCGAATTGGCACCAAACGTTCTTTTGAAGATAAGTTTGCCCGAACAAAAGCCAGACAGAAAAGGAAGAAAAGAAAATAACCGCACTATTACAGCAATAAAAAAGGGAAGCAACGCTTCCCTTTTTTATTATATAACATTAATAGAGTCTATCGTTCACTTCTTTTTCTTGACGAATAGTTGATATTCAATGCAGCCGATTTACGCAATTCCTGCTTAACATCGTTAACAATAAGCATCTTTGTATTCTCATCAATCTTCAGAGATGTAACAATCGCATTACGTTCAGCTTCCACTCTGGCTTCTCGTTCAGCAATAACATAATCCTGAACATCACCTACTTCAGCAAACTGATCGTTTAGCTGAATACGTGGCGCTTTTCCGAAAGCTTTCTGATACATCGGGAGCGGTTCACCAATGTAGATGTAACTAACAAGCGATTTCTTTTCCAGTTTGCTCAATTCTGTAGCTTCAGGGAGGTGCATCTTTACTTTTAGAGTTACTTCACGCATTGTAGTACTTACCATAAAGAAGAATAGAAGCATGAACACGATATCCGGCAAAGAAGCCGTAGAAATTGGGGGAAGTTCTTTCCCTTCATCTTTTCTAAATTTACTCATTTCTTATTCTCTTTATATTTTTCCTTTAGGTTCAGCTTCTGAGATTCTCTGCGGATAAATCACCCTTACTGCATCTTGTTGTTCTGTTTCAAGACTTTCGTAAGGTTTACCCCATTTTCTCATAGCTAACTCATCTCTTAATTCATTAATGGCAGCAACCAGCTCGTTTTGTACAGCAAGATATGTTCCGTATTGGGTATCAAAGTCATTTCGCAGTGAAATAACCCCTTTTGTAACCATTACTTCTCCGAAGAATGGTACTTCTGTTGGTTCTTTCTCGGGCAGATCTACAGCATCATATGGATTTTCCATAAACTCTTTTGCCCTTTCACGAAGATTCTCAATACGCTCGTAGTCTCCTTCTACCAACAAATCGTTGTTTTTATTAACCAGAACTACAAAGATATTACGTTCGTTAATATCGTTTTCGTCATTTTGTTCTGGTGCCCATTGTGGAAGCTTTCTCCTGAGACCGCTGTCAACGTCCATCGTGGTTGTTACCAGGAAAAAGATCAGCAACATGAATGCTATATCTGCCAGCGAGGCAGACGGTATTTCCGGCATTTTTCTAGACATAACTTTTCCTGTTTTTAATTACCACGAAACTGATTACTTAATTAAACGCATTACTGAAGATGATGCAACCGAAACAATCGCTAATCCGATTAAAATATAGGTTGCATATAATCCAGTATCTACCAATTTAGACACACCCTCATTCAATGTTCCGTCGGCAATAAATTTATCAACACCTACAAACTGAGGAATCTCAGGAGATGCCATTAAATATGCGATCAAAAAGACGGCTCCTAGGAACACGAGAGAAATAATACCATTTTTAGCAGCTTTCTTGTCGGTGAACATGTGCAGCAATGATGAAACAATTGCAACACCAGCTCCAAAAGCTAAAAGAATGTAAGCCCAAACTATATTGGAGTTAACCCAACTATTCATTGCAGGATCAGTATCAACTTCTTCATTAATGTTAACCATCAACGAAACAATAAGTATTGCTGAAACAATGAGTAGAGCCCACAGTACTATCGTAACTATTTTTCCTGTTTTACCCATTTCTCAATACTCCTTATTTTTTCATGTTATGTTTTACCAGAAGGTCAAGCAACGAAATGGAAGCATCTTCCATGTTGTTGATGATGCTATCGATTTTAGCTACACAATAGTTGTAGAAAATCTGAAGAATGATAGCAACAATAAGACCTGTTACAGTGGTGATCAACGCGATTTTGATACCGTTAGCAACCAATGAGGGAGAAATGTCCCCTGCAACTTCGATTGCGTCGAATGCACTGATCATACCGATTACTGTACCCATAAAACCTAACATAGGAGCAAGAG
>QKAV01000037.1 GCA_003247185.1 Crocinitomicaceae bacterium
TCTCCACCACAACTATCTGGTGCGGATGGACTTCCGTCATCGATCGTGGCATTGCAACCACCACTGTAATCAACCTCTGCTAACCAGTTGGTAAATGCCGAAGCAATTTCGGCTCCTGGTGTACATGCATCGATCGTATCGTTTGCCGGTGGTGTCAGGCTTACTGCAGGTGCTGCTGTCACTACAAAGACTGCACTGTCAACTACATCTGCTTCACAATCACTGCTTACCGTCCAGTAAACTTTTACTTCTCCACCACAACTATCTGGTGCGGATGGACTTCCGTCATCGATCGTGGCATTGCAACCACCACTGTAATCAACCTCTGCTAACCAGTTGGTAAATGCCGAAGCAATTTCGGCTCCTGGTGTACATGCATCGATTGTATCATTTGCCGGTGGTGTCAGGCTTACTGCAGGTGCGTCAGTTACGGTAAATGTTGCTGAACAAGTATTTGGATCGACACAAGGATCATCCACCGTCCACGTAACGGTAACTGTATCTCCACATGGATCAGGATAAGTTACACTATCCCAGTCAGTGGTTAACATTGAGTCGCTGGTGGAAATTACGCTTGCCATCCAAACATCAAAAGAATCTTTTATTGCTGCTGCTGATAAACAAGACTCAACCAACTTATCATCAGGACATTCAAGATATACATAATCAGGTCCTGTTGGAGTAAATGTACAACCGGTATTTAAACCGGTAACCGAATCTCGTACGATTACAACATAAGTTGTATCAGCCATCAATCCAGTTAGCGTACTATCAGTTCCTAAAGTATCGGCATGAGTAGCATCTGAATCTTTAAACCACGCATATAGCAAGGTATAATCACCTCCCGAAGCATGAACAGTTGCTGTACCATCATCGGCACCAAAGCAAGTCACATTAGTTCCTTCAATCTGACAACTAGGTGGAGCTGCCGGTGGACTTTGAATTGTAACCTGGCAAGTGTCGAAACACCCATTGACAGTTTCTATTCGAACATAGTAATCTATTCCTCCTGGCGAACCTGTTAATCCCCAGATTGAATCTGAATCGGCTCCGCCACCGATTACGCCGTTATCTGTCCACCATTCATAGCTAACTATGTCAGGTGTTAATACAACCGCAGAACCATCCGCTGCGGCAAATTTTGATACCGGATGTACCCTGGTACTACAAACTGGCTGAGGATAAAATCCTATGAAAAAACTATCAATAGCATAACAATTCTCATCATCAGGATTAGAACTTCTGACCCAAATGGTGTCCGGCATATTGGCTGCCGGAATTGAAGCCTGAGTCGGATCTGCGATTGACAAGAGATTTTCCGCAGAGTCTCTTGTAAAATGATAGGTTACATTGCCTCCATATGCACTATCGAGTGCTTCAGTCAGATCAATAATATACGGATCTGCTGCATCAACACATGCATACAGGTCATGAACGTCAACATCAGTTTTTAATTCATATCCAAACAGTAGTGGTCCAACGTAATCATGCATTTCCGCTTCAAAACTTGGCGAGCTTCTGGTCTTTACCAACAAGCTTCCCAAAGTTTTATTACATGCGTCTCCCCCAAATGCATCCAATCCTAAAAATGACATATTAATCGCAAATTCAGCGAACTGAAGTGGAAGATATTCTTCGTTTACGTCAGCTTGCGGACCTTCTATTGTTCCCCATGGAGGTGCGGGCGAAACACTATCGATATTTACGACAGCCCAGGCAGCAGGATCTCCTCCTGCATTGGTTGGCTCAATTTCAGCATAACCAAAACCAGCACCTGATTCCATGGTGAATTCACCTGTAAAATGAAAGGATGAACTATTTCCCCAAGTTAATCCAGTGTTATAATCAGCTTCACTCACCCAAACACGTATGCTTGCGACAGGATCTCCACCGCCTTGTTCATAATCAATACTTACAATTAAGTCACCTGCCGTTAACACGAGCCCGTCGGAATTGAAGGTCCATGAAGAATGACCATGATCCGTGCCGGTATTGGTAAAATGTGTTCCATCATACCCTACCTGATTAGCAAAAAATTCAAAATCAGCATGAACAGATCCCGAAGTTGAACGGGTTGAAAAAGCGCCGATCCCCCAGACATCTCCGGAGGGGTCTTCTCTCATATGCCCGTAAACATCGATCAAGTCTCCTTTTTGATAAGGATCCTTGATACCAACATTCCATGTTGAAGGATCCTGAAAGTTCTTATCCGAGGTACCTGCAAAAGCACTACTGTCTTTCCCGTTTCCGGCAGTATTATTATCTCTTGCATATACACCGTCAATCCAGACAATTGTATCTCCTGGGCTAGATGGAATTTCAATTGCAGAGTTTCGTTGTATCCCACCAAAATCACTCATTCTGATTACAAAACTGAAATTCTCATCAATTGCCATTTGTGCTTTAATAGCATTGATAAATGTCTGAGTAGGTTTGAAAACCGGAGTTCCACTACCCGGATATAATGTTTTTTCAAACCAATCGTCAGTGCCGTTTTCTGTTACGGTATCAAGAGAAGCATCCAATAAATAATTTGTATAAACATCGGCATCAATTCCGAAGTTCGCCTTTACGGCAGCACCTTCGGTAACGATCTGTGCAGTTGCTGATGTAACCGACACAGACCATATGAGTACAAAGCTCACAAGGTAACACCAACATCGTGGTATTACCCGATTCAATTTTGGCAATAGTTTCCTGTTACCACTTTTTGAGTAGATTTCTTTCATTGTTGTTCTTTTTAGTTTGAATGGATTAAGTCTTCACTTCCAAGGCTTACTCTAAAAAATAAGATTCGTAAAACGGTTACCAATCCTCTTCAAGAGAAAGAAATCACTCTTCCAGCGTCTTTATATTTTACTGATTTTCTTCGAATCCAGCCAAGGGGCAAGTCTGAATTCTACCCTTATTCTTCCAGTCAGTTTGGTTCAAGACCAAAATGGGAAATACAAGTTACGGCATATTCTGAGGCGATTCAATCGGGAATTTTACGTAAACTCCAATTTACATTTTGTGATAAACCTAAGGGAAAAAGTGATATTAGATTAGATTATTTTGTAGCGCATATTCCACCATTTCTGCAGTAGAATGTATTTGTAATTTTGTAGAAATATTTTTTTTATGCGTTTCTACTGTTCTGGGACTGATATTAAGCTGAGCCCCTATTTCTTTGTAAGTTAACCCCTTGCAAAACAATTTTAGTATGGATAATTCCCTTT
>QKAV01000142.1 GCA_003247185.1 Crocinitomicaceae bacterium
CCCGTCCCAAACAATATTGGGAGAACCTTCACAAACGGCAGTATCCAAATCGGTTACCGGTGTATCTTGCAGGTAAATTAGCTGCGTTGTCAGACTTGAGTTTCCGCATACATCAGTAAAACGATAAGTACGTTTCCATCTGCCTGGTCCATCGGGAACAGTGCTAACATGCTGCAAAGTAAAGCTATGGCAATCATAAACATCAGCATTGGTGGAGCTAAGCAACTCCTCAACAGAAGTATAAGGATCAGGAATATGACAATCAGCAAAAATTGGCCCCGGAGGAATTCCCACCGTTGGCGGAACAATATCATAAATTGAAATAACTTCGGTTTGCTTAGTGGTGTTTCCGCAACGGTCCCACACTTCGTAAACATGGGTATATACTTTCGGGCAAACGCCAGCGCTTTCCGAACTTTCTTCGGCAATATAGCGCATACCAACTATTTCGCAATTATCGTCTAGTATTTCTCCCTGTTGATCGATACCCCGCGCACGCAGATCATCCAAATCCTTGTATATTAACTCGTCTCTTTCAGGAATGATATTACACTGAAGGTTATTAGGATACAAGTCTTTTGGCCTTAATACAAATCTCGGTTTTACCTTGTCGTCCAATACAATAAACTGGATACAAGTTGCAGAATCACCATCCTCATTTAATATTGAGTATATACGTGCAATTGTTCTTGGGCAACTTTCATCAATTACACTATCGCGAACCGAGAAGGAAGATTCATCAATAGGAGAGGGCTGTCCACCAACATCTCCTCCTTTGTCTTTAAATTCAGCTAATGTTTCATATGCAGGAGGATCATCTCCCGGGCAAAGGCTTAGAGCAGGCGGACAGGATATATATAAAGCAATCGAGTTATCGATGGTAATGGTTTGCTCGCAGGTCGCAATGTTTCCACACGAGTCGGCAATTTCGTAAGTACGTGTAATCACTTCGGGGAAGTTGCCCACGCTCACATCATCAACATGGCGGAAAGTACTGGTATCTACTCCGCAGTTATCAGCCGATGATCCCCCCGCAGCCACAAATGACGCATAATACATGTAAGCCAGAGGGGCCGATCCCTGTACAATAATATCAGGATTTGGAGGACAGAACAACTCTGGAGGAGTTTGATCGTGAACGATTACCAGTTGCGAGCAGGTATCAATTTGTCCGCAAAGATCACCAACCGCATAGTAGCGGGTAATTGTATCCGGACAGGTAGTACCACTGCCCGTTGTTCCCACAAACTCGAACAACGACGGATCAATTCCGCAATCACTTTGAGCTTTTCCCCCTCCGGCAATGTATTCACTGTAACTGGCAAACGGAGTATAGGATGCCAGTTCTGCATAACATTCAACAACAATTGGAGGAGGACATTCGACACTGAATTGCGGGAATTCGCTTGGCTCGGTAATCCTTACGGTCATCTTTTTAATACAACCATTTGCATCAGTAACAGTTACTGTATATGGTCCGGCTCTCAGGTTTTCCACGTCTTCAGTTAATGCAAGCAAAGTTCCCAAAGAATCTACCCATTCATAGGTATAATAAGGCTCTGCGGCAAATGGTGTTCCTCCCGAAACATCAATATCAATGCTACCATTGGTACCCCCTGGCAACAAAACATTCACATGGGTTTCCGTAATTAATATTGAATCAGGTTGAGTTATCAGAATTGAATCGACAACGATACAACCGATGGAATCTTTAACAGTCACCGTATACATTCCCGCCGGAACATCGTAAAGATCGGCAATAAGAATACCATTGCTCCATTCGTATGAAAATGGTGGAATTCCGCCAATTACTGCAAGATCGATTTTCGCATCGCTACCGCCGTAGCATGATACATCTTCTGAAACCATTGAGAGACTAAGGGCTGGGCTGACAATCAAATCCAGGCGCAAAGTATCTCCACAACCGTTGGCTCCGCCAGTAATGAATTCGTAAACACCTGTTGTTGTATAAGTATTTCCATCTCCCCAATCCCAAACATATGATTCGCAGGCATAAACCGTAGAGTCAAAAGATACGCCACTGTTAACATTTAGGGTAAGAACAAGAATCGAGTCACAACCATTAACAGTGAATAATGTATCACGGTATGTTCCGGCGCTGTCAAGCGACAGTGTTTGCCATGAATAAGGTAAATCGGAATTACAAATATCCAAAGTCTCAAATTTCTCTTCTACAGGCCATGTATTTAGTGTAATTGTTAAAATAGAATCGCATCCATTTGCATTCACCAGTGTATCGGTATAGGTTCCGGCAGCATTGTATTCTTTGCCCAGATACACAAACGGCATGTCCGGCTCACAAATGGCGGTATCCAGAACGCCATAGGTAGTTTCCCAAACTGTTAAATAAATATATGCTGTTGAATCAGCACCCGCGGCATTCGCATTTGGCAGTACAACAAAGTAAACTCCGGTTGAATCATAATATTCGCCATTCCACTCGTATGGAAGTTCGCTTTCACAGATGCTATCCCAGGTTTCGCTTTCGGTACCGTATAAAATCTCCAGATCCAGCATCATTATAGAGTCACAACCAAAAGAATTGGTTGTTGTATCGTGATAAATTCCGGAAACATCGTATGGATTCTCGTTCCAAACAAATGGTGCATCTGAATCGAAAATTGTAGTATCAATAAAACTGTAGGTAACAGGTAAAATCTCAACATTTAATACCACTAACGAGTCGCATCCAAAAGAATTTAATGTTGAATAATAATAACTACTATCAACACTTGAACTTATTTCGTTGCCATTCCAGTCCGAAGTTAAATCACCGTAACAAAGCAAAGTATTAATAATTACAGTATCAAGTGGGCCAATTTCCAGAGAAAGTACTTTTATGGTATCACAACCAAAGCCGATCTGGCCGGCAATCGTATCAATGTATTCACCACTGGTGAAAAGGTCGGTGCCATTCCAGTTGTAGGGTAATTCGTTGGAACAAATACTCAGGTAAACGGTATCTCGCTCTTCAGGTAACAACTGCAGGTCAAGAACTCGGATCGTATCACAGCCACCTCCGGCCAAGCCCGAAATAGTGTCGGTATAAAGACCTGATCCGGTATAATCGGTGCCGTTCCAGCTGTATGGAAGTTCATTGGTACAGATACTCGCGTAGATCGTATCCTGGATATCCGGCAACAGCTGAAGGTCTAGAACTCGGATCGTATCACAGCCACCTCCGGCCAAGCCCGA
>QKAV01000237.1 GCA_003247185.1 Crocinitomicaceae bacterium
TCACGAAGTCGGACACAACTGGTTCTATGGACAGCTGGGAACCAACGAACGTCTGCACGGATGGATGGACGAGGGAATGAACACGCTCAACGAAGTGAGATATGTTCAAACCAAATACCCGAAAAACACTGCACTTTCCGATATGGTACTGAACGGATCATTTCACTTTAATGATCTGGACCATCATGATATGAGCGATTTTTCCTATCGTCTGATCGCTTTATTGGGCGAAGACCAGCCCATTGAAACGCATTCCGCTGAATTTACTTCTGTGAATTATGGAATTATCATGTATCAGAAAACCGGACTGGCATTTTTCTATTTGAAAGATTATTTAGGAGAAGAACTGTTTGATAAGTGCATGCGTGCCTACTATTCGGAATGGGAGTTCAAACATCCGACACCGGAAGACATGAGAAAGTCTCTTGAAAAAAACTCAGGAAAAGACCTCAATTGGTTGTTTTATGATCTGATTCAAACGACCAATCACGTCGATTACAAATTGAAAAGTGTAAAGGAATCTGAAAATGGTTATGTTGTTAAAGTTAAAAATGTAGGACAAGTGGATGGTCCGATCGAAGTCAATGCCATTTATCAGGATTCCGTAATCGCTACGCAGTGGATCGAACCGGGAAATAAAGTTTCGAAGGTAACGCTTCCGGCTGGTGAAGCGGATCAGATTGTTATTGACGCAGGAAATGACATCCCGGAAATTTACCGTGAGAACAATAATTGGAAAAGCAACGGACTCTTTAAACGCTTTGAAAAACCATCTTTCGAATTCATGATCGGAGATAACGAGCGTTACAAATCGAATGCATTCTGGTCACCTGTAATTGCAGGTAACATGTATGATAAAGCCATGTTAGGAGTTGCTGTACACAACTATGGTGTTCCGATGAGTCGCGTTAATTACTATGTGGTTCCAATGTATTCTTTCGGAAGGCAAATGGTTTCAGGAATAGCTGATATTTCGAAGCGATGTTTACCAAAACACAACCTGAAATTATCCCGGATCGGAGTATCGGTAAAAAGCTTTAAAAATGATTCCACTTACCGCAATAATGATTCTTACTATGCGGCAGTACTTCCGTATTGGTTTGCTAAGATCGGGAACAGAACTGTGGCAAAACCATTCAGTCAAACAATCAAAATTCAGGGACTTTACAGATATGATCAGTTGGGGCCGAGCAAAAAAGAACAGGCGGGAGCTTATGTTCAATATGACTTCAATTACGCAAAACCGGATCACAAACTTAACCTTGCGATCCGAAATGACTACGTGTATAATTTAACCTCCGATGAGTCTTACGCGCGTGTTACAGGTGAGGCTACTTATAAATTCAGATATATGCGTCGCAATCAGAAACGTTGGGTTAGTCTGCGCGTATTCGGAGGTCAGCAATACATCCGAAATTTCTCATCTGCCAATGCTTTCAACTACTCCATGTCTCTGGCGGGTATGAGTGGTGGTCAGGATATCTTCCTGGATGAATTCTATTTCGGAAGAAGTGAAAACAGTGGATTCTGGTCACAACAGCGTCAGGAAAACATGGGAGGATTCAAGTCTACATCCTATTATGGTACTTCGGCTTACGGAATGGCGAGTTCAAATCTCTATGTTCAATTGCCGATTCCAACAGGTATTTTCGGTGCATTTGCCGATGCAGGTGTTTTCCATAACGGTATTTCAGTTCATTCTGCTTTCCAAACAGGATTAGCAGTTAAACTCGGTGATGTCATCGGTGTATATTTTCCATTGTACATGAGTAAACAGCTGAATGATTCCTTCGGAAATGCAAAATATGCGGAAAAGATCAGATTTACGCTAAAATTCAATATCCTGAACAAACCTTTGAACATTAACAATCTGATCTGATCATTGTGTTAAATACAGGAAACGATATTGTTCATGCTGCTGATCTTTTAAAAAAGGGCGAGCTTGTTGTAATACCTACTGAAACCGTATATGGTCTTGCTGCAAACGCATTTGATTCATCGGCGGTAGACAAAATTTACAAGCTCAAAAATCGTCCGCGTACCAACCCTCTTATTCTCCATATCTCGGGAATTGATCAGGTAGACCGGTATGCATCCGATATTCCTGAAGTCGCGCGTCTGTTAATGAAGCATTTCTGGCCCGGGCCACTGACTGTTTTATTACCAAAGACAACATTAGTTCCTGATTATATCACGGCCGGATCAAAGAACGTAGCACTTCGTGTCCCCCGTAAAAAAATCACATTGGACTTATTACAGTCTCTCGATTTTCCATTGGTAGCCCCAAGTGCCAATCCTTTCACCTATATCAGTCCCACAAGACCTGAGCACCTTTTTTACTGTTATGGAGCCGAAACACCTTATGTTCTGGACGGCGGGCCGTGTGAAGAGGGAATTGAATCGACTATCATCGGGTTTGATGAAGAAAAAATAGTAGTCTACAGACCCGGAGCCATCACTTTTGAAGAACTGGAAAAAGTAAGCGGGCAAGCTGTTGTTCCTTTCGACAAGGAAACCGTGAAAGAAGTAACTCCCGGAATGCATCACAAACACTATTCTCCTAAAACAAATGTGATTCTGGATTCTATTGAACACATGGAATCACTGGAATCAGATAATACCGGCTGGATTACTTTCTCCAGACCTTTGAACAGACCTAATTCTTTCTATTTGGGTAAGGATGGCATAGCTTCCGCAGCTAGTCAACTTTACGATACATTATACCAAATGGATCGTCTCGGACTGAGCACCATTTTTATTGAGCAGTTACCGGAAATTGAGCTTGGAAGATCTCTGATGGATCGCTTGAAACGAAGTGCATCCAAATAGAAAAACACACGTACTAAACGTTTTTGGTACACTTTTTGGCTACATCTTTTTTGAACCCATTAAATTAAATGCTATGAAAAAGATGTTTACCCTCGGAATGCTATCCTTCATGATTGTACTCGTTGCTTGTAAACGCGAGGACTCTCAAAACATAGCTCAAGATCGCATTTACAGCGATTATCAGGTTTCATTTGATGCCGGAAAAAATCAAACCATTGCTTCTGTTACTTTCAGAAAAGATAACAGCTCCGGAACGAAAATAGAATTGACCTATCCTGCAAAAGTCCAGTTCAGAGATGAAAATATGAGTTGGAAAAATGTTTCCGGCAATTATCAGACTTCTTTAAACGGAAATGCACTAAGCAGTTATTTTACTTATACGGATCT
>QKAV01000243.1 GCA_003247185.1 Crocinitomicaceae bacterium
GCGGTTCTTGTTATTGCAGCAATCACCGCCATATATTATTCGATTACAGGATCCGAATCCGTGATTGAAATTGTTGTGGCTGTACTGATCGTTGCTTGTCCGTGCGCTTTAGCCCTTTCCAAGCCCTTTACCTACGGAAATATCATGCGCGTACTGGGAAGAAACGGACTCTATTTAAAGAACACCAGTGTTATTCCAACACTAAATGAAATCAAACACATTGTGTTCGACAAAACCGGTACACTAACAGAAAATGATCCCGAAGCCATAAATTTTGAAGGGGAACCACTTTCAGAAAGTGAAAAAGGAATGATTCTCCTGACAGCAAATAGCTCTACCCATCCCCTTTCAAGAGCTATTGTAAAAAGCCTGCTTCAAAACAAACCAGACACCAGCACCCATGAAATTAATGCCTTTAGCGAAATCAGTGGCCAGGGTGTTGAAACGCGAATCGGAGAGCATACTATTAAAATTGGCTCCTCGTCTTTCGTAAACCACAACCGGGAGCTAGTACAAGAAGAAACTGCAACACACATTTCCATTGACGGAAAATATCGCGGCAAGTACATCTTCCAGTCAAGTATTAGAGCAGGTATCCCTGAATTACTTTCCCAGTTAGAGCAGCATTATAAGATACATGTATTATCCGGCGACAAAGAAAAAGACAAGACCATGATTGCTTCTATGTTAACAGACAGTCGTTATCTGCGCTTTGCCTGCACTCCGAAAGAGAAAGCAGAATACATCCGGGAGATTCAAAAAACGGGAGAAAAAGTCCTGATGATCGGAGATGGACTCAATGATTCCGGAGCTTTGGAACGCGCCGATGTTGGTATCGCTGTTTCCGAAGACATGTTTCGATTCACGCCTAGTTCAGATGCTATCATCAAATCAGATTCACTCAATAAATTGGATCGTCTGTTAAAACTTTCCAACTATGCGAAGAAAGTTTTGCGTGTATGTTATGGATTTTCTTTAATTTACAACGTGCTGGGATTAAGCTTTGCTGTTTCCGGTCAACTAACACCACTAGTCGCTGCTATCCTTATGCCGATCAGCTCAATAACGATTGTTGTAATAGCCACGTTTAGTACGGTGTTTAGAAGAATTTAATTTGATTCATGACAATTCTATGACAAAACATGACGAAAGTCATCTTTTAAGAACGTTTGAATCATCAATTTTGAAATGAATGATAATTTACTTTGTCTCATGGGAATTATTTACTTGATGTTGGTTGTAAGTTTAGTCATTGCACTGTTTTTTCTGGCTTCCTTTCTGTGGGCAGCAAAAAGCGGGCAATACGACGATGATTACAGCCCTTCTGTAAGAATTCTCTTTGATGACGAAAAAAATCAAACCTCAAACAATCAAACAAATGGAAGTAGAGAAGTTTAGTTACGACAATAAGATCGTAAAGTATTTTGCTTACGCAACGATTATCTGGGGAATTACGGGGATGCTCGTCGGAATTATCGCAGCATCGCAATTAGCGTTCCCTGAATTCTTCAATGAGTACTTGAGTTTTAGTTGGCTTTCTTTTGGTCGTATCCGACCATTGCATACCAACGCGGTGATTTTTGCATTTGTAGGTAACGGTATCTTCACAGGGGTACATTACTCATTGCAACGATTGCTGAAAACCAGAATGTGGAGTGACAAGCTCTCCTACATCAATTTCTGGGGATGGCAGTTCATTATTCTTTGTGCCGTACTTACACTTCCTTTCGGGATTACAAGTTCAAAAGAATATGCCGAATTAGAATGGTGGATCGATATTTTGATCGCTATCATTTGGGTTGTATGGGGAATCAACATGTTCATGACAATAATGCATCGTCGTGTAAAACACATGTACGTTGCCATTTGGTTCTACATCGCAACATTTGTAACTGTAGCGATGCTTCATATCTTTAACAACTTTGAATTACCGATTTCTTTCCTGAAAAGTTACTCCTGGTATGCCGGTGTACAGGATGCATTGGTGCAATGGTGGTATGGGCACAATGCCGTAGCCTTCTTCCTCACTACACCTTACTTAGGTCTGATGTATTATTTTGTACCTAAGGCTGCTCAACGTCCGGTTTACTCGTACCGTTTGTCAATCATTCACTTCTGGGCATTGATTTTCATCTATATCTGGGCAGGACCTCACCACTTGTTGTACTCCTCTCTTCCAGATTGGGCTCAAAGTTTGGGTGTTGTATTCTCTGTGATGTTGATTGCACCATCATGGGGAGGTATGTTGAACGGATTGTTGACATTACGCGGTGCCTGGGATAGAGTTAGAGATAATGTAATGCTGAAGTTCATGGTAGTTGCCTTAACCGCTTATGGTATGTCAACTTTCGAAGGTCCAATGCTTTCATTGAAAAATGTGAACATGATCTCTCACTTCACCGACTGGACAATTGCACACGTTCACATCGGAGGTTTAGGTTGGAATGGTATGTTAACATTTGGTATGTTGTACTGGTTGTTCCCAAGATTATTCCAGACTAAACTGTACTCTAAAAAATTAGCTAACCAACACTTCTGGATTGCTACACTTGGTATCCTTTTATACGCTATTCCAATGTATATCGCAGGATTTATGCAAGGATTGATGTGGCAAAAATTCAAAGCTGACGGTAAACTGGTTCACGGTGATTTCCTTGAAACAGTAGTAGCTCTTGAACCATACTACATCATGCGTACGATTGGTGGTATCTTGTTCATCACAGGTACGATTATGATGTTCTACAACCTGATCAAAACTGCAAAATCAGGAACATTCCTTGCAAATGAAGAAGCTGAAGCTGTAAACGTTCGTGCTCTGAATGTGAAAAGCTCCGGTAAAGAATACTGGCACAGAGCGATTGAAAAACGCCCTACACAGTTCTTTATTCTTTCATTAATCGTTGTTGCGATAGGTGGTATTGTTGAGATCATTCCTACGATGATTGTAAAATCAAATGTTCCGACAATTGCCAGTGTTAAGCCTTACACTCCTCTCGAATTGGAAGGTCGTGACATCTATGTAAGTGAGGGATGTTATAACTGTCACTCTCAATTGGTGCGACCACTTCGATTTGAGACAGCGCGTTATGGTGAATACTCTAAATCAGGTGAGTTCGTTTACGATCACCCGTTCCAATGGGGATCTAAGAGAACCGGTCCGGATTTGGCGCGTGAAGGAGGTCTTCGTTCAGACTACTGGCACTACCAACACTTAATCCGTCCGAAAGATGTATCAGAAGGTTCAATTATGCCGGCATACTGGTGGTTGAATGAAAATGATCTGGATCTTTCACTGATGGAGAAAAAGATTAATGCAATGCGTACCCTTGGGGTTCCTTACGATGAAGGATATGAGAAAAAAGCAACTGCAGACGCCAAAGTTCAAGCTGAGCAGGTAGCAACAAACATCGTTAACGAATTATCCGGATTAGTAAAAGGCATTGATAAAGAAGCTAAAATCAAGGAATTGAAAGGCAAAAAGATCGTTGCTGTAATTGCCTATCTGCAACGCCTTGGGGTTGATATCAAAGCGGAACCAAAAACGGACGATAAAAAATAATAGCCATGTTAAGATTCATTAAACACAACTTAACCGGGATTGATGGTGTTGAAATTTATCCGATCATTTCCCTTCTGATATTTGTAATCTTTTTCGCAGCAATGCTGGTTTACGTGATCAGAATGAAAAAGTCCAGAATTAACGAAGTTTCGGCGCTGCCCTTTGATGAATCGGATGACGTGGAAAGTAGTAATGTAAATTGATTGTGAAACGCAAATCTACAGCAATGAAAAACGCGAAGAACATATTGACGATCCTGTTTCTTGTCTTGGGAACAGGTCTAGTAATGGCTCAGGATGGTGAACAGTTATTCAAAGCCAAGTGTAACACCTGTCATGCCTTAGGTAAAAACTCTACAGGACCAAACCTGAAAGGAGTTAAACAAAAATGGGAAGATGCAGGTGAAGGTGAAATGCTTTATGAATGGGTAAAGAATTCTACAGAATTAATAGCCTCTGGTAAATCTCAGCAAGCTTTAGCTATTAAAGATTACAGCCCTACAGCTATGACTCCTCAGGCAGTAAGTAATGAAGAGATTGATGCAATCCTTTCATTTGTTGACAGCTGGGAACCCGCAGCTGAAGCTCCGAAAACCGCCGATGGAAGTACAACTGAAGTAAAAGTAGTGCCGAATTACAAAAAGAATCTCACGATGTTCTATTATCTGGCGATTCTTCTGGTCGTTCAAATCATCGGTATTTTCGTTCTGGGCGGATCATTGACATCTATCGTTAAAATTGAATTGCTGAGAAAGAAAAACGAAGCTTCCAATGCTGCAAAAATGATTGCAATTACAATTGGAATGTTCTCCTTAATGACCTTAACTAACAGCGCACACGCTTTGAGCTTTATGGCTCCTGGAGCTGCCGGTGAAGAAGCGTTACCGTGGCTATTGGTTGAAGATTCTGACATTTTCTTCATGATTGTTGTGAACGTATTTGCTCTTGGAGTGTTGCTTTACATGCGACGTTCATTCATGGAAATGCTTCACACAATCAGACCTGAAATAGTTGAACAGAAAAAAGCTCGTCGTAAGAAAAAAGTAAACAGTGTGCTTACTGATGCCGTTCCGATTGAAGAAGAACATACTATCCTGATGCACCACGAGTATGATGGAATCCGGGAGTTGGACAACAACTTACCACCATGGTGGGTTTGGGGATTCTATTTCACAATTGGTTTTGCGATCGTATATATCTTCAACTATCACATCTTAAAAACAAGTGATCTTCAGATTGAAGCGTATAATAAAGATGTGAAACAAGCTGAGATCGAAGTAAAAGCTTATTTGGATAAAATGGCAATGAACGTAGATGAAAACACAGCTACCTTGTTGACCGATTCAAAAGATATAAGTGCAGGTAAAGCCATTTTTGAGGCGAACTGTGTCTCTTGCCACAAACCTGACGGTTCCGGTGAAATCGGACCAAACTTAACAGATAAAAACTGGATCTACGGATACGATATCAAAGATTTGTTTAAAACTATCAAAAACGGTACTTCCAAAGGTATGCCTGAACATAATTCCAAACTGAATCCTGTTCAAATACAGCAAGTTGCATCGTTTGTGTTGACTCTTCCTCCGGTAAGTGGTAAGGCACCGGACGGAGATATCATCAAAGAGTAACACAGGTAGCATTGAACCAGCCGTTATTGGCTAATTTAACGTTGATAAAACAGATGAACAATGGCAACGTTTGAAGAACTTAACAATGAAGAAGAAGAGGCTTTCCGTGACAGGATTGCCACAGTAAATGAGTCAGGAAAAAGAATATGGATTTATCCGAAAAAAATTGCGGGTAAGTACTTCAATAAAAGGCAGATTATTGCTTATTCCCTGCTTGCATTTCTCTTCATCGCCCCTCATATTAAAATTGATGGCGAGCAATTGTTACTCTTCAATGTATTGGAAAGAAAGTTCATCATCTTCGGTAAGATTTTCTGGCCGCAAGATATGTTCCTTCTGGCAATAGCGTTGATCATTGGGGTTGTATCTGTCATTCTTTTTACGATAATCTATGGACGATTGTTCTGCGGGTGGGTTTGCCCGCAGACAATCTTCATGGAAATGGTATTCAGAAGAATCGAATACTGGATCGAAGGTGATTTCACACACCAGAAAAAATTAAACGACGGTCCTCTTACCAGACAAAAAATCTTCAAGAAGACGCTGAAACATTCGATCTTTTGGATCATTTCATTCCTGATTGCAAATACATTCCTCGCCTATATCATCGGCTCCGATGAACTCTGGAAGATTCAAACAGATCCGGTGAACAAGCACCTTGGAGGGTTTATGGCGATTATCATATTTACTACTGTATTTTACCTGGTATTTTCCAGACTGAGAGAACAGGTATGTACCACTATCTGTCCCTACGGACGTCTTCAGGGAGTACTACTAGATGAAAATTCAATGGTAGTAGCTTATGACACTTACCGCGGTGAGGAAAGAGCCAAATTCAGAAAGAATGAGGATCGTAAAGAAGCAGGAAAAGGTGATTGCATTGATTGTGGACAATGTGTACTCGTTTGCCCGACAGGGATAGATATCCGAAACGGTACACAGTTGGAATGTGTTAACTGTACCGCATGTATGGATGCCTGTGATCACATGATGGAAAGCGTTGGCCTCGAAAAAGGATTGATCCGATTTGTGTCTGAAAAAGGAATCAAAGAAAGAACCGGATTCAAGTGGACCGGTCGCGTAAAAGCTTATACCGGATTATTAGTCGTTCTGATGGGGGTACTGGTTACTTTATTGATGACGCGCTCAGATTTTGATGCTACGATTTTCAGACAACGCGGATCTACTTTCCAAATGCTGGATGACGGGCGTATCAACAATATTTTCGAGATCAATCTCACGAATAAAACAAAGAATACGTACCACATTACGTTGGAATTGGAAGAGGGAGATGGTGAAATTCACATGGTCGTAACCGATCCTATTCTTAAGAAAGAAGGTTATCTAAAAGAGCGGATGATTGTCAAAATTCCGGCAGGAACCATCAAAAACGGAAAACGGGAACTTCACGTACTGATCAAAGGAAATGGAAAACTGATCAAAAGAGAGAAGATCAAAGTTATCGGACCATTAATGTAATTAATATGAATTGGGGAAAGGGAATAGCGATCGCACTCGCACTGTTTATGGGATTTATCATTTATCTCGCGGTAACGTTGATGACAACCAATGTGGACCTTGAGACGGAAGATTACTATATCCGGGAACTATCGTACGAAGATGAAATTAATGCGGTTCAGAATGCACAAAAAAGTGACCCGGTCAAATTGGATTTACAGGAAAATCACGTAATTGTTCAAATCCCACAGGATCAGCCGTACAAAGATGTTCAGGTTCTATTCAAACGTCCGGACAATGATAAACTGGACAAAACATTTGATGTGAAAGGAACAAAAATGATGGCACTGGATCGCTCCATGTTTGTTCCCGGAGAATATAAAGTGGAGATTTCCTACTTAAACGGTGATACCCCTTGTTTGATCAAGGATAAAATTTACATCTGATGGAATTAGTAATACTAGGCGGATTAATTCTGGGATTGACTTCCAATCTGCATTGCATAGGTATGTGCGGCCCCATTGCCCTTGCAGTTCCGGTAAATCGCAAGAATAACCTGACAATTCTCCGTGATGCTTTGACTTACAACATCGGACGGATTACCACTTATTCCTTACTGGGCTTACTGGTAGGTTCAATTGGAATTACAGTGGAAACCTTCGGAGTAATGCAGTGGATCAGTATGATCGCCGGAGTTGTATTAATCATATACGCCTGGAGAAAATACCTTTCTAATCTGCTCCCTTCGATAAAACTGGATTTCGGAGTAACGATGTTTGTAAGCCGCTCCATCGGAAAATTAATGCGCTCCAAAAGCAATTTCAAATTGCCAATACTTGGTTTTTTAAACGGACTGCTCCCATGCGGAATGGTATTTGTCGCAATGGGAAATGCAATGCTGGCAGGATCTATGACCGGCGGACTTTTAGCCATGCTTGCCTTCGGAATCGGGACCATGCCGGGTATGATATTCGTGACCTTTATGGCTAATCGCCTGAATCCTGCGTTGAGAGGAAAACTAAGTAAAGCTGTTCCTTATGTGCTAACCGTTCTGGGGGCATTGGTCATTGCACGGGGGCTAAACCTGGGAATTCCGTTTATTTCACCTAAAGTAGAAATGGCGAAAGAAATAAAACTGGATAAAAAAACCAGTGATTCTGAAGTAACAATGAGTTGCTGTCATAGTAAGAAAGACTGTGATTAGAGTCATTTTCTTAATTTTGTATTCTTAAACTTGAATGGCTCCGTAGTTCAAGGGATAGAATAAGAGTTTCCTAAACTTTAGATCCAGGTTCGAGTCCTGGCGGAGCCACTGGCTGTATTTAAATGAAAAGATATTTTTTCTACATTTTATTGATCTCAATTGCCACTTCGTGTAAAAAGGATGGAAGCAATTCTATTTTTGCTCATTCAATAAAGGCCGGTAAATACAACGCCGGGGCAATGTATATCGACACATTGAATCCTGCATTCGAATTAAGTATAAGCTGGGATTCCCTCAATCTTTATGGCGCAGGAAGAGATTCTTTGGATATCGATACGGATGGTGTTTTTGACCTGATCCTTTCCTGTTCACTACTGAATCAGGACAGCATTCATCTGTTAGCGGGACAAGAACCGAATCCTTACCCATACTATAAAGTAGAACTTAGAAATGGATATCTGGTTCAGGCTACTGTGGAATCTGTTAGCGGACTCGGAGATATTTACTGGGTAGAACCTCTGGATTTCAAAAATAAAATAACCGAAAAAGAAACATGGACAGCCGGACCAACCTATTTATGGAAAGAAAATGGCACCCCGGGCTTTCCTACTTTCGGTCCCTGGTATAACCTTAATGAAATCCAGTATATCGCATTCAATCGCATGAACAAATTAGGCTGGATGGAGCTTGATCCTACGGATCGGACGCACATTAAAGTCAATATTATCGCCCGGGAAAAATAATTTTTCGCACTTCGTTGAACCAAAGTCATTGCTTGTTGTATCCATAAAAAAACACAACAAGATGAAGACATTTATTAACCTTTTTACCGGATTATTGATCGCATTGATCTCTACTCCCACCCTATTTGCTCAGAACAGAAAAATTCAGGTCGCCATTCTTTTTGACACCTCCAATTCGATGGATGGTTTAATTGATCAGGCAAAATCGCGGATTTGGAATATCGTGAATGAAGTAAGTTCCTTTACCTACAATGGTGCTTCTCCCGACATCGAATTTGCTTTGTATCAATATGGAAATGACGGATTGGAACCTAGTGATAATTATATCCAACAAATAATGGCCCTGACCAATGACATGGATTTGCTTTCTGAAAAATTATTCGGACTAAGAACGAATGGTGGAAGCGAATTCTGTGGAGCTGTTATCGGGCGTTCCTTATCAGACCTGAAATGGTCAAATAACCAAAACGATCTTAAAATGATCTATATCGCAGGTAATGAACCTTTCAATCAGGGACCTGTGGATTTCAAAACGGAATGTAAAAAAGCATCCGATAAAGGAATCTTTATCAATACTATCTTCTGTGGGAATTATGATGAAGGTGTACGCACTTTCTGGAAAGAGGGGGCTACCTGCAGTAACGGAGATTATTTTAACATTGATTCGGACCGTCAGGTGGTTCACATCGATACGCCATACGATGACAAGATTAATGCCTACAATGATTCTTTGAACCAAACATACTACGGTATCGGATCTTATGGAAAACTCAGAAAGGAAGCGCAGGCTACACAAGATGAAAATGCAGCAATGCAATCTGTTTCAGTTAAAGCAGAACGATCCATTGTAAAATCAAAAGCCGGTAATGCTTACAATAATGCAAGCTGGGATTTGATTGATGCTACGGAAGAAGGAAAGGATATTACCAAAATTGCAGAAGACGATTTGCCGGATGAATTTAAAGGATTAAGTGATGAGGAAAAAACCGCATTACTTGAGGAGAAAAAAGCAGATCGGGAACGGTACCAGAAAGAAATTGGTTCATTGGCTCAAAAACGTCAGGAATATATTGATGAAGAAATGAAGAAACGATCGGATCTCGAAGGTGCGGATGACTTTGGCTCATCTGTAAATGAGAGCATCATGAAAAAAGCTGAAACAGCCGGTTACGAGAAAATCGTAGTTGAACAATAGTTCTAATCATGTTTGTGTCGAAGCCTCCTCAAAAGGGAGGCTTTTTCAATGTTCAATACCAACTAACTACACTTGCCCTTAAATCGCTATCTTTGCTCTCAAATGCTGAGAGATGAATGTATACCTGGATAACGCTGCCACAACACCGATGGCACCTGAAGTAATAGAAGCGATGATCCCTATTATGAGGGATGTATTCGGAAACCCTTCTTCTTCCCATTCTTTTGGGCGACAAAGCAAGGCTTATCTGGAAACTTCACGTCGGAAAGTTGCCGCGTTTCTGAATTGCAAACCGGCTGAGATCTTTTTCACCTCAGGTGGTACGGAAGCCGATAATATGGCACTCTTAACAGCTGTCCGAGAATTGGGCGTTAAAACGATCATCACCTCTCCTTTGGAACATCATGCCGTGGGACATACAGCCGAAGCGTTGAAAATGTTTCCGGAGGTGGATGTAAAATATGTGACGGTAGATTCGAAAGGACACATTGATCTTGAAGATCTTGAGAACCTGCTCAAAGCCGGGGACTCCAAAAAAATCGTTTCATTGATGCACGCGAACAACGAAATAGGTACAATGATCGACTTGAAGCAGGTGAGTGAAATCTGCAGAAGAAACGAAGCATACTTTCATTCGGACACAGTTCAGACCATGGGACATTTTGCCTTTGATCTGCAAGACCTGGACATTGATTTCATTACCTGTGCGGCACATAAATTCCATGGCCCGAAAGGAATTGGATTCTTGTATATCAATCAGAAAATAAAAGCGACAAATCTTATCCATGGCGGTGGCCAGGAGCGTGGATTCCGCGGAGGCACGGAAAACATGTACGGTATCGTCGGTTTGGCAAAAGCAATGGAACTGGCCTACGAAGATGTAGAAGCTCATCAGCAACACGTACAAGGATTAAAAGATTATCTGATTGATGAATTGAAAGAATATTTCGGAGAGGATGTCGATTTTCATGGTGAGACCGACCCTTCCCGCTCACTCTATACGGTTTTGAACGTTTGTTTTCCGAAAACTGACAAAGCAGGAATGCTGTTATTTACACTCGATCTTAAAGGCGTAGCCGTTTCCGGTGGAAGTGCCTGTTCTTCGGGAGCAACAAAAGGATCGCATGTATTGGAAGGTATCGGAGCGGATATGACCCGTCCTAATGCACGTTTTTCATTTTCCAGATATACCACAAAAGATGAAATCGATTACGCTATGGAACAGGTAAAGGAAGTTTTCGAAAAGACGCTTGCTTAAACCCACCTGCTCATGCATGTGCTTTTTTTAAATTCGTGGTACCCGAACCGAAATGCCCCTACATTAGGTAATTTCGTAAAAAAACATGCTGAAGCTGCTGCGCGTTTCAATACGATTTCATGTTTAGCCATTTTTCCTTCTGACTCGATCAGCTCAATTGAGACTGTGGTTAGAAAAGAAGGGAACCTGCTTGAAGTGATTGTCTACTATCCGCGTGTTCATTCTTCGATCCCCGGAATATCACATTTGAGAAAATTAAAGGCCTATCGAAAGGCATTTTACACCGGACTAAAAACAATTGAAGAAGAACAGGGAAAAATAGACCTGGTTCATTTGAATGTGGTCTACCCTCTTGGGATTTTCGCCCTGGAGCTGAAAAGAAAACGCAGGATTCCTTATGTGGTAACGGAGCATTCAACAGCTTATCACGATCCGGCCAACAAGTTTTCTCCGCGTCAGTTGAAGTTGACAAAAAAAGTACTCCAAAATGCCGATAAGATTCTACCGGTCTCCAACGATCTGGGAAAAGCAATTGCACGATTGGCACCGAATACGCCGCAACAGAGAATCACGAATGTTGTGAACCCTGAAAAATTTGTAATTGGAAATCCGGACAGATCAACATTTGTTCATATTTCAACCCTGGATGAAGATCAGAAGAACCCTACCGGAATCATCGATGTACTTGCCGAACTCAAATCGGAACACCTACCGGTTCGCATGCAGTTCATCAGTGATTTTCCCTATGATCACCTGAAACAATATGCACGGAACAAAGGATTAACAGAACAGGAAGTAACATTTGATGGCCCATTGGAAACAGAAGAAGTGGCTCATGCGTTGAAAAATGCTCGTGCACTGGTTCTATTCAGTAACTATGAAAACTTCCCCTGCGTTATTGCCGAAGCTTTTATGAGTGGTGTTCCTGTTATTACAACCAACGTAAACGGAATTCCGGAATTTGTAAATGCAACAAACGGCATATTAAT